>JBOGFC010000058.1:0-13930 GCA_050742155.1 Acidimicrobiia bacterium
GGGGGAGGGAGCTCTTCGCCTCCCCGGCCCTCCCCCGGAGGGTGAGGGAGCTCTTCCCCTCCCCGGCCCTCCCCCGAAGGGTGAGGGAGAAGGTCCTTGATCATGAAGAACCCGACGTTGCGAAAACCCATCCGCTCGTAGAGGCGGAGGGCGCCGGTGTTGGCGACGTGCCCGTTGAGTGTCAGCATCTCGGCGCCGTGATCCCGGGCCCAGGCCTCCCCTTCTTGCATGAGGCGGGTGCCGATGCCTCGCCCCCGGAGCTCGCTCGTCACAGTGATGCCGATGTCGGCGCTCCGCCGAGGCCTGATCATCCCGGCTCCACCGGGTGGCTCGACTACTCGCACGCTCAATGAGCCCACCACACGCCCTCCCACCTCCGCCACCAGGATGGCCCGATCATCACGGCCAAGCCACTGCAGATGTTCCTGGATGACCTGGTCCAGCTCGGGGACGCGATAGAGATCGGGCTCGAGATCCACGTGGTGGCGGGCGCTCTCCAGAAAGAGCCGCGCGACGTCTTCGGTGTCCTCGACCCGGACGGGCCGGATCACGGCGGGCTCTTCCATGGCACTCACCCTACGTGGAAGACCGGTGCCCTCCCCCGTGTTGTCAAGACCGTTCCCTCCGTAGACTTCTCCAGCGCCATGGCCCAGCCAACCTCTCCCTTCGTCGTCAACGTCTCCGACCTGGTCGCCCGACCGGGGAGCCAGCGCCGTCTCCACGTCTCCGCGCCGGCCGACTTCGGCGTGGAGCTCTCCCGTCTCGCCCCCGGACGGCGGGTGGAAGCCGAACTGCTCTTCGAGTCCCTTCTCGAGGGGGTTCTGGTCACCGGGGAGGTCGGCTTCGTCTTGCGCCACACCTGCAATCGCTGCCTCAGGGAGTGGGAGGACCTCGGCCTGGTGCCGGTGGTGCAGCTCTACGGCCCCGAGCCCGACGAGGACGGGTATCGCCTCGAGCCCGGCGACCTCATCGACCTCGAACAGCTCTTCCGGGACGAGATCACCTTGTCATTCCCGCTCGCTCCGGTTTGCCGTCCCGAGTGCCGCGGGCTTTGCCCCAGTTGTGGGATCGACTTGAATGAAGCCCCCAGTCACCAGCACGAGGAGGAGCCTGACTCCCCGTTCGCGGTGCTCGGTCAGCTCTTCGAGCACGAGGAGAAGTAGATGGCGGTCCCCAAGAAGAAGATGTCGCGCTCCCGAACCCGGCGTCGCAAGGCGCAGTGGAAGCTGGCCGCACCGCGCACAATCGAGTGCCCCCGCTGCAAGAGTCCCAAGCTCTCTCATCGGGCATGTCCCAACTGTGGCACCTATCGTGGCCGCCAGGTGATCCCCGAAGCCTGATCCGGGAGGAGGTGGCGTGGTCCGAGTTGCCCTCGATGCCATGGGGGGCGACCGCGCACCGAAAGAGACCGTAGGCGGGGCAGTGGCGGCCGCCGAGCGGGGGGTGAACGTGGTCTTGGTGGGCGACGAGGGCCTCCTCCACCCGCTGCTCGAGGAGCATTCCGCCGAGCTCCCGGTCGTCCACGCCCCCGAAGTCATCGAGATGGGGGAGGACCCGGTCCGGGCGATCCGCGAGAAGAAGGGGTCCTCGGTGGCGGTAGCCGCCCGCTTGGTCAAGGAGGGCGAGGCCGACGGCATGGTGTCGGCCGGCTCGACCGGAGCCGCGCTGGCGGCGGCCAGCCTGCTGATCGGGCGCATTCCCAAGGTGCACCGCCCGGCCATCGCCACCATCCTCCCCACGCCCGGCAGCCCCCTGATCCTCATCGACTCGGGGGCCAACCCGGAGTGCCGTCCCGAGTACCTGGCCCAGTTCGGAATCATGGGCTCCACGCTGGCCGAGATCTATCTGGGGCTGGAGCGGCCCCGGGTGGGCCTGCTGTCGATCGGGGAGGAGCGTGGCAAGGGCCGGGAGCTGGAGCGGAAGGCCTACCGGCTGCTCGAGCAGAGCGGGCTGCATTTCGTCGGCAACGTGGAGGGCCGCGACCTGGCCACCCAGAAGGCCGACGTCTTCGTCACCGACGGCTTTACGGGCAACATGGTCCTCAAGACCGGCGAGGGCACCGCCCAGTTCGTTCTGGCCATGCTGGCCGAAGTGATCTTCGGTTCGGAGGAGTTCCGCGAGGTGGCTGCCGCTCTGGGCCCCAAGCTGGGCGAGCTGAAGGCCCATCTGGACTACGAGACCACCGGCGGCGGACACCTGGCGGGGATCGGGGGGGTGGTGGTGATCGCCCACGGCTCCTCGTCGCGGGTGGCGGTGGCCAACGCCCTCGCCATGGCGGCCGATGGGGCCGAGCGAGGTCTCGTCGAGAAGCTGGCCTCACGTCTAGACGGCTGATGGACGCATCGGCCCAGGAAGACCTCGCCGACCTGGAGGAGGCCCTCCACCACCACTTCGGAGATCGGGACCTGCTTCGTCGGGCGCTCGTGCACCGTTCCTACCTGTCGGACTACCCACAGGAGGAATCCAACGAGCGGCTCGAGTTCCTCGGCGACGCGGTCCTCCAGCTGGCGGTGACCGGCTTCATCTTCGACCGCTTCCCTGAACTGGCCGAGGGTGACATGGCCAAGGTGCGGGCAGGGGTTGTCAACGCGATCACGCTGGCCGGCCTGGCCGAGAGCCTCGGTATCGGCGAACACCTGCTGCTCGGCAGGGGAGAGGACTCGACCGGTGGGAGGGTGAAGGCCTCCTTGCTGGCCGACGCCCTGGAGGCGCTGCTCGGAGCGGTGTATCTCGACTCTGGCTTCGAGACGGCCCGAGGCATCATTCTCGAGCTGCTCGGCGACGAGATCGCCGAACGTGCCAGCGAGCCCGGCTGGCGGGATTACAAGACCCGCCTGCAGGAGGTGCTGGCCAAGCAAGGGCGCCGTCCCTACTACCGCATCAGCGGGGAGGGCCCCGATCACCTGCGCAGCTTCACCGCCTCGGTGGAGGTGGACGGCGAAGAGCTGGGTCGGGGCTTGGGCCGCTCCAAGAAGCGGGCCGAGCAGCGAGCCGCCGAGGAGGCGCTACGGAGGATCCGTAAGGTCTAACCGGGCCCGCCTCAGCACCTGGGACTCCTACCATTCGCTGGTGCCGGAACTGCCAGAAGTCGAGATCACGCGCCGTTCTCTGATGCCCGCGCTGGAGGGGGCGCGCATCGTCGCAGCCGAGGTGCGCCATCCTCGGCTTTCCCGCCGTCAGCCCCGGCCCGGCGACGTGGCCGACCGGCTGGCCGGGCGTTTCGTTGAGCGCCTCCGTCGCCTGGGCAAGTTCCTCATCGCCGACCTGGAGGACGAGCTCGTCTGGGTGACTCACCTCGGGATGTCGGGACGCATCCAGCTCGCTCCACCCGGTGCCGCGGAGAGCCCGCACACCCACGTGGTGGTCCGGACGGACAGGCAGCAGGAGATCCGGATCGTGGACCCTCGCACCTTCGGAGCGGTGGCCGTCTTCACCCCCGAGGAGCTGGAGCACAGCTCGCTCGTCACGATGGGGCCGGACGCCCTGGAGGCGCTCCCTCGGACGCCCCAGTTGGCTCGGCGCCTGGCCGGCCGCCGGGTAGCCATCAAGACCCTTCTCCTTGATCAGCGGTTCCTGGCCGGGCTGGGCAACATCTACGCCGACGAGGTGCTGCACCGGGCCTGGGTGCGCGGAGACCGCCCGGCCGGGTCCCTGCACCCGGACGAGGTGGCCCGCATCCGGGCGTCCGTCCGCCCGGTGCTCCGAGCCGGGCTGCGGTGGGGCGGTACGAGCCTGGCGGACCTGGCCTACCTGCTGCCGGACGGCCGGGCGGGCTCGTACGTGGAGCGCCTCCGGGTCTACGGGCGCGAAGACCGTCCCTGCCTAGCGTGCGGGACGCCCATCCGCCGCATGGTGCTCGGGGGCCGCAGCTCGTTCTTCTGTCCACGATGCCAACGGTGAGCGACGAGAGCGCCATCCATGCCTTCGTCTCGGGCCAGGTCCAGGGCGTGTTCTTCCGAGACACGGCCCGCCGCCGGGCTGCGGAGTGGGGATTGCAGGGTTGGGTTCGCAACCTTCCGGACGGGCGGGTCGAGCTGTTCGCCCAAGGGGAGGACCAGGCTGTAAGGCGGCTGGAGGGGTGGCTCCGCGAGGGGCCTCGCGGAGCGGTGGTGGAAGGTGTGGACGTGAAGTGGGTTGAGGGGGACCCTTCCCTGACCGGTTTCCAGCTGCGGCGCTAGCCCCTTCCCGAACTTGCGTGAGTACCGGACCGCCGGCGGGTTATTTCTCACGCAAGAACGAATCGGGTGGCGAAATCATGCGATTTTCGCGTTCTCGCTGATAGCCTCCGCAGGCCCTCACCGAGGTATCCCGCTTGTACCTGAGATCGCTGCGGCTCGCCGGCTTCAAGTCCTTCGCCGACCGCACCCGACTGGAGTTCGAGCCCGGGGTGACCGTGGTGGTGGGCCCGAACGGCTCCGGGAAATCGAACCTGGTGGAGGCGGTGGCCTGGGTGATGGGGACGCAGGCCCCCAGCAGCGTCCGCACCCAGCGTATGGACGACCTGATCTTCGCCGGCACCGCCACCCGACCGGCCCTGGGCCGGGCCGAGGCGAGCCTCACCTTCGACAACCGCTCCCGGCAGCTCCCCCTCGACTTGGAGGAGGTCACCATCACCCGCCGCCTCTACCGGGATGGCACCAGCGTTTACCAGATCAACGGGGCCGACTGCCGGCTGCTCGACATCCAGGAGCTGCTCGCCGACAGCGGAGTGGGCCGCCAACAGCACGTGATCGTCGCTCAGGGGCGGCTCGACGAGATCCTGAACGCCTCCCCCGAGGATCACCGGGCGATCATCGAGGAGGCGGCGGGGGTCCTCAAGCACCGGCTTCGCAAGGAGCGGGCGGTTCGCCGGCTGGAACGAACTGATGACGACCTGGTGCGGCTGCACGACATCCTGCGAGAGCTGCGCCGTCAGATGCGGCCCCTCCGGCGCCAGGCGGAGGCGGCGGAGCGCCACGAGGGGGTGCGGGCCGAGGCACGGGCGTTGCGGCTCTTCTTGGGCGGGGAGGAACTGCGCCGGATCGACGGCCGCTTGCGAGAGCTCGACGGGCTCCGCTCCTCCTTCGCCGCCGGCCTCTCCGAGGCAGAGGAAGAAGCTGGGGCTCTGGAGGAGTCGCTGGGCGACCTCGAGGCGGCCGCCGGCGAGGCGGGCCGCGCCCTCGACCGAGATACGGTGGCCGCCGCCCGCCTGGAGACCGCCGGCGAGCGCCTGCGCCGCATCGAGCAGGTGGCCCAGGAGCGTCGGCGCGCCCTGGAGGCCCGGCTGGAGGGGACAGGAGAGAGGCGGGAGGACCTCGAAGCGGAGGCCCGGGACCTGGAGTCCGAGCTGGCGGCGTCTGCCCGGGAGGAGCGATCGGCCGGCCGGGAGGCCGAGCAGAGGGAGGGCCAGCTACGGGAACTGGAGGACGAGGAGAGGTCCCTGGCCGAGCAGGAAGCCCTGCCCCCCGAAGGTGCGGCGGCGGTGGTCCGGGGGGAGCTGCAGGCGCTCGAGACGGCCGCTGAGCGGGACGCTCGTGAGGCCCAGGCCCTCGCCCACCGGCTGGAGGTCGTTCGCTCGCTGGCCGAAGAGGAGGGGGCCGAGGTGGGACGGCTCGGGGCCGACGTACGTGTTGTGGATGGCCTGGCCGCCCAGGCCCAGGACGCCTATCAGGCGGCCCGGGCCGAGCGCCAAACCGCCCAGGAGTCCTGGGACGCCGCCCAGGAGGCGGTGGGTGAGGCCCGCCTGGCTCTGACCGGGGCGCAGGCCCGGCTGGACGCGCTGGGAGGAGTTGTCCCGGTGCTTCCGGACGGGGTGGCGACCCTTTCCCAGTTTCTGGAGGTTGGCGAGCTGATCCCGGCTGTGCGGGCCGCCCTGGGGCCGTGGGCAGACGCCCTGGCGGTGGGCAACCGGGCTGCCGTCGAAGACCTGGCGGCGCGTCTCAAATCGGAGGGCCTGGGGGGAGTGGCCGTGGTGTCCGCCGAGGGTGAGGATGCACCCGTCCCGGCCCGGCTGATCGCCGAGCAGTGGGGCTTGCCGGCTCTCATCGACTGCATACCTGAAGGGCCCGAGATGAGTTGGGCGGCTTCGTTGCTGGGAGACGTCATCCTGGCAGAGGGTTGGGGGGCGGCCTGGCAACTCGTCGAGCGCCATCCGGAGATCCGGGTGGTCACGCCGGAAGGTGATCTGGTCACCGCGCAGGGCATCCGTCTGGCCGGGACGGGGGACCACGAGCCCGGTCGTCTGGAGTCGCTGGTGGAGGAGTGCGAGGTGTCCCTGGCACGGGCGCAGAGCCGGGCCACCACCACCCACCGGGACTTCGAGCGGGCCCGGGAACGGGAGCGAATCGCCTTGGAGTGCTTGGAATCCCTCGAGACGCGGATCGCCGGCGCCTCCGAGGCCCTCGCGCGCCTGGAGCGCGGCAGATCCTCGGCGGAGGCGGAGATCGTCAGGCTCGAAGAGCGGTACCGTTCCCTCCTCGGCGAGGGAACGTCTCGGGAGGTGCGCGCCGCGGTTCTACGGGAGCGACTGACGGCCCTGGAGGGCGAGGAGGCCACCCGGCAGGCGGCTTGGGAGACCCTCGCCCGGCGGAGGTCCGGGCTGGTCGCCCGCCGCGAGCAGGCCCGGCGCCTCAGGGAGGAGGCCGCCTCCTCGCTCGCGGCCGTGGTAGAGCGCCGTCGGCTGCTGGAGAAGCGCCTCTCGGAGGTGCGGGCCGAGCTGGGGGATGTGGTCGATCGGCCCGTGGATCCGGCTCGACCGGCCCGCCTGGCGGATATCGAGCGGCAAGCTCGGGAAGCGCTGGCGCTGGTCCTCGGCCACGTGAGCGCCCTCCGGGATCGTCAATGGGAAGGGCGTAGGGTCAGCGGGGAGGCCGGCAGCCGATTGACCAAGGCCCGGGCCCGGCTCGGAGACCTACGCCGCTCCATCGAGGAGAATCGGGAGCACCTGTCGGTCATCGCCGTGGAATCGGCCGAGCTGCACGTGCGCCGGGAGGCCGAGGCTGAAGCCCTCCGGCGGGATATTGATGGCGGCGAAGCCGCCGCGCTGGCTGCCCCTCGCCCGGAGCTGCCGGAAGCAGTGCCTCCCGCCGACCGGCTCGAGTCACTCCAGGCCGAGCTGCGACGGATGGGCCCGGTTAACCCGCTCGCCGCCGCTGAGTACCGGGAGCTCGCCGAACGATCCGAGTTCCTGGAGAGCCAGCTCGCCGATCTGGAGGCATCCCGGGCCGAGCTGCGCAAGGTGATCAGAGGGCTGGAAGACCAGATGGTGGAGCTCTTCCTGGCTGCCTATCACGAGGTGGCCGGCCACTTCGAGGAGAGCCTGCGGATCCTCTTTCCGGGCGGGAGGGGGGAGCTGCGGCTCACCGATCCAAACGACCCCCTGGAGACCGGGGTGGAGATTCAGGCCCAGCCGCTCGGCAAGAAGGTGGTCCGGCTCAGCCTGCTCTCCGGAGGAGAGCGGTCGCTGGCCTCGCTGGCCTTCCTCTTCGCGGTCTTCAAGGCCCGTCCCAGTCCCTTCTACATCCTCGACGAGGTCGACGCGGCGCTGGACGATGCCAACCTGCGGCGCTTCCTGCGGCTGGTCGATCAGCTTCGAGGGACCGCCCAACTCATCGTGGTCACCCACCAGCAGCAGACCATGGAAGCGGCCGACATCCTCTACGGGGTGACCATGGAACCGGGAGCCTCCTCACAAGTGGTGGCCAAGCGAATGGCCGAGGTCGAGCTCTCCGCCTGACCTCCCCGGGAGGGGCTGGGGGAGGGCTTACACTCCCCCGGCGTGGAACTTCTGGTCATCGGGCTGATCGTCGTGGGTGCCTTGGCGGCGGTGGTGCTCGGGTTCGTGCTCCTGCGGCCGCGGACGGCTCCGACCCGGCCGGCCCCGCCCTCGGATCGCTTCTTCAAGACCAGAGAGACGGTGGGGGGCCGGCTGGCCGTCCTCTTCAGCCGCGGACGGCTCGACGATGCCTTCTGGGCGGAGCTGGAGGAAACTCTGCTGGCCGCCGACGTGGGGGCGAGGACCTCGACCGAGGTGGTGGAGAGGGTCCGGGAGCGTCGGCCGGGCGAGGTGATGGAGGCTCGCCGAGCTCTGCGGGAGGAGCTACGGAGGCTCTTCGGCGACCCGGATCGGGAGGTTCGACTGGTCCACGCGCCCGGAGTGATCGTCGTGGTGGGGGTGAACGGTGTGGGCAAGACGACCTCCATCGCCAAGCTGGCCACCCTCTTGAAGAGAGAGGGCCGGGAGCCATTGCTGGGGTGTGCCGACACCTTCCGGGCCGCCGCCGATCTCCAGCTTCGCACCTGGGCGGAGCGGGCCGGGGTGGAGATGGTGTCGGGCCAGGTGGGGGCCGACCCGGCCTCGGTAGCCTTCGACGCCTATCAGGCGGCCCGAGCTCGGGGCAGGGATGTGGTGATCGTGGATACCGCTGGGCGCTTGCACGCCAAGCACAATCTGATGGAGGAGCTGACCAAGGTGACCCGGGTGCTGCGACGGGAAGCCGGCGAGCTGGATGAGGTGTTGCTGGTGCTGGACGCCACCATCGGACAGAACGCCATCGCCCAGGCCAGAGACTTCACCGAAGCGGTGGGGGTGACCGGCATCGTCCTCACCAAGATGGACGGCACCGCCCGGGGAGGGGTGGTGGTGGCGGTGGAGCGGGAACTGGGCATCCCGGTCAAGCTGGTGGGTGTGGGCGAGGGGCTGGACGATCTGGTGCCCTTCGATCCGGATGATTTTCTGGAAGCGCTGCTGGGGGGTTTGGGGGGCCATGGCCCTGAAGGGCCGGTAGCGCCTGCGTCTTCCGATCGACGCCGGGCCCCCCAAGAGGAAGAGAGAGAATGATCAATGCCCAGGAGCTACTGCACGAGGCCCGGGAGGTCGCCGCAGGGGCCTACGCCCCCTACTCGGGGATCCGGGTGGGGGCGGTGGCGGTGGCCAAGGACGGCACTCGCTATCGGGGCGCCAACGTGGAGAACGCCGCCTATCCATCCACTCTGTGTGCCGAGGCGGTGGCCATCGGGCATGCCGTCTCCTCCGGGGCGAGGGAGCTGGAAGCAGTGGCCGTTGCCTGCCTCGACCTGGAGGAGTGCTATCCCTGCGGCCAGTGCCGCCAGCGCATGGCCGAGTTCGGGGTGCGAACGGTGATCGTCCAGGGACCGGACGGCGAGGCTCGGATCCACACCTTGGAGGAGCTGCTCCCGCACGGCTTCACCATCTCCGGCGACTGATCAGACTGGTGGCCATGCGGGTCGGTCCTCGACCCGCACCACGAAGCGCAGGCCCGACCATACCTCGTCGATGGCACAGATCTTGTTGTCGACCATGCCCGTCTGGAGCCCGGCCTGCTGGACAGCCTCGAAGCCGAGGTCGGTCGTCACGCCCGACGACTTCTTCGGCCAGGCCACCCATAATCCGCCGTCGGCGGCCACCCGCCAGTACAAGCGGTGGAAGTCGCTCTCCAGCTCGTCGAGCCGGACGGAGAAGATGACGATGACGTGGTAGGGGCCCCGGTCCGGCGTCCTGGTCACCAGGGCCACCGGCGGGGGCCCGAGCCGCTCTTCGAACCTCTCCGGTGCCCCCACCAACGCCACCCGGTGCCCGTCCTTGATGCCGAGCTTCCTTGGTAAGGACGTCATGCGCCTGCCCAGGCTATCCCGCCCCCCCCACCGTACTTGCGTGGGAAATGACCCGCCGGCGGTCCGTAACTCACGCAAGAACGGGGTAGGGGTCAGCCTCCCCGGCGGCCCTTGATCTCCTCGATGAGCTTGGGGATCACCTTGTGCACGTCTCCGATGATCCCCAGGTCGGCCGTCTCGAAGATGGGAGCGTCGGGGTCCTTGTTGATGGCGATGATGGTGTCGGCGTCCTTCATTCCTACCAGGTGCTGCATGGCTCCTGAGATGCCGGCGGCGATGTAGATCTTCGGCTTGACGGTCTTGCCGGTCTGACCCACCTGAAGGGCATAGGGAACCCAGCCGGCGTCCACGATGGCCCGGGTGGCCCCGATGGCCCCGCCCAGGAGAGCGGCCAGCTCCTCGATGAGGGCGAAGTTCTCGGCCCCACCCAGTCCCCGGCCCCCCGACACCACCACCGGGGCGTCCTCCAGCTTGGGGCCCTCGGAGGGCTCGACGTGGCGTTGCTTCACCACTGCCTCCCCGGCATGGCCCACGTCGGGGAGCTTCACCGTGACCACCTCGGGCGCTTGACCATCGGTGGGCTGGGCCGGGAAGGACTTGGGTCGCACGATGACCAGCCAGGGCGGGTCGTGGCGGAAGGTGGTCCGCACCAGCGTGGTCCCGCCGTACATCTCGTTGACGATGTGCAGCTCATCGCCCTCTTCGACCAGGTCGACGGCGTTGGAGATCACGGCCCGGCCGAGGCGGGCCGAGAGGCGGCCGGCCACGTCCCGGTCGGTGTACGTGAGGCCGAAGAGCAACAGGTCGGGGCCGTGCTCCTCCACCAGGCCGGCCAGGGCGGCCGCCACCGGGGCGGCCGGCAGGCGATCCTCCGGGGGCGCCAGGTGGTAGACGGTCCCGGCGCCGTGACGACCCAGCTCGGCGAAGGCGTCAGCGGAGCCGGTTCCCAGGTAGAGCGCCGCGGTCCGCTCCCCGAGCCCCCGGGCCTTGCCGAGCATCTCCAGGGCGATGGGGGCCGGGACTCCGTCGGCCTCTTCGGCGAAGACCCAGGTGGCTCCGACGGCCACCTCAGATCACCTTGGCCTTGACGAGCAGCTCGACTATCTCGAGGTAGGCCTCCCCATCGTCTTCGATGACCTGCCCGGCCTGCCGCTCGGCGGCCGGTGCCACCGCGATGATCTGCTGTCCGGACCCGGCGGCTCCCACCTCGCCGGCCGCCAACTCGAGCTCCCCGGCGTCCACCTGCTCGGTCGGCTTGGACTTGGCGGCCACGATGCCTTTGAAGGTGGGATAACGAGGCTCGACGGCCCCGGCGGTGACCGAGACGAGGGCGGGCAGCTCGGCCTCCACCTCGTCGTAGCCCTCGGCGGTCTGACGCTCGATCCGCACCGTACCTCCCTGCACGCTCACCTGGCGGGCGAAGGTCAAGGCCGGCACCTCCAACAGCTCGGCCAGCTGTTGGGGGAGCACTCCGGAATAGCCGTCGGTGGACTCGGTGCCGGCCACCACCAGGTCGAAGCCCTCCTTGCGGACGGCGGCGGCCAGCACGCGGGCCGTTACCAGGGCGTCCGACCCCTTGAGATCGGGATCGCTCACCACCAACGCCTTGTCGGCCCCCATCGCCAGCGCCTGGCGGATCCCCTGCAGCGTGCCGGCCGGGCCCATCGAGACCACGGTGACGGTCCCGTCGGTGGCTTGGGAGAGCTGCAGCCCCACCTCGATGCCGTAGCGGTCGGTGTCGTCCAGCACCTGGTCCTCGGGGCGCACGACGAAGTAGGTCTCCGGATCGAGCTGATAGGGAGTGGCCGGGTCGGGGATCTGCTTGGCGCACACCACGATCTTCATCACGGCCGATGCTAGGCCCGCAGTCAGGGGCCGCCCAAAGGTTCCAGGCCGAGTTCGAGGATGGTCGGGACCTGTTGTGCGTGGAGCCACCCGGAGAACATGTCCTCCAGGCTGGTGCCGCTCACCTCCTCGGCCAGGGCGATGAAGTCGCCGGTGGCCGCGTTGCCATGGCGAAAGCGCTCGGCGTAGGTGCGCAGGATCTGGAAGAAGGTCTCGTCTCCCACGCTCAACCGCAGGGCGTGGAGGGTGAGGGCTCCCCGGAGATAGACGGCTGGATTGAGCAGCCGATCGGTGGGTGGCTCGCCGGGAGGGGGGAAATCCTCGGCGGCCGCCTTGACCGCCTCGGCGGGAGAGAGGCCCTGGTCGAGGAACGTACGGCCGCTCACTGCTTCATAGGCCCGGCCCACCGACGAGGCGAGGGCCGCGCTCCCGGTATGCTCGGCCCAAAGCCACTGCGCATAGGTGGCGAAGCCCTCGTTGAGCCAGATGTCCTGCCAGCGTTTCAGGCTCACCGAGTTTCCGAACCATTGGTGGGCGAGCTCGTGGGCCACCACGTCCTCGGTCAGGCCCTGCCCGGCGATGAAGGTGGAGAGGGTCTGAGTCTCCAGCGCGATCCCTACGGGCCTGCTCTCGGTGTCGACGACCAGGCCTCCGTAAGCCTCGAACGGAAAGGTCCCGAACAGCTCGCTGAAGACCTCGATCATCTCGGCCTGCCGGTCGAAGAGGCGCCGGACCGCCGGATCGGCGTCCGGGTCGAAGTAGTTGCGGATCGGCAGGCCGGCAGGGCCAGGCTCCTCTTCCGCCTCGAAGGGGCCGATGCCGAGCGGGATGAGGTAGCTGGCCATCGGGCTCGAGGACTCCCATCGGTAGCTCACCTTCCCGGCCTCCGTGGTCTGCTCGGCGAGCAGCCCGGCCGAGGCGACCCGGTAACCCTCCGGCACCGTCACCCGGACGGTGTAGGTGGCCTTGTCGAGCGGATGGTCGTTGACCGGCAGCCAGGCCGCCGTCCCGTTGGGCTCGCTGAGCACGAAGGCACCGTCGTCCTCAGCGAACCAACCCACTCGACGGTCGGCAACCACCGCCGGAATGGTTCCCGGGGTCCCGGAGTAGGCGGCCGTCACCTCGAAGGTGGCGCGGTGCCGGATCGCGGTGGGGGGCCGGACCACCAGCTCCCGCCCGGCCTGCACGTGGCCAGCCGGCCGACCGTCGACCGTCACCAGCCGTACCTCCGGCCCGGCGAAGTCGAGGTTGAACGACGAGAGGTCCTGGGTGGCGTTAGCGCGGATGCCGACCAAGGCCTCCAGCTGGTTGGCGGCCGGGTCGAACTGCAGGTCGAGGGTGTAGTGATCCACGTCGTATCCCCCGTTGCCCAGCTCCGGGTAATAGGGGTCGCCGATCCCGGCCGCGCCGGCCCGGGCTTGGAGCGTTGTGCCGGTGCTGGAGACTGCAGTGGCCGACGGGGGAGCCGACGTCTCGGTGGTGGCCGGGACGCCCGGGGCGGAGGTGCACGCCCAGAGGACGAGCAGCCCCGCCGCCAGAACTAGTGCCCCGTCACGCAACGAGACAGGGCACTAGACCAGGCGGGGGAGCAGGCCGTTGAGCAGGCGGGTGAAGCGTTCCTTGGCCTCCTGGGCGGTCTTTTGGACATCTTCGTGGGAGAGCGGGGTGGGGGAGATCCCGGCTGCCAGGTTGGTGACCAGCGAGATCCCCAGCACCCAGGCTCCCATGTGGCGGGCGGCGATGGCCTCCGGCACCGTCGACATCCCCACCAGGTCGGCCCCCAGGCGGCGGGCCATCTCAACCTCGGCCGGGGTCTCGTATGAGGGCCCGGCGAACCAGGCGTAGACGCCTTCCTTGAGCGGGACGCGGACCTCCTTGCCCACCTTGTGGGCCAGCGCCCGCAGGTTGCCCCGGTAGCTGTCGGAGAGATCGAGGAAGCGAGGGCCGAGACGCTCGTCGTTGGCCCCCCGCAGTGGGTTCTCTCCGGCGAGATTGATGTGGTCCTTGATGAGCACCAGGTCACCGGGCTGGTAGTCCGGATTGATCCCGCCCGCCGCGTTGGTGAGCACCACGGTGTGAGATCCGAGCAGGCAGGCCACCCGGACCGTGAAAACCACCTCGTCCATCGACCAGCCCTCGTAGTGGTGGACCCGCCCTGCGAAAGCCAGCACCCCGTGGCCCTCGATCTCCGCCACGTACAGGCTCCCCCCGTGCCCCTCGACCTTGGTCTCGGGGAACCCGGGCAGGTCGCCGTAGGAGATCTGCTTGGCCCCGGGAAGGGAGGCGGCGTAGTCTCCCAGACCCGATCCGAGCACCAGGGCCAGTTCGTGGCGGTCCCGTCCGGTGGCGGCCGTGAGGGCCATCGCGGCGGTGCGGATGGCGTGGTAGTTCACCGCGCCTCCCCGATCAGCAGCGGCGCCTCGATCGGTTGCTCATCGTCGATCCGCCAGGCCTGCTCGAGTAGCTCCCAGGC
>JBOGFC010000059.1:0-3024 GCA_050742155.1 Acidimicrobiia bacterium
GAGCGTCTCACCCCTCTCCAGCGCCAGGCAGTGGTCCTCGTGCATGGTTGCGGATACCCCTACCGGGAGGTGGCCCAGCTGCTCGAGATTGCTCCCTCGACCGTACAGACCCACGTGGAGCGTGGTCTTGAGAAGCTGCGCGCAGCCCTGGGGGTGATGAGCGATGTCTGACCTCGCCACAGAGCTCCGCGACTACGTGGACGCGGTTGCCCCACCCATCTCCGAGGAGGAGATCCGTCATGGAGCGCGAATCCTCGTCCCGCGCCCTCGGGCCGGCACGTCCCACCACGGCCCGGTCCTCGGCCTCCTCGAACCCGTGGTCGAAGCCAGCGATGGGATCCACGCCGGCCCGGGCGTAGGCCAGCAGCCGGCGGCTCTCCTACCGCCGGTGGTGACGGAGGAGGTTGGTGGCGATTCCGAACAGCCACGGCCGAACGCTCTCGTGGGCATGGTCGTAGGCGTGACGCCGCCGGAAGGCGACGGCAAAGGTCTCCACGGCGAGGTGGAAGCAGCCTGGCGGGCGCTGGCCGAACGCCTCGGCCTCCAGCGTCCTGTGGAGCGCCGGCAGGCGACACGCCGCCGGTGGGCAATGGCCGCCGGCGTGGCCGCCGCGGCCGTGACGATCGCAGTGGCGGTGCCCGCGGTGCTGCCGGGCGGTCCTGGGGGGGCCTCGCCGGCCGCCGCCCAGGCCCTCCGCCGGCTGGCCCGAGTCGCCGCTAACCAGGCGCCCGAGCCTGTCCCGGCACCGGGACAGCATCTGTACTCGCGCTCCACGAGCCAGCAGACGTCGCTGTACGTCGTCGGGAACGACGAGCCGAGTTTCCAGTTCACCCGGCCGCTCACCAGGGAGTCGTGGATCGGGCTGGACGGCTCCGGGCGGATCCGGGAGACGGTAGGCGAGATCACCTTCCCGACCCCCGAGGACCGCGCGGCCTGGGAGCGGGCCGGACGGCCCGACCTGGACGCGGGCGAGACCTCTGACGACACCTATGAGCCTGGCGAGCTCTTCAGGCGCGACCTCTCCGAGTTCCCGACGGACGCCGAGCAGTTGCTCCGCGTCCTCGAGAAGCGCGAGCTGGTCGGCGGCGACGGCGCGGACTGGGTGACCTTCCAGATCATCGGGGAGCTGCTCACCGAGACCCACGCCTCGCCCAAGCTTCGAGGGGCCCTCTACGAGGTCGCCGCGAACTTCGCCGGGGTCGAGTTCCGCGGGCGGATGCGCGACGACGCGGGCCGGGAGGGGATCTCGGTCGCCTACGGCGGCGGCGGCTGGCGCCAGGAGCTCGTGTTCGACCCGGACACCTCGCGGTTGCTCGCGGCACGCTTGGTCATGCTCGACGGCCAGGAGGCGGGCGTGTCGGTCGGTCCCGACACATCGCCCGGAACGATCATCGCCTTCGGACCTCCGGGGACAGTGGTGCACTGGGCCCTGTACTTCGAATCGGCGGTGGTCGACTCGATCGATGAGCGCCCGTAGTTGGTCAGCCGAGGTGCCATAGACGCGCTCGGACGTGAGGAACGGATCTCCGAACGCAGCAGCGAGGTTGACACGCATCGCGTCCTCCACCAGGGCGTAGAAGGGCCGCAGGTCGTCGTCCAAGTCCAGGCGCCAGACCATGAGTCGGCGAGCTTCCTCCACCTGGGATGGCAAGAGACTCTCGTGGGACAGGAGCGTCAGCTCCACTTGGGGTCGGGCATCCGCTCTTCTCCGCTCGGGGGACCGGAGCGACCGCGGGGCTCGCGGTCCATGGACAGGTCCACCGACCCGAGCGGTCACGGGTGGCGGTTAGCCTCCACCACAATGGGATGGAATCGGCAGCTCAGCTACTGGTTGCTCGTCGCTCTCCTGCTGGTTGTCGGGCTCCTCACCATCGTCAGCGTTGGTCTCGCGTTCGTGTTGGTGGCGATCGCCCTCGTCGTCTTGAGTCCCTTCCGATCCCGACCTCGGGTGTTCTGGTCGGGGCTGGTGGTGGTGCTCGGCTTCCTCGTCGGGTACGCGCTGGTGGCCCCCGCCTGGTGTCGAGCGACGCCTGTTCCGGTCGAGGAGGCGGTCCCGGCGGGATCCGTCGTCTGTCGCAGCCTGGGCGGCATCACCTATCAGGGGTCAGGTACCTACAGCCCGAGCCTCCGACCGGGACTGCTGGCTGGTGCGGCCTCCGGCACCTTGGCGGGTGTCCTGGCGTGGGTCGTGATCGGGCGCCGAGTAGCCCTCCCCACCGGGAACGATCTGTGACGGTGTGCCTTGGTCCGCCGGGAGTCGAGCCTAGGTACCGCTCTCCCGGACGCTCTCTCCGGTTCCCGAACGCGCGGCATACTGCAGCCATGGTCGGCGGAGACGGCGCGCTGAACCACCGCCTGCTCACCCGGGGCGGGGTCCTGGGACGCGCGGCGTCGGTCGGTGTCGGTCTCGTTGGATCGGCCATCTCCGGTTCCCAGTGTGGAACCCGAAGCTGCTGGGCAGGTCGCCCTCGCCCCTTGAGCCGATGAGGCGGTCGTGGCACGGCACATGGGCGGTCACGGTTGGGGCCCCCGCGCCGTGCCCTTCCAGCGGTGCTGACGACTGGGCGGAGCCTCGTGCGGGTGGTGCGTCGCTGGCTCCTCTATGGGGGCCCCCTCCGCCACATGGAGCGGGTCTGTCGGTCTTGTGGCCACCAGGGCGGCTCCGCCTCCTATCTGGTCTACCGGGGCACCGACGGCTTCTGGCGGGTCCCCCTCGGCTTGCTCCGGGTGCTCCGTCACCGCCGGGCGATGGAGCCGGTGCCGATCACCTACCTGGCGGTGGCAGGGGGAGGGACGGCCCTCGGGCTGGGAGCTGCTCGCCTCCTCGGCTGGCCGTGGTGGACGATCCCCGTTGGCTCGGTGGGCGCCACCTGGCTCTTCTTCCTCTCGAGCGCCCTCTGGGGCCCACCTGGTCGCGGGCACCTCTGGACCGAGATCCTCTCGGTGGTCTCCCCCGGGCGAGGCTGGGCCCGGCGGCGGGCCGAGGAGGAGGAGCGGTTCCGGAGGATCCCCTTCCCCCTCTTC
>JBOGFC010000060.1:0-6120 GCA_050742155.1 Acidimicrobiia bacterium
ACGTTTGTCGGTGGGCCGCCTGGGTCTCGAACCCAGAACCTTGGGATTAAAAGTCCCCTGCTCTGCCAGTTGAGCTAACGGCCCCACAGGCCCGGCCGGTCCGCAGGGTCATCGTACCCCCTCCCCGGCCCTCCCCTAGGGCGTGGATCCTCTCCCGGTAGGGTTACGCCGTGATCCGCTTCGGCGTGTCGGGCCTGCCTCCAGATGGGGATGACGCCGCTTTCCTCGACGGGCTGGTCGCCAAGGGGCATCGGGCTTACGAGCTGGCCTTCGTCAAGGGGTTTCCCTGGAAGGAGGCCCGCTGCCGGCGCTTCGGGGAGCTGGCCGCCGAGCGGGATATCTGGCTCTCGGTTCACGCTCCCTACTTCGCAGTTCTGACCGTCGAGGAGCCCGACCGCGGGAAGCAGACCCGGGCGGCACTGGAGCACACTGTGAAGCTGGGCCGGGAGCTGGCCGCTCGCACGGTCGTGGCCCACGCCGGCTATACCCAGGGCCGCTCCCCCGAGCAGCTCCTCCAGGTAGTCGGCCAGGGGTTGGAGATGCTGGCGCCCAAGATCCAGCACCTGGGGGTGTCGCTGGGCCTGGAGACCAGCGGGACCACCCGCTCCTTCGGCACCTTGGGCGACGTGGCGCTCCTCGCCAAGCGATTCTCCTTCGTTCGGCCGGTGGTGGACTGGGCTCACGTGCACGCCATGTCGGGGGGCGCCCTCACCAGCAGGGAGGCTTTTCTCTCGGTCTTCGGGTTCTTACGGGAAGAGTTCCCCGGCTGGATGGTGGATCCCCTCCAGGCCCAGTTCACCGACAACCAGTTCGGCCCCCGAGGGGAGATCCGGCACATCCCCTACGGCGAGGGGACCCTGCGCATCGGCCCGCTGGTAGAGGCGGCGGCCGAGGCGGGAGTGCGGATGGTGCTCATCTCCGAGGCCCACGACGAGGAGAGCCACCAACGGATGCTCACCGATCTGGAGGAGGGCCTGGCCGAGGCCCGCTCGCCGAGCGCCTCGGCCACAAGGCCGCTCGCCCGGGTGGAGCTGCCATCCTCACTGACCGTGGCGCGCGACGGGGAGGCGTTCGTCACCCAGGGAACCGACCGGCCGGTCCGCCTCTCCAACGTGGACAAGGTCTTCTTCCCCCAGGACGGGTACACCAAGGGCGACCTGCTCCAGTACTACGCGGCGGTGGCGCCGCTCCTCCTTCCTCACCTGTCGCACAGGGCCATCGTGCTGGCCCGCTTCCCGGACGGGGCGGAAGGAGCCTGGTTCTATGAGAAGGAGTGCCCCTCCCACCGCCCACCCTGGCTGGCCACTGCCCCCCTTCACTCCGAGCACCGGGGCCAGCCCATCAACTACTGCACCGCCCCCGACCTGGAGTCGCTCCTCTGGATCGTCAATCTGGGCTGTATCGAACTCCACCCCTGGCTGAGCCGGGTCACCACGCCCGAGCACGAGGACTTCGCCATCTTCGACCTCGACCCGGCGGAGGGGGCCACCTGGGAGCAGGTGGTGCGGGTGGCCCGCCTGGTGGAGGTGGCCCTCGATCGGCTCGGGCTGCGGGGTTACCTGAAGACGTCGGGGGCCACCGGCCTGCACGTCTACGTCCCCCTGGAGCCCGCCTACCCGTACCGGCGAGTCCGCCGCTTCGTGGAGGCGGTCGGCCGGCTGATCGTGGGCGCCAACCCCGACGACGCCACCATGGAGTGGGACATCCCCCGCCGGGCCGGCAAGGTGTTCATCGACCACAATCAGAACGTGGGCGGCAAGACCATCGCCTCGGTGTACTCGGTGCGGCCCCGGCCCGGCGTCCCGGTGTCGGTGCCGGTGCTCTGGGAGGAGCTGGAGCGGGTCGGGCCCGACTCCTTCACCATCGTCAACCTCTGGGACCGCCTCCAGCGCTACGGCGACCTGTTCGCCCCGGTCCTGCAGGGGGGCCAGCGCCTGGAGTCGGCCGAGGAGGCCCTGGGGTTGGCAGGGTGACCCGCCTGGCGGTGGGGATCGGGGTCCCCACTCGCCCTCCTCTGGCTCTCACCCGTTGGATGGTCCGTTGGGCCCGGCTCTGGCGCCTGGACTCGGTGTGGACCATCGATCACTTCCTGGGCTTCGTCCCCGCCGCGCTCTGGGACGATGACTTCAGCTTCCTGGCCCGCCGGGTGCAGAGCCCCGATGCCATCTTCGAGTACCAGACCCTGCTCGGGTACCTGGCCCGGCGGGTGGGTCGGATGCAGCTGGCGGTGGGGGTGACCGAGCCGGTCCGCCGCCACCCGGTGCTGCTCGCCCAGGCCTTCCTCACCCTCTCCCACATGACCAAGGCCCCGCCCATCCTCGGGATCGGCCCGGGCGAGCGGGAGAACACCGAGCCGTACGGCCTCGATTTCTCCCGACCGGTGGGTTTGCTCGAGGAAGCCCTCCAGGTCATCCGGCTTTGCTTCACCTCCCAGGGACCCTTCGACTACTCGGGTTCCTTCTTCCGGCTGGAGCAGGCGGTGATGGATCTCCGGCCGGCCGCGGGGCGCACTCCGCAGATCTGGCTGGCGGCTCACGGACCCCGCATGCTCCGGCTCACCGGCCGGCATGGCGATGGCTGGTATCCCACCCACTACATGACCCCGGTCGAGTACGCCGACAAGCTGGCGGTGATCCGCCGGGCGGCCGCCGAGGCGGGTCGAGACCCGGACGCCATCACCCCCGGCCTCTCCCTCCCCATGCTGCTGGCACCCACCGAGAAGGAGGCCCGCTCCCTGCTCGACACCCGCCCGGTCCGCTTCGGGGCGCTCCTCATCCCCGCCTCGGTGTGGTCGGCAGAAGGGTTCGAGCATCCCTTGGGAGAGGGCTTCCGGGGGCTGGTCGACTTCGTGCCGCAGCGCTACGGCCGCTCGGCCCTTGACCGTGCCATCGAGGCCGTACCCCGGGAGCTCCTGGAGCGCCGGGTGGCGTGGGGGACGCCCGAAGGGCTTCTCGCCTATCTCCGGCAGCTACAGGAGGCGGGCCTGCGCCACGTGGTGCTGGGAGCGGTGTCGGGGATCCTCTCCCGCCGGTTGCTCGGGTACGGCTTGCTCGCTACGGCTCGAATGGCGGCGAGGTTGCGCCCCCGAGGGGAGGGGCAGAGTCATCGCGAAAACTCAGCATGATCGGCCCGGGCACGCGAGGGCGGCTGCGGGTAGGGTCATGGACTCGCGGCGGGTTCGGGGGGAGTGGCCCGCCGCTCATCCGGGGTCGGCCACCGGACCGGGCTGGGTCCGTCCGGTGTGCAGTACCAAATGGGAGGAGGCGGACGCCTCCCAGGAGCGGACGATGACGTGCCAGGACAGGAGCACCGCCACCAGCGGCACCGGGACCACCACCTCCACCGCCATCCGGTTGTACGAGAAGAACCTGCCCTGCAGGTTGACCACCGGCTCGTTGCCCACCTGGAGCGACCATCTGCGGAACAAGAGCGAGCGGGGCCGCAGCTCATAGCTGAAGCCGACCCCCCCCACCTCCCAGTGGCGCCCGGACCAAGTGTTGCGGGTGGCCCGGGCGAAGGGGACCTCGTCCTCCACCGCCTGCACCACGCCCCAGCGCTCCGGATGCAGGATCCAGATCGTCCCGTCGGCCAAGGCGATCCGCGAGAAGTGCTGGCGGGGATAGCGGCGGGCAGTGGCCAGGGTGGCCTCGCCCCTGGCCATCCGCCAGATCGGGGAGAGGGGTGGGCTCCGCAACTCGGCAGTGCCCGCCTCCACCATTCGGGTGTGTGACCTGGTGGCCATGCTGACGCAACGGTAGTGGAGGGCAGCGAGGGCGCGCCGGATAGCATCGACGCGTGAGACTCCACCTGCTCGACGCCACCTACGAGCTCTTCCGGGCCTACTTTGGGCCGCCCCCGCGGCGCTCCCCGGACGGCCGGGAGGTGGGGGCCGTGGCCGGCCTGGCGCAGAGCGTGCTCTCCCTGCTGCGGGAGGATGGGGTCACCCATCTGGCGGCCGCCACCGACCAGGTGATCCGCTCCTTCCGTAACGACCTCTTCCTCGGCTACAAGACCGAGGCCGGGGTACCGGCCGACCTGCTCGCCCAGTTCCCGCTGGCCGAGCGGGCCCTGGAAGCGCTGGGGGTGGTGGTGTGGGCGATGGACTTCTACGAGGCCGACGACGCGCTCGCCTCCGGGGCGGTGCGCTTCTTGGACCAGGTCGACCAGGTGGTGATCCTCACTCCCGACAAGGACATGGCCCAGTGCGTGCTCGGGGAGCGGGTCGTGCTTTACGACCGCCGCCGGCAGATTGCTTACGACGAGCGGGGAGTGACCGAGAAGTTCGGGGTGGTGCCCGCCTCCATCCCGGATTACCTGGCTCTGGTGGGCGACAGCTCGGACGGCTATCCGGGGCTGCCCGGCTGGGGGGCCAGGTCGGCGGCCGCCCTGCTGGCCCGCTACCGTCACCTCGAGCTCATTCCGCTCGAGAGGACTCTGTGGCAGGTGCCGTTGCGGGGTGCTGAGCGCCTGGCCGCCGCCCTGCGGAGAGGGATGGGGGAGGCGCTCTTGTATCGCTACCTGGCCACGCTCCGCACCGATGTGCCGCTCGGCGAGTCGTTCGAAGACCTCGAGTGGCGCGGGGTCCGGCGGGAGCAGTTCCTGGACCTGTGTGAGGAGTTGGGTTTCGAGGACCTGCGGGCGCGCCCGCACCGTTGGAGGGAGAGATGAAGGGCGAATCGGGGTTCGCGCCGGTAGCAGGAGGCCGCCTCTACTATCGGCCATGGATACGGGACAGCCGCAAGGTGGTCTTGCCCGGAGTGGCCCACATGGTGGGCCTGGAGCGCCCGCCCGAGCTCAACCGGGTGGTGCTGGAGCTCCTGGCCGAGGTCGGCTAGGACGATCGGCCCGCCGTGACGAGCTCGGAAGGAGCCCGGCCGTTCATGAACTCCGGGTAGGCGGCGGCTCCGTGCTCGAAGTGGTCGAGGCCGCCCAGCTCCTCATCGGGCCCGACCCGCAACCCGTGCAACCGGTCGATGGCCCGGAAGACGGCCAGTGAGGTCAGGAAGGTCCAGCCGACGATGGCCACCGCCCCCACTCCCTGGGTGAGGAGGAGGCCGAGCCCGCCCCCGGCGAGGAGGCCTCCGGCCCCCTCGGCCAACCCCAGTCCATCCACCAGCCCCACCTCGGCGAAGAGGCCCACCGCCAGCACCCCCCACAGCCCGGCGGTGCCGTGTACCGAGATCGCCCCCACCGGGTCGTCGATCCCGATCCGCTCCAGCGTGACGATCGAGAGCACCACCAGCACCCCGGCCACGCCTCCCACCACCACCGCCGGCAGGTTGTGGAGGTAGCCGGCTCCGGCGGTGATCCCCACCAGGCCGGCCAGGCCGCCGTTGAGGGTCAGCCCCACGTCGGGCCGGCGAGCGAAGGGGAGCCACCAGGCGGTGAACATGGCGGCCAGCGCCCCGGCCGCCCCGGCCAAGGTGGTGGTGACGGCCGCCGAGGCGAAGTCACAGCCCACCGCGCAGAGGGTGGAGCCGGCATTGAAACCGTACCAACCGAACCACAGGATGAAGACCCCCAGCGCCCCGAGGGTGAGGGAGTGGCCGGGGATGGGGAGCGGGCGCCCGTTCTCGTCGTACTTGCCGAGCCGGGGTCCCAGGACCAGCACCCCGGCCAGGGCGGCGGTCCCGCCCACCAGGTGCACCGCCCCCGAGCCGGCGAAGTCGAGCATCCCGACCGGGCCCAGCGGGTCCCCGTGCGCGGCGAAGGGTGAGAGCCAGCCGTTGCCCCACACCCAATTGGTCACCACCGGGTAGATGAGGCCGGAGATGAACGTCGTGTAGATCAGATAGGCCGAGAACTTGGTGCGCTCCGCCATGGCCCCGGAGACGATGGTGGCGGCGGTGGCGGCGAACACCACCTGGAAGAACCAGGTCGGGCTCAGCTCGGCCTCCGAGACGAACCAATGTCCGGTGGCCACCAGGCGGCCCACCTCGGTGCCGCCGTAGGCCAGGCCGAACCCGAAGGCCCAATAGACCAGCGCCCCCACGCAGAAGTCCATGAAGTTCTTCATGACGATGTTGCCGGCGTTCTTGGCCCTGGTGAACCCCGCCTCCACCAGGGCGAAGCCGGCCTGCATGAAGAAGACCAGGATGGCCGCCACCACCAGCCACAACT
>JBOGFC010000061.1:0-25638 GCA_050742155.1 Acidimicrobiia bacterium
CAGCACCAGGCTGCGCCTTCGTCGTGCGTCCTTGCCGGATGGCGCCGAGGCCTCGGCGATATATCCGACCTACTTCCGGGACACCGCACTAGGGTCGCCGGCAGGCGACCCGCAGCCCTCTTCCCCCAGCTCCTCGTAGATGACCCTCAGGGTGGCGGCCTTCCTGTCAACCTAGGCCAGAAACCCGAGGAGTCCCTGACTTTGACCCTATCGGGTCATTTTCCGAGACCAGAACGGGTAGTCGGGCTATTCACGGCGACATACTCAGGCGTGCTTGAGCGCGATGCCCTCCACGACGTTGGCCACGTCCTCCAGCTGGTCCATGGCGCCCTCCAACGCTTCGATGACGCTGGTCCACTTCAGGACGTCCATGGCTCCGTGCTCGCCGGAGAAGAGGTCGGCCACCGCCTCTCGGTAGACGCGGTCCCCCTCGTCCTCCAAGTGATTGATCTCCTCGGCAAAGGAGGCCAGCTTGCGAAAGTCGGGAAGCCGCTTCATGGCCTCCTCGGTGGCCCGCGCGGCCTGCACCACCAGCTCGGCCTGATCTCGCATCTGTGGCAGCGGCTTGTCGATGTTGTGGAGGTGGAGAAACTGGGCCGCCTCGTCCAGATAGTCGATGACGTTGTCCATGTTGCTGGCCAGCCGGTGGATGTCCTCACGGTCCAAGGGGGTCACGAAGCTGGTGTTGAGGCGATGCATGACATCGCGTGTGACGGCGTCCCCCTCATGCTCCAGGTCGCGCAGTCTCCCCACCTGCCCGGCCAGGTCGGCGCCGTCCGACACGACCTCTCGCATCACCTCGGCGGCCTGCACCAGGATTCGGGCATGCTCGACGAAGAGGTCGAAGAACGCCTCGTCCCTGGGGATCAGGCGGAAGCGAAGTCTGGCCATCGGCTTCCCTGCTCCTTTCCGAGCGGTGACGATACCTCAGAACACCCGGCCGAACAGCCTGGCGAGCAGAAAGCCCAGCAGGGCGCAGGCGGGCCAGGTGAGAATCCAGGCGGACACGATTTGTCCGGCGATCCCCCAGCGCACCGCCGAGAGTCGTTGGGTGGCTCCCACGCCCATGATGGCCGAGCCGATGGCGTGGGTGGTGGAAACCGGTATCCCGAAACGGGCCGCGCCGAATATCACCACCGCCGCCCCGGTCTCGGCGGCGAAGCCGTTCACCGGCTCCAGCTTGGTGAGGCGCAGGCCGATGGTGCGGATCACCCGCCAGCCGCCCACCAGGGTGCCGAGGCCCATCACCACCGCTGCCGAGACGATGATCCAGAGGTCGATGGAGAACTCTTCCGGGGCCGATGTTCCCGGGTTCTGGTGGAGGAACACCGCCAGGGCGATGACGCCCATAGTTTTTTGCGCATCGTTGGTGCCGTGGCTGAGCGCCATGAATCCGGCGGAGAGCATCTGGGCGCTGCCGAAGAACCGGCGCACCAGGCTGGCCCGCACCCGGGCGAACCCCCAGAAGATGGCCACCATGATCCCCAACGCCACGAAGAACCCGCCCACGGGCGAGGTCACCAAGCCGATGAGCGCCTTGCGAGTCCCCTCCCACTCCAGGGCGCGCAGGGCGCCGGCCCCGAATCCGGCCCCCAACAGGCCCGCCACCAGGGCATGGGACTCAGACGAGGGGAGCCCAAAGTACTGGGCTCCCATGGCCCAGATGGTGCCGGCCAGCACCGCCGCCCCCACCGTTTCCAGGGTGACGAACTGGGGGTCGACGATGCCCTTGGCGATCGTCTTGGCCACCGCCGTGCCCAGCAGCGCCCCCACCAAGTTGAGCACCGCCGCCATCCCCACCGCGTGCAGGGGCCGCAGCACCCGGGTGGAGATCACCGTGGCGATCGAGTTGGGAGCATCCGTCCAGCCGTTGGCGAACTCGAAGAGGTAGGCCAGCACTAACACGAACCAGAGCGGCATGGAAACCTTCTTGTCTGGCGAGTGCGGAAACGGTAGTTGATCAGCCTCGAGCCAGTGGAAGGCGGCGGTGCTGGGGGAAGTTGCCGGTGACGATGTAGGAGACATGATCGCCTACGTTCACGCCGTGGTCGGCGATCCTCTCCATGTAACGAGCCACCAGGGCCAGCTCCAAGGCAACGTCGAGAGGGATGTCGCCCTGCCCCCCCAGGAGGGCTGCCATGAGCTGGTCGACCAGCTCATCGACCACGTCGTCCCGGGCGTCCAGGGCCTCCCCGGCGGCCCCGTCCAGGTCGGCCAGGGCGTCGATGGCCTCGGCGAAGAGCCCGGCCGCATCCCGGCAGAGGCGGGACAGCATCCCTC
Source organism: Acidimicrobiia bacterium (assembly GCA_050742155.1). Taxonomy (GTDB): domain Bacteria; phylum Actinomycetota; class Acidimicrobiia; order Spongiisociales; family JALYHC01; genus JBOGFC01. The sequence continues at coordinate 2,281 of JBOGFC010000061.1, forward strand.
GCAGGCCCCCGGGGAGCTGGAAGCCGGCGGCGCGGTCGAGGGCCTTGGCGGTGTTGACCGCCAGGTCCCCGCAGCGCTCCACCTCGTGCAGCATCCTCGCCAGCGAGATCAGGAAGCGCAGGTCGCCGGCCACCGGCTGCTGGCGGGCCACCACCTCGAAGAGCTGCTGCTCGAGGGCCGCATAGCGACGATCCACCTCGTCGTCGGCGCTGATGACCCTCTCCACCAGATCGAGCCTGTTCTCGAGGATGGCCTCCGACGTGCGATGGATGTTCTCCAGCACCAGTCCGGCCATGTGGATGGTCCCCTCCTTGAGCTCGACCAGCGAGGCGTCGAAGTGATGGCGAACCGATTCCCTCATGCCGACATTCCTACCCGAACCGGCCGGTGACGTAATCCTCCGTTCGAGGTTGGGAGGGATTGGTGAAGATCTTCTCCGTGTAGTCGTACTCGATGAGCACGCCGGTGCGCTGGCCGTCGTCACGCACGTCGACGGTGAAGAAGGCGGTCCGGTCGCTCACCCGGGCGGCCTGCTGCATGTTGTGGGTGACGATGACGATCGTGTAGTCCTCCTTGAGGTCGAACATGAGCTCCTCGATCCTGAGGGTGGCGATGGGGTCCAGGGACGAGCAGGGCTCGTCCATGAGAATCACGTCCGGCGCGGTGGCGATGGCACGGGCGATGCACAGCCGCTGCTGCTGACCGCCCGAGAGGGCCATCGCCGAGGCGCGCAACTTGTCCTTGACCTCCTCCCACAGCGCCGCCCGGCGCAGCGATTCCTCCACCAGGTCGTCCAGGTGGGCCGTCAACCCGGCGATCCGCGGACCGAAGGCCACGTTGTCGTACACGGACTTGGGGAAGGGGTTGGGCTTCTGAAACACCATCCCCACCCGCCGGCGCAGCTCCACGGGATCGACGTCGTGGGCGTACACGTCCTGCCCGTGGTAGAGGACCTGGCCGTCTACCCGGGCGATCTCGATCAGGTCGTTCAGGCGGTTGAAGCAGCGCAGCACGGTGGTCTTGCCGCATCCGGAGGGACCGATCAGGGCGGTGATCTCGTTCTGGTGAACGGGGAGGTCCACCTCCCGCACCGCCCGGAACTCCCCGTAATAGACGGAGAGATCCTGCAGCTCGAAGACCAATGCTCCCTGGTCGCCTTCGCCCCGTTCCACCGCCCTGACAGTAGCGAGGCGGCGTGCGGCCGTCTGCCCGGCGGAGGTGAGGATATCGGTCATCTCCGGGTGCATCTCATCCTTCCCTCTCGTAGCGATTGCGGAGGATGATGGCGGTGGCGTTCACTGCCAGCAGCAGCACCAGTATCACCACGATGGCCGCCGAGGTCAGGTGCCGGAAGTCCTCCTGGGGGAGGCTGGCCCAGCGGAAGATGATCACCGGCAGGGCGCTGAAGCGCCCTCGCAGCTGCTCGAACCAACCGGCCCCGCCACTGGAGAAGAACGTGGTGATACCCCCCACCATGAGCAAGGGGGCCGCTTCGCCGAAGGCCCTTCCCAGGGAGAGGATGATGCCGGTGAAGATGCCCGGTGCCGCCACCGGCAGCACGTGGTGGCGAATGGCCTGCCAGGGGGTGGCCCCCACGCCGAAGGCGGCCTCCCGGATGGTCTCCGGCACCGCCCGCAGCGCTTCGGCGGTGACGATGATCACGATGGGGAGGACCAGGATCCCCAGCGTGAGGCCCCCGGAGATCACGCTACGTCCTTCCACCTGGGGTCCGGTGAGCGCTCCGGCCGCCTTGACGAACAGGCTGAGGCCCAACAGACCGTAGACGATGGAGGGCACACCGGCCAAGTTGCGGATGTTGGAGTTGACCAGGCGCGTGAAGCGGGTGTCGGCGGCGTACTCCTCCAGGTAGATGGCCGCTCCGATCCCCAGCGGGAAGGAGATCAAGGCGGTGAAGATCATCAGGTAGAGGGAGCCGAGCAGCGCCTGGCGCACTCCGGCCACCTCCGGGTTGGCGGACAGCTGGCTGGCTATGAAGTCCCCCACGCTCCGCTCGGCGAACACCGCCGTGCTCCCCCGCACCACCTCCGTGAGCAGGGTGAGCAGGATGAGTAGGGAGACGAGCAGGGTACCGAGCAGCGCCCCTTCGAAAAGGCGGCCTTTCCAGTCCGCCCGGCGCCGCCGCAGCGCCCGGCGCACCAGGGCCGGGGCGGGGGTGGTGGCGGTCGACATCAGGCTCTCCTCAATGCCGGCCCGGCCCTGAGTGCCGTGCTGGTAGGCGCTGCCTGCGGCAGCCCGGGCCGGCCCGGCCTCGTGGCCGCTTCCACCATCAGTATTTCTGCCGTACGCGGCGCACGAAGCGCTCCGAGATCACGTTGAGGGTGAAAGTCATGATGAAGAGCAGCAGGCCGACGAAGAACAGGCTCTGGAAGGCGTAGTCGGCTCCCCGCACCCGATCGGAGCCGATGGCCAGGGCGGCCATGGCGGCGGTCATGGTCTGGCCGGGCTGGGAGGGGTCCAGGGTGAAGATAGAGCCGCCGGTCGCCCCGGCGGCGATGGCCACCACCATGGTCTCCCCGATCGCCCGGGAGAAGGCCACGATCAGGGAGGCGACGATCCCCGACACCGCCGCCGGCACCACCACCCGTATCGAGGTGAGCATGCGGGATGCCCCCAGCCCGTACGAGGCCTCGCGCAGCGAGCCGGGCACGGCTCGCAGGGCGTCCTCGGAGATAGAGGCCACCAGCGGGATGATGAGAATGCCCACCCCGAGGCCGGCCGCTCCCATGTTGAAGCCGGCCGCCTCCTCCCAGATCCGCTTGATGACCTGAGGACTGATCCAGGTGAGGGCGAAGAACCCCAGCACCACGCTGGGGATGCCGGCCAGCACCTCCAGGGTGGGCTTGAGCAGCCGGCGCACCCGCGGGTTGGCGTACTCGGAGAGGTAGATGGCCGCTCCCAGCCCCAGCGGGCCGGCCACCACCATGGCGATCCCGGTTACCACCAGGGTGCCGGCCAGGATGGTGCGCAGGTCGTATACCCCCCGGCGGGGGAACCAGCCGATGCCGTAGAGCTGGGCGAGGTCCACGTTGGCCACGAAGGTGTAGGCCTCCCCGAGCAGGGAGACGACGATCGCCACACTGACCAGGATGGAGGTGGCCGCGCTGCCCAAGAACAGGCGGCGCATGAGTGCCTCTCGGCGCCGCCTGGCCCGGTTGCCGGTCAGGATGTGTCGAGCGGTGTTCGTGGTCATGCCTTGGGGAGGGTCGCGGGAAACCTACCCGTCCGACCGCTCTCTCGATTCACGGTCCGGTCACCACCCTGCGGCCGGTCCAGCTCTCCCGCCACTGGGCGTACTCCTCCTCGGTGAGGCGCACGTAGCCGGTGTCGTCGACCGAGGCCAGACCCTCCTCGGTTAGATAGAAGTCGACCAAGGCGGTCACCTCGGGCTTCTCCTCCGCCCGGGCCTTGTTGACGTAGATGTACAGCGGTCGGGAGATCGGGTAATCGCCGCTGGCGATGGTCTCGGGGGTGGGGGCCACACACCCGCCACCGCCGTCGATCTCCAGCGCCTTGACCACCTGTTGGTTGGCCAGGAAGAAGGCATAGCCCACCCAGCCCAGCGAGGTGGGGCTGCCGGAGATACCCTCGATGATCACGTTGTCGTTGCCGGAGGCCACGTAGTCCGGCCGGGTGGTCTCCTCTGCTCCCCGCTGCTCGGCGATGTCCGCCAGCACGATCTCGATGAAGGAGTCGAAGGTGCCCGACTCCTCGCCGGGGGCGGTCACCACCAGCGGCGCCTCGATGTAGGGGGCGTGGCTCCCTCCCAGTCCCCCGGCCTGCAGCTCGGCCGCCAGGCCGTCGGCGTCCGACCACGTCTGGAAGCCGGTCGACTCCGGGCCCAGCAGGGCGTAGAGGTCGCCGAAGTCCAGGCAGCTCACCTCTGCGTTGTCGGTGGAGGTCAGCACCGAGAGGCCGTCGATGGCCACACTGATCTCGATCGGCTCTACCCCATTCTGGGTGCAGGTCTCGATCTCTTCGGCGCTGATCGCCCGAGAAGCATCGGAGATGTCGGTCTCCCCATTGCAGAAGAGCTCGAAGCCGTCGCTGGTGCCGGGGCCATCCACGCTGACCGCCACGTTGGGGTTCTGGGCGGCGAACGTCTCCGCTACCCGGGCGGTGATGGGCTCCACCGTGGAGGAGCCGGACACCACCACCTGGCCGGAGAGCCCGCCCGCCTCGTTGTTGGTGGGTGGCTGGCCGGTTCCCCCGCCTCCGCAGGCCGCCAGGATCAGGCCGATGGTCGTGAGCAACAGAATCAGGTTTGGTCGCATGGGTACTTCTTCCTCCTCCGCACTCGTTGTGTGCCCGGCAAGGTAGGAGGAGCAGGTGACCGCGGCGCCTCCCGGAGGTGAACTCCAGGTGAACTCTTGGCGCCGGCCGTCTCCCTGAGGAGTGGCCGCAGCTCCCTATCCTGGGCACGTGGAAGCCCTGGTCATCGGGCTGGTGGGACTTGCCGCGCTGGCTGCGGGCGTCTGGTGGCGGAGCAGATCGGCCGCCCTGGCTACCGCGCGCCTGGCGGACTTGGCCGAGATGGATCGCCTCCGGGGCGCCCTGGCTGCGGCCGAGCAGCGTACCGCCCAGGTGGAGGGTGCGCTGCACGGCACGGAGCTGGGGGTGCTGGTCACCGATGGGGCTGGGAGGGTACGGTTGGCCAATCCCGTGGCTCACCGCTTCCTGGATGCCCGGCACGGTGAGGCGGTGGCCGAGGTGCGCATCACCGAGGTGCTCGCCGAGGTGCTCCGCGAGGGTCGGCCGCTCAGCCGGGAGCTCGACCTCTACACACCGGTGCGGCGGGCCCTTCGGCTCAGGGCGGCTCCCCTGGATGAAGGAGCGGTCCTCTACATCGAAGACCTCACCGAAGGGCGCCGGCTCGACGAGGTGCGACGGGACTTCGTGGCCAACGCCAGCCACGAGCTGAAGACCCCCTTGGGAGCCCTGTCGGTGCTGGCCGAGACCCTGGCCACCAGCCTGGACGACCCGCAGCTGACCGTCCGGCTGGCCCAGCGCGTGGCGGAGGAGGCCCGGCGGCTCGGTCGGCTGGTGGAGGAGCTCCTCGACCTCTCGCGGATCGAGGCAGAGGCGGTCCGCTTCGAGCCTGTGGCCGTGGCGGCGGTGGTGGAGGATGCCCTCGAGCGGCTCCCTGCCCAGGGAGTCGACGTGTTGGTGGATGCGGTCCCCGACGGGCTGGTGGTCCTGGGGGACCGGCGACAGCTCACCTCGGCCCTCTTCAACCTGCTCGACAACGCGATCAAGTACTCGCCGCCGGGCGCCAAGGTATGCCTGCGGGTGATGGAGCGGGATGAGCGGGCGGTGGTCGAGGTGGAAGACCAGGGAACCGGCGTCCCGGCTTCCCAGCTGGAGCGCATCTTCGAGCGCTTCTACCGGCTGGAGCGCGCCTCGGCCGGCGAAGGGACCGGGCTGGGCTTGGCCATCGTCAAGCATGTGGCCATCAACCACGGCGGGAGCGTCCAGGTGGACTCGGAGGAGGGAAGGGGGAGTCGCTTCTGGCTGGACCTGCCCATCCACCGTGCCTGAGCTACGGGTTCTCTTGGTGGAGGACGAGCCCTCCTATGTCGAGGCGCTGTCGGCGGCGCTCTCCCGCGACGGCTTCACCGTGGAGGTGGCCACCGATGGACGAGAGGCCCTGCGGGCCTTCCGCGAGTGGGGGCCGGATCTGGTACTGCTCGACCTGATGCTCCCGCAGCTCCCCGGGCTGGACGTGCTGCGGCGCATCCGGGAGGAATCGGCGGTGCCGGTCATCGTCATCAGCGCCAAGGACGCCGAGGCGGACGTGGTGGCCGCCCTGGAGCTGGGAGCCGACGACTACCTCACCAAGCCTTACTCGGTACGAGAGCTGGTGGCCCGGCTACGGGCCAATCTGCGGCGGGCGGCGGCCGCCACCGAGCCGGAGGTGCTGGTGGTGGGGGAGGCCGTGCTGGACCCGGGGCGCCATGAGCTACGGGTGGGAGAGCACGCACTGTCTCTCCCCCGCAAGGAGTTCGCCCTGCTGCGCGTGCTCATGGAGAGGGCCGACCGGGTGGTGAGTCGCGACCGCCTGATCGAGGAGGTTTGGGGATTCGACTATGTCGGGGACACCCGCACCCTCGACCAGCACATCCGGCGGTTGCGCCGCCGGCTCGAGCCGCTCCCCGGTCCGGCCATCGAGACCGTGCGCGGAGTGGGATACCGGCTGCGGCCCCCCGGGCCCTGACGCCGGAGGGGGCTACCCTCTGGGTGTGCATCGTATCCTCGCCCTCGGCGTGCTGGCCGTGGGGATGGCCCAGGTGGGTCACGCCCTCGGCTACCTGCTGGCCCATCCCTCGGCCGAGCAGCGCCGCCAGGCGCTGGGCGGCCATGCACATCTGGGCCCCTTGGTGGAGGTGCTCCTCCCCCTCACCCTGGCCGCCGTCGCCTGGCTGGTGTGGGTCGAGATGCGCGGCAGGTGGAGGCTGCGGCCCGGCTCCCTGGCTCTCGCCCAGGCGGCCGCCTTCGGAACGCAGGAGCTGGCCGAGAGGGCGCTGGCCGGCCAAGGCGCCCATGCCCTGGTCCACGAACCGGCTCTGTGGGTCGGGCTGGCCGCCCAGGTGCTGGTGGCCTCGTTGGTGGTGGGGGCTGTGCGCGTGGGCGGCCAGGCGGTGGCCGGCCGGCTCCTGGGGAACGGGCGAGTCGTCTTCACCTTCGTCCCCTCCCTCAGCCTTGCCGCGACCGGCTCCTCGGTCGGCACTCCGCCGTCGCTCGGTTCGATCAGCCGGCGGGGCCCTCCTTCCTGACCCGGCCCGAAGGATCGAACCGCTAGCTAGAGGAAGGATTCATCTGTGCATCGAGTCGCGGTCCTGGTGCTCGTCCTGGCGGCCTGCGGGAACCCCGCCTCGGCACCTACCTCCACGACGGCCACCACCCTGACCACCACGACCACCACCAGCACGAGCACCACCAGCACCACCCTTGCTCCCACCACCAGCACCGTCCCGACCCACGAGATCGTGGTCAGGGTGGAGGACGGTCAGGTGGAGGGTGGCGGACGGGTCGAAGTTCGGCAGGGCTCGCCGGTGCGGTTGACGGTCGAGGCGGACCTCAGCGAGGAGGTCCACGTGCACGGTTACGACCTGCGTGCCGAGGTGGAGCCCGGCCGGCCGGCCACCCTGGAGTTCGTGGCCGACATACCCGGCATCTTCGAGGTGGAGCTGGAGGAGTCGCACCTGCACCTACTCGAACTGGAGGTGAGCCCATGAGGCCGCGGGAGGTGTGGGCGCACGGGATCGGGGGTCGGGCCGACCTCCCGGTTCCGCTGGAGCTCTTCATCTACGGGGCGGCGCTGGTGCTGGTGCTCTCCTTCGGGGCCCTGGCCGTCCTCTGGCCCAGGCCGCGGCTGCAGGACGGCGTTCGCAACCATCGTCTGGCGGTCCCGCTCGGGCCGGCCTGGGGGGTGCTACGGGTGGCGGGGGTGGCCGGGCTAGCCCTGGTGGTGGTGGCCGGGTTGATCGGTACGCAGGGGGTGACGGCCAACATCGTCCCGGTGACCGTATGGGTGGTCTTCTGGCTGGTGGTCCCCTTCGCGGGAGCCGTGGCCGGCGATCTGTGGAGTGCCCTCAACCCCTGGCGCACCCTGGCCTCCTGGTTGGGGCTGGGTGGCGAAGGAGCGGTATCGCAACCTCCCCGGCTGGGCATCTGGCCGGCCGCGCTGGCCTTCCTCGCCTTCACCTGGCTGGAGCTGGTGCACCCGGACCCTTCCCGGCCCTGGGTGCTGGCGGTGGCGGCGCTGGCCTACTCGGCCTACCTGGCCGGCTGGATGGCCTGGTCCGGGCGGGAGGCCGGGCTGCAAGCCGCCGACGCCTTCACGGTCTACAACCGGCTGCTGAGCTCGCTGGCCCCGTTCGGACGGGACCAGAGGGGCCGGCCGATCTGGCGGGGATGGCTGCGGGCCCTGCCGGCCCTGCCCGCCTGGCCCGGGCTGGCGGTGTTCGTGGTGGCCATGATCGGGACGGTGACCTACGACGGCCTATCGAGCACGCCGCTTTGGAACGACCTCAGCTTCCGCCTGCTCGGACCGGCCTCTTCGTCCATGTGGCTGGGAACGGCCGCCCTCCTGGCCACGGTCGGGGTGATCGGAGCCGGGTACCTGGCGGCCTGCCGTGCGGCGGCCCGCATCGCCGGCTCGGGCGTGAGCGCCGGCCGGGTGGCGGCCGACTTCGCCCATACGCTGGTGCCCATCGCCCTGGCTTACGCGCTGGCCCACTACTTCACGCTGGTGATCTTCGAAGGCCAGCTGTTCCTGGCGGCGCTCTCCGACCCCTTGGGGAGAGGATGGGACCTGTTCGGTACGGCCGGCTGGCGGGTCAACTTCACCTGGCTACCGCCGGTGGCCGTCTGGTACGTGCAGTTGGCAGTGATCGTGGGTGGCCACCTGCTGGGGGTGGTGCTGGCCCATGACCGGGCTCTGGCCTCCTTTCCGGCCCGGAGGGCGGTCCGCAGCCAGTACGCCATGCTGGCCCTCATGGTGGCCCTCACCGGGCTGGGCCTGACCATCCTGGCGGCCGGATGAGCGGTCTGGTGCTGGCTCACGCGGGCGGATGGGACGAGCTGCTCTTGTTCGGGGTGATCGGCGCCGTCGTCTGGCTGTTCGTGCGATTTGCCGAACGGCGTTCGCAGCGCCGCTCCGCCCAAGAGGACGAGGAGTCTTCCAGGGAGGAGGACCAAGAGGCCTGAGAAGGCGGTCAGTAGGGCCGCGTCGGCCGTTCGAACATCGGGAAGTGCCGAAGGTTGCCCGTCGCCACCACCGCATCGTGCTGGAGGGCGGTGGCGGCGATCACCAGATCGGCGAGTCCCAGGCGATGGGAGGGCAGGTAGCGCCGGCCGAGCTCCCCCGCCGAGCGGGCAATCCGCTCGTCCACCTCGACCCATCTCAACACCGAGAAGAGGCGTTCCGCCGCCCCTTGCTCGGCGGGGCGCACCCCGACCAGGATCTCGGTCCTGGTCAGCTCGCTGCACAGGGGAGGGGCGTCGAGACTTCGCAGCCAGTCGTGGGCGCGCCGGTCCCCACGCAAGTGGTCGATCAGCACCGTGGTGTCTGCGACGACGTCGAGCGTCATTCGGCGTCCAACAGCCCGAGCAGCCGTTCCCGATCGATACCCCGCAACGACGCCACGTACTCGGCGCCCGGGGGAAGGTACGCGGCCGAGGCGGAGGTTTCCTTCAGCACTTTGCGGTATCGGGCCAGCTGTTGGGAGCGGTCGACCTCGCCATCGAGCAGTCGATCGATCGCCTCGCGGATCAAGTCGGAGAGGGACCGCCCACTTCGGCGTGCCCGGGCGGCCAATCATCCGACCATCACCCGGGCCGCCCAACCGACCGGGTCCTCCAGCTCCGCCAGGGTGGGGAGGTGGTCCGGGCCTTCCCACAGCCGGGCCAGGGCCTCTCCGCCCCAGCGGCGGTCCACCTCGGCGCAGAAGCGGGCCCCCAGGCGGTACTGCTTGAGCTTCCACTCCAGGCCCAGGAGCCGCTGGAGGATCTGCTCGCCGGGGGAGGGCTCGGCCCGGCGGCGACCCATCGCCTCCCGCAGCTTGGGCAGGTCGGGGAGCAGCTTCGGTGCGGCCCGGTCCATGACGAACTCCCCGTAGCCCTCCATCACCGCCATGAAGGCCTGCAGCTCCTCGAGCGCCTGGCGCTGGGCCGGCCCGGAGAGGAAGCCGGCCATCCCGGCCGGGTCGCTGAGGAGACGCTCCAGCTCCTGGGGGTCCTGGAGCGACTCGATCCGCTCGGCCAGCACGGCCGGGTCGAGCTGCAGGCTCTCCATGTAGCGCCCGATGAGCCGCAGGAAGGTGGGCCGCACCCACGGGGTGGCGAACTCGGCCTGGTGGGCGACTTCGTGCAGCGCCACCCAGAAGCGCACCTGGCGCGGGTCGAGCCGGTAATCGCCCGCGAAGATCTCCACGTTGGGGACCACCAGGTAGAGGCGGGGGGTCTGGGGGGAATCGGGTGCGGCCGGCAGTCCCACGTCGAACTGGCCCAGCACCCGGCGGCTCAGGTAGCCGACCATCGCCCCCATCTGCAGGCCGAGCAGGGCCGGCACCAGGGGCTTGAGCAGCATGTCGAGCGGGCCGGGCTCGCCGGCGGCGGCCCCCAGCTTGGCGGCCAGCGGCTCGACCAGGTAGCGGAAGCTGTGCAGGTTGGCCTCGGTCCAGGAGCGCCGGTCGACCGGGCTGGCCTCGAGAGCGGGTCCCAGGTCGAGCCCGGACGCCTCCTGCACGTGGAGCCGGGCGGTCCGGGTCAGCTCCCGGTAGTCCTCCGCCAGCTGCGGGTCGATGGGCTCGGCCGGCCCGGCCACGCTGCGGCCCACCTCGGCGGCCAGCTTCCAGTTGACCGGTCCGGGAGCGTTGAAGAGATCGAAGAGGCGAGCGAACAGATCATCGGTCATAGGTCCCCGGGTCGTCGATCGAGCACCACGCCCAAGGTGAGCTGCTCCTCGCCGCGCTGCACGGTGAGCTCGACCTGGTCCCCGGCCCGGTGGTGCCGCAGGTCGACCACCAGCTCCTCCATGGTGGTCACGGCCTCGCCCTCCAGCGCCACGATGACGTCCCCGGCCTGGCCGCCGGACTGCTCGATGGCCGAGCCGGGCAGCAGGCTGATGATCACCGCCCCGTAAGGGACCTCGGCTCCCTCGTCGGTCTCCCGGAAGGCGGTGGTCCCTTCCAGCCCCAGGAAGGCATGGTCGACGTCGCCCAGCTCGATGAGATCCTGCACCACCTCTTCCACGACCTCGACCGGGATGGCGAAGCCGAGCCCCTCCGCTCCCACGTCCGATACCCCGATGGCGGTGGTGATGCCCAGCAGTCGTCCGATCGGGTCGACCAGCGCCCCTCCGCTGGAGCCGCGCGTGATGGGAGCGTCGGTCTGGATCATCCCGAAGAGGGTGGAGCCGTCCTGCGCGTCGAGGCGCCGGTCGAAGGCGGAGATGACCCCCACCGTCACCGACGGGCCTCCTTCCAGCCCGAGCGGGTTCCCCACCGCGATGGCGGGGTCACCCACCCGCGCCTCCTCGCTGGAGCCCAGCGTGATCGGCGAGAGCCCGGAAGCGGGGATGCGCAGCACGGCCAGGTCGGTGTGCGGGTCGACTCCCACCACCTCGGCCGAGAAGCTGCGGCCGTCGGCCAACACGGCGTGCAGCTCGTCGAAGTCCTGTACCACGTGGGCGTTGGTGATCAGGTAGCCATCCGCCCGGTACACCACCCCCGAGCCGGAGCCGGTGGGGATCGCCTCGTCGATCCCCTCGGCCAGGGTGCCGATGCGCACCTCGACGATGGAGGGGATGACCTGCTCGGCCACCTGGGTGGCGGTCCGGAAGGGTTGCTCGGTGCGCACTACCTGCCGCTCGATGGTCTCCGGCTGGACGATGGTGACCGGCGGCTCGGCCGGCAGCACCCCGGCTGCGAAGAGGGCCCCGATTCCCGCCCCCACACCGAGCAGCCCGGCCAGGAAGGGGACCAGCAGCCGTTCCCCGCCCCGCCGCCGGGGCGGCCCGTCGCGTGGAGGGAGGGGCCGCAGCGAGCTCGAGGGCGGAGGCGGGGGAGCCGTGCGGGGCCGCCGGGAGCCCGCCAGGGGCCCCTGAGTAGGCTGGTTCATGGAGTCATTGTATGGACGATGCATCCCTAGCCTCCCGAGACCTCATCGAGGTATCGCGTCGTCCTCTGGAGGCCGGGTCTTTAGCAGAACGAGTGGCCGATCCGGGGGCCGGGGCGGTGGTGGTGTTCCTGGGAACGGTGCGAGACCACTCGCCCGGCCGGGAGCGGGTCACCCACCTGGAGTACGAGGCCTACGAAGGAGTGGTCGAGGAGAAGATCGCCGAGCTGGTGGAGGAGGCCCGCCGCTCCTGGCCTCTGCGGCGGGTGGCAGTCGTGCACCGGGTGGGCGATCTGGGAGTGGGAGAGGCCTCGGTGGGGGTGGCGGTCTCCTCGGAGCACCGGCCGGAGGCCTTCGAGGCGGCCCGTTACCTCATCGACCAGCTCAAGGCGCGGGCCCCCATCTGGAAGAAGGAGCACTGGGCCGGCGGAGCCGAGTGGGTGAAGGAGGGGAGATAGGCAAGGTGGCGGCCGGCGATCGCTACGCGCGGCCCACCACCATCTCGGCGGCCTCCCGCACCATCGGGTTGCGGTCGAGGCGAGCGGCCAGGATGGCCGGCTCCACCCGCGGGTCGTCGAAGACGGTCAGTGCCACCACCGCCCGCCGGCGAACCTGGGGCCTCCCCTCCCTGGCCAGCTCGAGCAGCACCGGCAGCGCCCGTTCGTCTCCGATCGCCCCGAGGGCCGCCACGGCCGCCTCCTGGACCATCGTCTCGGCGTGGGAGGTGGCCATCTCGGCCAGCCACGGCACGGTGGTGGGATCGGCCACCTCGCCGAGGGCGGTGACCACCGCCTCGACCACGCGCGCCGACGGATCGTCCCGGGCGTCCAGCAGCACCTCCAGGGCGCCCGCCCCGGACGCTCCCAGCACCTCGGCGGCTTCGGCGCGAACCTCCTCATCGGGATCATGGCGGAGTCGATCGGCCAGCGCCTCTCGCACGTCTGCTCGCACAAGATGGGTGGACAAAGCCGACGCCGCCAGCCGGCGCAGGGTCGGGTCGGGGTCGGTCAGGTAGGGCAGCGGGTCGTCGTGGGCCAGCCGAGCCAGGTGGCGGCGGAGTGGGTGGGCGGGGCCGCTCAGCGGAGGTCGACCAGCCACCATCCGGCCGGGAGCAGGATGCCGGCCAGCCCGATCTTGAGAAGGTCACCGATCACGAAGGGGAGCAGGCCCAGCACTACGGCCTCCCCCAGCGAGAGCCCCACCACCGCCGCCAGCCAAGGAACGCCGAACAGATAGATGACCGCGTTGCCGGCCAGGAAGGAGGGGATGGCGGTCGGCACCCGGCGGTCGGCGCGCCGCTCGGCCAGCCAGCCCACCAGGGCGGCGGCGGCCACGAACCCCACCAGATATCCACCGGTGGGGCCCAGCAGGTGCTGCCAGCCCCCTTCCCCACCCGCGTAGAAGGGGAGGCCGACCCCTCCCAGGGCTAAGTAGAGGAGCTGGCTGCCCAGCCCGGCCCGCCATCCCAGCACCCCCCCGGAGAGAAGGACCGCCAGCGTCTGGCCGGTGACGGGCACCGGGCTGAAGCCGAGGTGGATCTCGAACTGGGCGGCCAGGGCGGTGAGCAAGGCGAACCCCACCACGAGGAGGGCCCGGACCACGCGGGTGCGGGGGAAGACGGCAGTGGAGAGCACTGCTCCTGCGTACGTTTGCATGGCCGCTCAGCCTCCCGTACTGTCCCAGCCGGACCGGGATTCTACACCCCATCCGAGACGCCGAGCCGGGAGCGACCGAATGCGAGTGCCCCTAGCCGCCTTGCTCGTCGGGTTGGCCGCCTGCACGGGCGGCCGGGGAACGGCCGTCCCCACCACCCCGGGCGACCCGACCACCACCACGGTCAGCACCACCTCAGTACCGCCGGTCCGCACCGGGGTGGGGGTCCAGGATGGGACCATCCGGCTGGGCGTGCTGGCCGCCATCACCGGTCCCATCCCCGACATCGGCCAGTCGGTCCTGAACGGGCACGAGGTCTGGTGGGCCTACGTCAACGAGGAGCTGGGCGGGGTGGGGGGCCGGTATCCGGTCGAGTTGGTGATCGAGGACAACCAGTACAACCCGGAGATCAACGTCACCGCCTACAACGAGATCAAGGATGGGGTGCTGGGCTTCTCCTCCACCCTGGGCACTCCCACCACTGCCTCCATCCAGCAGGACGCCGCCGCCGAGAGCATCCTGGTAGCGGCCGGCTCGATGGCCTCGTTTTGGTCGCAGACCCAGAACGTGGTGCTCAACCTGGCCTCCAACACCTATCTGGCCCAGTTCGCCAACGGCCCCTATTGGGCGATGGAGGTGGCCGACCCCCCGCTGATGACCGCCGAGACGCCGGTGGGGGTCATCTCCCAGGCGGACGATTACGGCCAGGACTGCCTGAAGGGCTACGAGCTGGCCCTCCAGAACCTGGGCTTCCAGGACGCCTCCCGGCAGACCTACCAGCCCACCGACGAGGACTTCTCCGCCCAGATGTCGGCCTTCCAGGCGGCCGGGGTGGAGGTGGTCTTCGTCTGCGCCCTCCCCTCGGCGCTGGCCCGGATGATCGGCACCAACGACGTCTTGGGCTACCGCCCGGTGATCTTCGGCTCCAGCCCCACCTACCACGTGGTGCTGCCGACGATCCTGGGAGGCGGCGGCGGCGAGCAGGCCGGCCTGCCCGCCTTCGCCAACTACTACCAGCTGGGGACCGGGCCGGCCTTCGAGGAGGAGACCCCCGGGATGGAGCTGCTGCGCCGGAATCTGGAGACCTACGGGGCCGAGGTGCCGCCCCCGAGCGTCAATACCTTCTATTTCTTCGGGTACACCCAGGCGCAGACGTTCCATACCATCCTCGAGAGGGCCCTCGAGCGGGGCGACTTGACCCGGGAGGGCCTGCTGACGGCGCTCAACGAGGTGCAGGGGGTCGACCTGGGCTACGGCCTGGGGGAGGCCGGCTTCGGAGCCTCGGTGACCCAGCGGGTCCCCACCGACATCGACGCAGTCGGCCGCCCGGTCTCCACCTCCCAGTCCCGCTTCGGCCTGGAGCGGGTCAGCGACTTCTTCGTCGCCCCCTACTTGGAGGACTACGACTACGGACGGTAGAGATCTTCCTCAACCACCGAGCGCGTCTCGCCGATGCCATGACCAATGCGCTGGGTGGTTGTGGCGACGCTATCTGCGGTCATGCTGGCCGGATCGGCCGGGCCGGCCGAGGCCGCCCGGGCACGGGTCGACGATCCGGGGCAGCAGGCCGGCTATGAGATCGGGGTGCTGCGCATACCGGCCATCGGGGTGGAGGAGGTGGTCCGGGAGGGAGTGGCCCAACCGGTCATCGACCGGGGCGTGGCCCACTGGCTGGGGACTGCCGCCCCCGGTGGGGAAGGCAACCTGGTGCTGGCCGGGCACCGCACCCTGGGCACCGCCCCCTTCTACCACCTGGACCGGCTCGAGCCGGGCGACCTGATCGGCGTGGCCTGGACGGGAGGGCCGGCGGCCACCTACCGGGTCACGGAGATCTTCGTCGTATCGCCGGCCGATGTCTGGATCGTGGAGTGGACCTCTCAACCCAGCCTGACCATGTTCTCCTGCCACCCGAAGGGTTCGGCCCTCCAGCGCATCGTGATACGGGCCGAGCTGGTGCAGGTCGACCCGGCGGTCTGGTTGGACCGGATCGCCTGAGCTTTTCCTCCCCGCCCCGGTAGCATCGCCGGGCGAGGATCCCGTTGAGCCAGGCACCCAACAACGAAAAGCCGCCGGCGCCCCCGCGCCGCCGGGGCCGCCGCTTCCCGATCTGGCCGTTCGTCCTGGCGGGGGTGCTGGCGGCGCTGGGTATGGGGGGGGTGTGGGCCTGGAGCCTCACCCTGCCCTTCTACGCCCTCTCCCCCGGCCCGGTCGAGCAGGTGATCGATCTCATCTCCATCGAAGAGGGCGAGGTGGAGGTCTTCCCCCCGGAGGGAGACCTCTACTTCCTCACCGTCCAGCTCCAGCCGGTCAACGTGTACGAGTACGTAGAGGCGTGGGCCGACCCCCGCGTCGACGTGGTGGAGCGGGAGGCGGTCCGCCCCCAGGACATCACCGACGAGCAGATGCGGGAGCTCAACCTCGACCTGATGGAGGAGTCGAAGACCTTTGCGGTGTGCGTGGCCCTCAACCACCTGGAGATCGAGGCCCGCTGCGAGGGACAGGGGGTGGCGGTGGGAGGGCTCGTGGAGGGGGTGCCGGCGGCCCAGGTCCTCCAGAAGGACGACGTGATCGTGGCCATCGACGGGGAGCCGGTCGAGGTGGCCACCGACGCGGTAGCCGTCATCGGCCAGCGGGAGATCGGCGAGACCCTCACCCTGACCGTGCTGAGAGAAGGTCGGCGGATGGAGGTAGAGGTCGAGCTGGTGGAGCACGTCGAGGAACCGGGCCGGCCGATGGTGGGCTTCCTGCCGGAGACGGTGGCCCTGGAGGTGGACCTCCCCTTCGAAGTCCAGATCGACTCCCACAACGTGGGGGGCCCCTCGGCCGGGATGATGTACGCGCTGGGGGTGATCGACCTGCTCAGTGAGGGCAGCCTGACTGCCGGCCACCTGGTGGCCGGCACCGGCACGATCAGCCTGGACGAGGAGGTGGGTGAGGTGGGAGGCGTTCGCCAAAAGGTGTTCGCCGCCCGGGCCTCCGGAGCGGAGATCGTGCTGGTGCCGGAGGGCAACTACCAGGAGGCGCTGGGCGCCGCCGACGGCCAGATCCAGGTGGTGGCGGTGCAGAACCTGGATGATGCCCTCGCCTTCCTGGCCACCCTGGAGCAGTCCTGAGGCCGCCGAGGGGGTATGGTGGAAGGGCATGGGTGACCAATCGCAGGAGGCGGGCCGCTTCTCGACCGCCCTGCGCGGCTACGACCGGGCTCAGGTGGACCGATTTGTGGCCGAGCTGGGGGATCGACTGCAGGCCCTGGAGGAGGAGCGCCAGGACCTCACCCGCCGCTTGATCGAGGCGGGAGCTGCGCCCTCGCGCGACTTGCGGCACGAGTTCGAGACCGTCTCCCAGGAGGTCCGCCGGGTGCTCGAGCAAGCCTGGGACGCCGCCGAGGGGATTCGGGAGAGAGCCTCCCAGGACTCCGACCAGTGGCGGGCGGAGGCCGAGGCGTCGGCCGATGAGCAGCGCAGCCGGGCACGCGGCGACGCCGAGGCGCTGCGGGGCGACGCCTGGTCGGCCGCCGAGGAGCTGCTCCGGCAGGCCCAGGGGGAGGCAGAGCGGCTGCGACAGCAGGCCGAGCAGGATTCGCTCACCACCCGGGCCCAGGCGGAGCGAGAAGCCCACCGGCTGGGGGCCACGGCCCGCCGGGAGTCGGAGGACGAGCTGCGGGCGGCCCGCATGGAGGCGGAGCGCATGCTGGTGGAGGCGCGCGCTCAGCACGACGACATCATTGAGACGGCCCACAATGAGGCGCAGACCGCCCAGGAGCGGGCCCGGGCCCTCGAGGGTCGCCGCAAGGAGCTGATGGAGGAGCTGGAGACCGCCCGGGGGGCCATCCAACGCCTGGAAGCCGACCTGGAGGCCCGGCGGGAGGCCTTGCAAACGCCCTCCTTGGAGCCGGATCAGCAGGCCGGGGTGCGGCTGCTGCAGCCGGCCCAGGACCGGTCGGAGGACTGGAGGGAGGGCGAGGAGACGGTGCGGATCGTGCCGGCTCCGCCCCGGGTGGCGCCCCCGGAGCCGGTCGACGCCGACTCGATGGCCGCCGAGGTGCGCCGGCTGCGTTCCCTGCGACGCCGGCCGCTCCCGGGCGAGGAGCCGGGGCCGGCCGACGAGCAGGCGGCCGAGGCGGAACCGCCCCCCGAGGAGGTTGAAGAGCCGCGCGTGGATGAGGTCGGGGCGCTCTTTGCGGTGCTCCGCCGGCGTGGGTCGCCCGCTCTGGTGGAGGAGGCGCCCGCTCGCCAGGCCGAGACCGCCAAGCCGGCGGTGACGCTTCGGGCGGTCCCCGGCGCCGACCCCTTCGACCTCAGGGATCGCCTGCTCCTGCCGGTCCAGAATCGGGTGCTGCGGAGCGTCAAACGCCAGCTGACCGAGGAACAGAACGTCATCCTGGAGGAGCTGCGCATCCGGGAGGGCGACTGGCAGCCCGATCCCAAGGTCCTGGAGGGCAGGCTGCACGGGGACCTGGTCATTCTGGTGCAGGAGAGCTTTGCCGCCGGCCACGCCGCCGCCGTCCAGCTCACCTCCGGCACCTTCCCCAGACCCCGCCCTGAGGAGGTGGACCTGCCCGACCGGTCGCCCGAGTTCGCCGGAGATCTCATCGAGGGCCTGGGCGAGGCGATGGCCGAGGGGCGAGCCTCCGGCCAGGGCCCGCGCGAGCTGGGCACCACCGTGTCCCGGGTCTTCCGGACCTGGCGGACCGATGAGGCCGAACGGCGCGTCCAGCGGACCGCGCTGCACGCCTACCACCGGGGCCTCGCCCGCACGCTGGCCGGAGCCCAGGGGTGGGCGGTTCGCTGGGAAGTGGCCGGGCGAGGCTGCCCCGATTGCCGAACCGCCGCCGAGACCGGGAGGGTGCCGGCCGGGGATGCCTCGGCCGGGGCGATCGCCTTTCCCCCGGTGCATCCCGGCTGCGGCTGCACGCTGATGCCCGTCGGGGAGACGTGATCGGTCGATGCTGAGCCGGGAGCCGGCCGGGCGGGTGGGCGGCGGCCGGCGGCTGCTCACGGTCCTGGCGGTGCTGGCCCTGCTGGCCCTCATCACCCTGCGGGGGCTGGCCACCTTCTGGACCGATTACCTCTGGTTCTCCTCGGTCGAGCTCACCCAGGTCTGGTGGGTGCTGGTGGCCAGCCGCCTGTTGCTGGCGACCACCGCCGCGCTGGTGGCCTTCGTGTTCATATGGGCCAACCTGGTGGTGGCCGACCGGATCTCCCCCCGCCTGGGGATCTTCGGGCTGGCCAGCGACGAGGAGTTGGTGGAGCGCTTCCAGGAGTGGGTGGAGCCGCGCATCCGCCGGGTGCGCCTGGGCATGTCGGCCTTGCTGGCGCTGTTGATCGGCCTGGGGGCGGCCGCCTGGTGGGAGGACCTGCTGCTCTTCGCCAACGCGGTCTCCTTCGGCACCACCGATCCGATCTTCGGCCTCGACCTCTCCTTCTACGTGTTCAGGTTGCCCTTCTACCGGGACCTGTTCGGGTGGTTCTTCCAGCTCTTGGTGATCACCGCCCTGGTAGTGGCCGCCCTCCACTACCTGAACGGGGGGATCCGCCTGCAGTCCGACTTCCAGCGGGTCAGCCCGGGGGTCAAGGTGCACCTCTCCGTGTTGCTGGCCGGGCTGGCGCTGCTCAAAGCAATCGGCTACCGCCTGGACACCTACGACCTCCTCTACTCCACCCGGGGGGCGGTGTTCGGGGCCACCTACACCGACGTGCACGCCCAGCTCCCCGCCCTCAACCTGCTGGCCCTGATCATGCTGGTGGCGGCGGTCATCCTGCTGGTCAACATCCGCTTCCGGGGCTGGACGCTCCCGGCGGTGGCGGGTGGGCTGTGGCTGGCCACCGCGGTGGTGGTGGGGGGGATCATCCCGGCCGCCGTGCAGCGCTTCCTGGTGGAGCCGGCCGAGCTGTCCCGGGAGCAGCCCTTCGTGGTGCGCAGCATCGCCTTCACCCGCCAGGCCTACGACCTGGACGGGGTCGAGGTGCGGCCCTTCGCCGCCTCGGGCGACCTGGAGGCGGCCGACTTGGAGGCCAACGCCGCCACCATCGACAACATCCGGCTCTGGGATCCGGTGGTCCTGGAGGACACTTACAGCCAGCTCCAGGAGATCCGCACCTATTACACGGTGATGGACGTCGACGTCGACCGCTACCTGCTGGGCGACCTCACCCAGGTGATGGTTTCGATGCGGGAGCTCGATGAGGCCAACCTGCCCTCCGACACCTGGATCAACCGCCGCCTCATCTACACCCACGGCTACGGGGCGGTGGTCAGCCCGGCCAACGACGTCACTGCCGAAGGCCTGCCGGCCTTCTACGTGAAGGACATCCCTCCCCAGACGTCGCAGGAGCAGCTGGCCATCGACCAGCCGGGGGTCTACTTCGGGGAGGCCTTCGACCCCGGCGACTTCGTGATCGTCGACACCCGGGAGCAGGAGGTGGACTTCCCGCAAGGCTCCGCCGAAGGGGACGTGCAGTACTCGACCTACGAGGGGGAAGACGGGGTGATGCTCTCCAACCTGGTGCGCCGGGCGGGCTTCGCCCTCCGCTTCGGCGACTTCAACACTCTGATCTCCAACCGGCTCACCTCGGAGAGCCGCCTGCTGATGGCCCGCAACGTCCGGCAGCGGGTGGAGAAGGTGGCCCCCTTCCTCCACACCGACAACGACCCCTACGTGGTGGTGATCGACGGGCGGCTGGTCTGGGTGGTCGACCTCTACACCACCACCGCCCGCTACCCATACTCGCGGCCGGCCGACGTGAGCCGCCTCTCCCCGGGCTCCGGCCTGCCCTTCCGCTTCAACTACGTGCGCAACTCGGTGAAGGCCACCGTGGACGCCTACGACGGGACCATGACCTTCTACCTCGTCGACCCCACCGACCCCTTGGTGCTCGCCTACCAGCGGATCTTCCCGGACCTGTTCGAAGACGGAGCCGCGCTGTCGGACGAGCTGCGCGCCCACCTGCGCTATCCGGAGGACCTCTTCCGGGTGCAGAGCGACATGTACCGCCTCTATCACATGACCGACCCGCAGGTGTTCTACAACAACGAGGATCCCTGGGAGATCCCTCCCGATCCCTCCACCACCGGTGCGGGCCAGACGCTCCGCGGTGAGGCCACCAACCTGATGGTGCCCTACTACCTGCTGATGCGACTGCCGGCTGAAGAGGATTTGTCCTTCCTGATCCTCCAGCCGTTCAACCCGCGCGACCGGCCCAACATGATCTCCTTCCTGGTGGCCAAGAGCGGGCCCGAGGACTACGGGGAGATCGTCGAGTTCGAGCTGCCCAGGCAGCGCCTCATCGACGGCCCCGGCCAGGTGGGAGCCCGCATCAACCAGGACCCGGTGATCGCCCGGGAGCGCACCTTGCTCGGCCAGCAAGGATCGGAGTTCATCCAGGGAAACCTGCTGGTGGTCCCGATCGAGGAGTCGATTCTCTACATCCAGCCGGTCTATCTGCGGGGCACGCAGGTGGCGCTCCCCGAGTTCAAGTTCGCGATCGTGGTGTTTGGAGACGAGGTCGTCATGAGGGAGAGCCTCGACCTGGCGCTGGCCGACCTGTTCGGCACCCCGGTGGAAGAAGGTGAGCGGCCCGAGGAGGCGGGGGAGCCCCTGGCAGGGGCGGCGCTGGAGCTGCTCCGCCTGGCCGAAGCGGCCTTCGAGGAGGCCGAGGAGGCCCTGCGGGCGGGCGACCTGGCCACCTATGCAGAGAGGGTGGCCGAGGCGCGCCGCCTGGTGGAAGAGGCGCTGGCCGTCGGTAGCGCTCCCTAGATGGGCACGTGGTGAGACCCGAGGAAGTGGTACAGCGGCAGTTCCGCACCGCCCGGCGGGGCTATGACCCTGAACAGGTGCGGGCCTTCCTCACGGTGGTGGCCGCCGAGCTGGAGCGACAGGGGGAGCGGATCGCCAGCCTGGAGGAGCAGCTGCTGGCTCGCCCCAGCCGACAGCGGCTGCTCGAGGCGGTGGGCGAGGAGGTGACCTCCATCCTCCAGGCGGCCGACGCTCTCCACCAACAGGAGCGAGAGGAGCTGCACGACACCCAGGCTCGCATCGAGCAGTTTCTGGTGAAGCTGGGGGCGGTGCGGGACGTGCTGAGCGAGCTGATCGAGACCATTCGGGGCGAGTTCGCCGAGCTAGTGGAGGAGGTCGAGGCCGGCGCCGGTGAGGAGGGAGAGGGGGAGCGGAAACCTCCTGGTTAGATCCTCACCCGGAGTGGGTAGGGAGGACTCGAGGAGGTGAGAGAGACATGGCGACGCAGAAGCAGGTACGAGCCGCCAAGCAGAACATCAAGAAGGCTCAGCAGGCGGCCCGCCGGCAGAAGACCATCGGCAAGCTGCCCAAAGAGACCAGGAGGGATCTGAGCCGGCAGGCGGCCAAGTCCAGGCAACGGGGCGGGAAGCCGGGGCATGCTCTCGAGGACCGCACCCGTCAGGACCTCTACGAGCTGGCCAAGCAAAGGAACATCCCGGGCCGTTCCAAGATGGGCAAGTGGGAGTTGATTGAGGCCATCCGCAAGAGGGGCTGAGGCGGTCAATTCTTTTCTCTCCTCTCCCCGGTCATGTGCTACGATGTAGACCATGAACCGAGTGGGAGTCCGAGAGCTCAGGCAGAACGCCAGCGCAGTCCTGCGACGGGTGCAGGATGGCCAGTCGGTGGAGGTCACTGTCAGAGGGCAACCGGTGGCTCTCCTGGTCCCTATTCCCGAACCGGACAATATCGTGGAGCGTCTGATCGCCGAAGGAAAGGCCAGGCCCGCTCGGGGAGACCTCCTCGATCTTCCTCCACCCATCAGGCTGAGAGAAGGCCAGCCCTTACTATCGGAAGTCCTGGCTGAGATGCGGGACGAGGAGCGCTGAGGTCGCTGGCCGAGGTCGTCTATCTGGACGCCTCGGCGTTGGCCAAGACGATCTTCAAAGAACCGGAGTCGGCGGCGCTCAAGCGATTCCTGAGGCAGCACCCCATTCGCGCCTCGTCTGCCCTCGCCCAGACCGAGCTGCTAGGGGCCGTGAGACGGGTCGAGCCGTCGGCTGTCCCACTGGCTCTCGAGGTTCTGAGACGCCTGCTGCTCCTCGAGGTCACCGATGCGATCCTGATGGCCGCTGGGATGCTGGAGCCCGTCTCGGTGCGGACCCTGGATGCCATCCACCTGGCCAGCGCGCAGGCCCTTGCCCCTGAACTGGAGGCGCTGGTTACCTACGACCAGCGCATGGCGGAGGCGGCGCAACGACTCGCCTTGCCGTTGGTGGCGCCGGCCTGAGGTGTTTGGGTCGGCGCGTAGGCTGACTACACTGTCGGCCAGCGACGCGGGGTGGAGCAGTCTGGTAGCTCGTCGGGCTCATAACCCGAAGGTCGCGGGTTCAAATCCCGCCCCCGCTACCACATAACACCAGCTCACAGCCCCTCTCTGGAGGGGCTGTCTGGTTTGTGGAGTTGCCATGTCAAACGAGTGTCAAACCTCCGGAGCCGGATCGTGATCGGCGATGTCCCCGACGGGATGCTGTCGTCCGAACATGAGGACGCTCTCCGCTCCGCCGCCGTGGTGCTCCTCGATCGGTTCTTCGCCGACATTGGCCACCTCGAGGCGGGTGGCGACTTTGCCGACACCGATATGGTGGAGTACCTACCGCCTCGGTTCCTACCGAAGTACGACCACCTGTTTGCCAAGGAGTTCTTGGTCTGCCTAGCGACGGTTGCGTCGAAGCTCGTACAGCCGGGTCACTCGATGCTGGCCTGCGTCGGTGAGGAGCTGGCTCTGCACGCCCTCGTAAAGGAAGCCGAGGGGATCCTCGAAGCGCAGGGTGCAGGTGTGGACCTAGCTGGCTTCTTGGAGTTGGCGTCTGTGGGCGGTATGTTGTCGTTCCCCAAACGGCGCGGGGTGGAGCAGTCTGGTAGCTCGTCGGGCTCATAACCCGAAGGTCGCGGGTTCGAATCCCGCCCCCGCTATCCCCGAAAGGCCCGCATATGCGGGCCTATTTGGGTATCTGGGGCCACGTCCCCCAGAGAGGCCGAATTGCGCCTCAGGACCATGCGGGACCATGCGGGGACTGCACGGACCATGCGGGAGACCATGCGGGGATCAGGGG
>JBOGFC010000062.1:0-3441 GCA_050742155.1 Acidimicrobiia bacterium
GGGGGGGGAGTCCTCTGGCCTGTGGTATTCCTCAGGTCAAGAGCGCTGGCAGGGTCAGACCCAGCCGGCGGCGGCGCGCATATCCCGTGAGCTGCTGCAGTAACGCCCGTCCGCCACTCTTGTTCCACCTGGTACAATCTCATGACCCAAGTGGGACAAAGGAGCCATGAGTGTAGACACCACCGCCGTGGTCGAAGTCCTCGGTGGACGAGGGACCCTCGAGAAGCCCATTCGCACGACCGCCGAGCTGGCGGAGGCGGTGGAAGCCGGCCTGCCCAAGGCCTCCCTGGACATCGTGGTTCGGCGGGTGGCGGGGAAGGGCCGGCAGGCTACGGAGCTCAAGTACCAGATCGTTCCCAAGACCACCCTTCAGCGGCGCCGGACTCGTCTTTCGCTGGAGGAGAGCGAGCGTCTCGAGCGCCTGGCGCGACTGACCGCCTTGGCCGAGCAGGTCTGGGAGGACTCTGACCTGGCCCACGAGTTCATGGTGAGTCCTCAACCTCAGCTCGGGGGCGAGCGACCCATCGACCTGGTCCGCATCGAGCTTGGGGCTCGCCAGGTCGAGGACCTGCTCTGGTCCCTCGAGTACTCACTCCCGGCCTAGTGGCCACAGGCTGGCGGGTCACCAAGGTCCGCCACCATCCCTACGACGGCACCGGGGCCCGTCTCCATGGTGCTCGCTGGAGCTCGCCGGGGCGGGAAGTCATGTACGCCTCAGACACTTTCGCCGGGGCCATCCTCGAGATCCTCGCCCACTCCCAGCGACCCCGAACCCTGCCCGGCCCGCACCACGCCGTGCGGATCGACATTCCCGACGAGCTCGTGGAACTGGTCGAGGCGGAGGAACTTTCCGGCTGGGAGGCCAAGCAATCACCCGAGGCCCGCGAGCTCGGGGACCGATGGCTGGAGGAGGAGCGGTCAGCGGTCCTTTCTGTTCCCTCTGTGCCCGCTCGCCCCATCGGGCGAACCCTCATGATCAACCCGGAGCATCGAGATGCTCCCACCATCGAGGTGTCCGACCCGTTCCCGGTTCCTTGGGATGAGCGGCTCTTCTGACGGGTCGGGAACCGGCGGCTGACCCTCGCCAGCAAACGTTGATCGAACCGGAGTGTTCCGCACTACCGTCCGGGATTGAAGTCAGGCTCCGGTGCCCTGGCGCCTGACACATTCATCAAGCCGGTGATGGCCATCGCCGAACCCACCCGACGGGCCGACGTGCGCGGCCCAGCAGAATAGAAATTCGACTTCGACCTAGGAAGCTTTCTGGTAGACGGGGTTGGTGAGAGCCAGGAGCTCACCGTTGGGCGCCGACCCGGCTCGCAGCTCCCATCGAGACCAGGCAGCCCGCCTCGCCAATTGGAAGGTCCCCCAACCACCGGGCGACTCGAGAGGGTGGCTGTCCACCACTTCGCCATCGGCCACCATCCAGAGGGTGGCGGGATGGTCGATACCGGCCACATCCACCGACACGGCGTGCTGCGCTGGTTGGGTGGCCCCGGGAAGCACCGCGCCCCCCTGCTCGGTGCGGAGATCGACCCGGGGCCCTGATGAGATGATCGCCCTCCCGCGGCGCAAGGCGGTCATGACGGCCTGCTCCCCGAGACCGCGGGTGTGTACCCAGGTGAAGGGCATCCCGGGCAGAGAGAGACGCGAGGCGGAGTGGCTGTCGGTGCCGGCAACCGCAGTCACCCGGTATCCCTCGTTGAGGAGGTCGGTCCACATGGCCAAGGCCTCGGGGTTGCGGGTCTCCCAGTCGCCCCAAAGGCCGTTCCAGACTTCGAGGCAGGCGACCCGGCGGTAATCCGTCCCCGAGAAGTCCCACCGGCAGCCGGTGCAGTGGGGGTTCCCGAGCGCGCACGGGTGGTTGACCACCAGCAGGGCTCCAGCGGCGCGCACGTCGTGTTGGATTCGGCGAATGGCGAGTGCATGCGGGGCGTGCCAATCCACCCAGCCGGCGGCACCCAGCAGGTTGGCATGTCCGAAGAAGGTGCTGAGCTCGAGGCCTCGGATGGGCACCAACCCTTCTGGCCAGGTCCCCGGGACGTATCGGCCGTCCTCACCGTCACCACCGGAGAGGCCAACGCAACCGGGGGCTGGGAGGCGACCAACCGTCGGGTGGAGCGAGGCGATCTGGTGCTGACTGACACCTCACCCTGGCTGGAAGGCGCCTGGTCGGACACCGCCAACGCCGTGGTCGCTGGCACTCCAACCGGCGAGCATTGGCGGACTTTCGATGCGGTGAGAAGGGCGCTCGAGATGGCTATCGAGTTGTGCCGGCCGGGGATGATCGCTTGCGAGCTCGACCGGCGGGTACGGGCGTCGCTGGAGGAGTTTGGTCCCACCTATTCACACCACACCGGCCACGGCATCGGCGCCTCATGGTCGGAGCCGCCGCGGATCACCCCCTACGAAGAAATGCCGATTGAGGAGAACATGATCCTCGCCCTCGAGCTGGGGGTGTATCGACCTGGGTGGGGAGGCATCCGCCTCGAGCATGTGATCCTCGTTCGGGACTCCGGCAACGAGATCCTCAGCCAGTTCGAGCACCGACTGACGGGCCGCTGACAGCACTGGAAGGTGCCCCAGGCAAAAAGCCGATCCACTGTCGCACGGAAGAGACCGGAGGTTCGAGTTCTCCAATGCCCACCGGAGAGATCCCGGTAGCTGCATCCGCTGGTCAGCACATTCACGGCGATTCCGCACGAAGGGTTGATGGCTGGAGCTTCCGAGCGCATCTGCGATCGCAAGGTCCTCGGCCTCCTGCACGACTTTCTGCGTGCCGGGCTGATGGAGGAGGTGCGGTGCGTCTGTCGGTATCCGGTACTTCCCAGGGAGGGGTGGTTTCGTCCTTCCTCTGTAACGCGTATCTCAACCCGGTTCCCTTTCGACTCCGCCCTCAGTGCCGGGGACCTCGATCAGCTCGTAATGGCAAGCCTTCGTCTCGCGGTCGACCAGGAACCGCTCGTCCTCGGGGTAGAACACCGCACGCTCGACGTCCTCGCCTGCGAATCGGCGCACAGCGTCCATCGAGTCCCAGAAGCTCAGCGTGATGAATTCGGTTCGGTCGCCTGCCGCCCGTTGCAGGATGTAGGCCGCCCTGTTCCCTGCCGTTTTCCGATACTCGGAGATGCCCGTGTGGAGGAGATGCTCCACATACGCGTCGGCATCCCCCGTTCTGGTCCAGCCTCGCCAGGTGCGTGCGATCATGGTTCCTCCTCTCGATCTTCCGGTTAGGTTCTCGGAGCGGCTCGTCGGTCCAATTGCTAACCCGAAGTTACCGCGGCGAGGCTGAGACTCTCGGCTGATACCCCATACCCCCCTTGAGGTCTCCGTTCTGGCGCTGAGCGACCTTATGGGTACGAGAGCCGGAGAGGAATGGGGGCTTCGAGGAGCTCAAAGGCCCGCCGTTGGACCTCGGTGGGTCGGGCCAGCTGCTTGAAG
>JBOGFC010000063.1:0-5359 GCA_050742155.1 Acidimicrobiia bacterium
GAGCGGCGGCTACGAGCCGTGGGCGCTCCAGGTGCTCGAGATATCCGCCGGTCGGATCACCGGGATCAGCTTCTTCCTCGACACCGCCAGCTTCTTCCCGCTCTTCGGTCTGCCTGCCTCGAGCCCACATAGCACCGGCTTACTCGCCCTTGGTGAGACCGATCATGTTGCCGTGGGGGTCCTGGAACAGGGCGATGGTCGTGCCGGGGACCACCTCCTCCGGGGGCATCAAGGTCTGGCCGCCCCGGCTCTCGATGTCTTTGAGGGTCGCCGCTGGAGACCACCATGACCATGGCCTTCCTTAGCAACGGCTACTCGGTTAAGTACGTCCCGATCGATTACTTCGCTCGGGCCGGGGACTCCAAGTTCCATTGGTGGACTGACACACGTCGGTACCTGCTTCAGGTGGTGCGCATGGTCCTCATGTACAACCCGATGAAGGTGTTCATGCCGGTGGGCGTGGGGCTCTTCGCGGTAGCCGCTGCCAAATTGGCGTTCGACATGTGGGACAAGGATTTCCGAGTCGCGACCAACACGCTCCTGCTCTTCTTTGCTTCCTTCGCGGTCGTGCTCGTTGCTCTGCTCTCCGATTTGATCGTCCAGCTAACCAGACCAAGTGGTGTGATCGAGCCGGCCGCGCTCTACTCAGCCAACGTCGACGATCCTGATGGAGGGAACAAGAGCTGATCGAGGGGAACGGGAATATCTCATTGGGGCTCTTCTATGCGGGAACGCCCCGCTACGCGAGCTTCCCGAACCGGTGCCAGAGTTACGCCCCAGTTAGAACCCAGCGAGTGAGACGTGCTCCCTGACGGCTGCGTTCTGCACCTGGCAGGTAGCCGCGCGATCGGAGGAGCTGCTCTATGCCCGGAACGTCTGGGCCGGGATGGGAAACCACGAACCATACCGTCTCGTACTGCCGGCGTATCTGATCGATTGACCACTCATAAGTCGCCGGGTCCTCTCGCGTTCCTTCCGGGATGACGACCCCCTCGCGGAGCACTCGGCTCTCGAACCCGGTGGCGAAGCGGCGGGACTCGACCAAGTACACCGGCCACTTCGTGTAGAGGGCGAAAGCGAAGCTGGCGTGCGGATACACCAGTACGGCCTCATGCGACTGACGGAGCGCTTCCAGCTCCTCGACGAGCGGAGCCAAATCCTCGGCCGGGTAGGCAAGGGTTGGGCGGAAGCTTGCTGCGCTGAGCGCGCCAAGGACGACAAGCAGAAGCACGGCGGGGCGCAGATCGAGGTCGGCCAGGTGGTGGATCCCTAGCGCCACTGCGAGCGCTAAGAGGGGATGAAGATAGATGTCTGTTCGCCCGGCGCCCAGGGGGACGAGCCCCAGCATGGCGAGTGCGAGTGCCAAGACAAGCGGAAACATTACGAATAAACCCTGTGCAGGCGTCTTTCCAGGAAATAAGGGCCAAAGCCCCGATCACCAACGCCGCCGCAAGGAGAGCGGGAAAGAAGAACGCTCCTCCAACCAGGGCTTGAAGCGCGGTGACCGCATCGTTCAGAGCCACGGCAGCTCCCAAGCGTGTAGTGATGTAATGGCTCGCCCAGTAGTCGCGAAGTTGTTCGTTTGCTGCGAATCGCAGTACGAACCACGACCAACCCAAGGCAACCGAGCCCGCTAGGACTGTGGCCGCCGCTGGATTTGTTAGGGAGGCACGTTGCCGTAGCGCCACGACAAGCGCCAGCAAGAAGCTACTCGCCACGATGGCCAGCGAAGGACTCGACAGCAGCATCGAAACGGCCCCGACACCGACCAGCGCCCACCAACGAGCCGCCGAGTCAATTCGCCGCAGTAACCAGAGAGTCGCCCCCGTCACGACGACAACGCACAAGGCATCCAGGGTGTACTGCTTGACCCGCGTCGAATAGATGATGTGGGTCGGGGAACTCGCCAATACCAGACTTCCCCCCAAAGCCCCGATCCTCTGGATGCCCAACCCGGCCAGCACGAGGTAGAGAGCGGGTGCAGCTAAAACGCCCAACGCAAGTGGGAGCAGCTGAGCTTTGTACGACGAAAAGCCCACCACTGACAGCCAGCCCTTGAGCAGCGCGGCGAATCCCGGCGCCGTCCCTCCTGTAAGGAGAATGCCCTCGAGTCCTTGGGACTTGATCGCCAGGGCCGTCCAGGCGTCGTCCAGCCAGAGCGTAGAGGCGCCGATTGGTCCCGCTCTCAAGTAGAGAGCCAGGCCCGCCACTGCTAGAGCGACGGCCGCATCCACCCAGAGAGCCCTCCGTGTTTTCGGCCTCGTAGGGCTCTTCATCAGGAGGAGCGGGTTCGAGCCTGATCGAGGGCGAGCCAACGTCGTAACGGTTCCACCACTATCTCGGGACGAAAGGCCTGGGAGGCTCGCTCGTAGGCCATCTCACGGGAGCGCATCAAGTGGTAGGGCTCTTCGGCAAGCGCCTGCAGCGCAGCCGCCAGCGCTCCCGGATCCCCTGTGGGAACGAAGATTCCCGCTGGTCCCAATGCCCGCCTCTGTGGAGGCGTGTTCGAGGTTACGATCGCGCAGCCCGCCGCCGCGCCCTGAAACACCTTGTTGGGCACGACCCGCCGAGCCTTCGGGGTGGTCCCGAAGATTCCGAGGCATACGTCGTGATCCTGGACAAGCTCGATGAGCGCATCGTGTCCCACCCAGTCGTACCACCTGACCATCCGGTTGTCTCCGACCTCGGCTCGCGTCTTCTCAAGATCCTGCCCAGCCCCGACCATGGTGAAGTCAATCGGCTCCCCCGATAGCTGCGCGATGGCCTTGCCGATGGTGGGCGCGCCCTGAAGCGGCGTGTAAAGGCCAAAGAACACCACCTTCAGCCTCGGCCGAGAGTCGGGCACCGGAGGCTTGAACCAAGCGAGGGGCGCTCCCACTGAAACCACAAGGGTCTTGTCCCGGCTCCGTTCCGGAAGAAGAGCGAGGTGCTCCTCCGTGTCCACGAGAACCACATCTGCTGCATTGAGAGCTGAGCGATCCAGGCAGCTGAGCAACCGGAGCAGGATTGCTGAGGAGCTGCCACGATCCTCGGCGGTGTCCTTAGCCGAGATCAGATGGTCGAGTGCGACCGGAGTGTGCCGCCAGAGACGTTTGGCAAGGTGGATATCGAAATGGCCCATGTACCCCACCAGCACGAGATCGGGCCGACGGGTTCGGCGAGCCCTCCGCAACAGCAGATACCACTGCCGGCCGACTGAGACCGCCAATCGAGGAAGGAGCAGAGGTCGACGGAGCAGCCGTATCCGCTCGGCCGTGTCCAACCCCAGGGGCACGTTGCACTCCCCGGTTAGGTCGCCTTTCGCTTCGAGGCCCTCGCGTAGCACCTCAACCCTGGGGTGCCGCTCCCTGTCGTAGGTGCCGAAAAGGAGGATCCTCATGGGTCGGCGCCTCGGTCGAGCTGCGCCGTCCGGGGGCGCGGCCTAAGGCTGGTGGCCAGGATCAACAATGCTTCACAGACGATGAGGACAACCCGCAGCACCGCCGAGGCAGCCACCAGGGGTCCCACTGGGGCGATACGGGCGGCGATCAGGGCGACTTCCCGGATCCCCAGGCCAGCGGGGAACGGCACGGCGAGAAATCCCACCGTCCAGGCGAAGGCGAAGGCCGGAATGCCGGCAAGAGGACGATCCGTCGAGCCAAGGAGAGCGGCGAAGCCTCCACCAAAGGCCAACATTGACGCCACGCTCCAGCCAAAAGCGGCCAGGATGGCGCGCTGGTCAGGTAGCTCGGCGGACCTCACCAATGGGCGCCTCCTCTCGATCAGGCTCACGACCGCCACCATCCAGGGTCGGTTCAGCAGGATTAGCAGGGCGGAGAGGAGCAGCGCCCCCCACCGGATCGGGGTAGACACACCAGGTGTCAGGGCCAGCCCGGCTCCAACCGCGGCCCCCGCCGCCGCCTGGACCAAGGCGTGAACCGGGTAGGCCAGGGCAGCCTTGCCGAGCGGAACGCCGGCTTCTCGGGCCAAGCCGACCTGCCCGACGGCCTGCCAGATGCCGCCCGGGATGTACTTACCGACCTGACTTAGATAGAAGGCCCGAGCCAGAGCAAGGTTGCCCTGCCGCCCAATCAGGGCGAGCCATCCGCCAGCCGCCAAGGCCAGGCCCACCAAGGAGGCCGCGATTGCCCCTAGAAGGCTGGGCCATCCTGGAAGGATAGCTGACCCCACCTGATGCCAAGCGTCGAGTAACGCCAGGGTCAGAAAGCCAGCACCTACGAGCCCGAAGGCCCACCGGATCCTCCGAAGCGCCGCGCGGCCGGCCATTGGGTCAATCCGCTCGACGGGCCAGGATGACGAGCCCCGTTCCTAACCGGGTTCCGAGAAACGGACGCTGTAGGATCCGGAACGGGAGGGAGGCCGTGGCGGTGAGCCACCCCAGGAAACTCGGGGGCTGCAGCAAGCGCCCGCTAGCTCTGGTTCGCTCCGTCTGCGAGGCGGCCCGCCGCCAAGTTCCCGACAAGCGGTTGCGGGCGGCCTCGAGGGCGTAGCCGAGTGGGAAGCCATAGAGAAGGGCAGCCCGGAGGACAAACCCGCTTGCTTCCAAGAGAGACTGGGTTGCCTCGGGATCATATCTTCGGTGGTGACCCACCCGGACATCCGCCGCACCGAACCGCTGCTGGTAGGCCGGCACGCTAATCAGGAGCCATCCTCCCGGCCGAAGGAATTCCCGCCACGTCCGCAGGGCTTCCAGGTCATCCGCGATGTGCTCTAGAACCTCGAAAGCACAGACCAGGTCGAAGATCATGCCGAGAGGCAACGTCGAGATGTCCCCTTGCAACACCAAACCACCTGTCGGCTCGACCCGGGCTGCCGCTAGAGCGTGCGACGCCTCATCGATCTCGATGCCCACGTAGCGATACCGTCCGGCCAGGCGAGCCCCGAGCGCCCCCTGTCCGCAGCCGATCTCCAAGACCGATTCCACATGGTCCAGCCCGCGGAGAATCCCACGGATGACATCGTAGCGGAGCCAGGCGTTGAGCGTGAGGGGTGGCTGGGTCATCGAGCAGCCTCAGGGGTTCGACGAAAGCCTAGCGGCCACTCTCTCTAACCTAACCCACCGCGAGCGAGGACCCGGCGCTCATGACTACAAGGGCTACGGATCGAAAGATGAGCCAGGTCAGGCGAAAGCCACGACTCACCGCGCGGCGAGACTTGGAGGCCTATAGGCAATGACCGCATAGTCCTGTGGACCAAACAACACCCGGTTGAGATGCTCGAGTATCCGACGGAATCCGGGACCATCACGTAGAACGTGACGTGTCCGGGCATGTTGGGGTCGGGGGTTCCACCGATCCCACCGCCGATGCCGGCCTCCTGATCGCTCACGATCCCATAACTCACGGGAGGGCCCCCGGGC
>JBOGFC010000064.1:0-2014 GCA_050742155.1 Acidimicrobiia bacterium
CCCATCACCCATACCCCGATCGCCCTCCAATTGATCCCGCCGCGATACCAGTAGACCCCTCCGGGCCGGTAGAGCTGATCGAGGTCATAGCGCTGGTTGCGCAGCACGAAGTAATCGGCCGCCAGCACCCCGATGAGCGGCACGAAGATCGACCCGATCAGGAGCAGGAAGCTCTCGTACTGGACCAGCGGGATCACGGAGGCCGCCACCAGCACCACAGCTCCGGTGACCGCCGCCAGTGTCCTCTGGCTCACCCTCGTGAGGACGTTCTGGGCAGAGACCGCGGTTGAATAGATGTTGGCGAAGGCCTCGTCGGCCTCGTCCACCAGGATGATCAGCAAAGCTGCCCACCCGGCAGTCAGTCCGGTAACAGCCGCCAGCAGGGGAGCGATGGGGGCATTGGGGTCGAACGCCACTCCTGCGCCGAGCGTGAAGAGCGCCCCCAGCACGTAAAACCAGATGTGGGGAACCAAGTAACCCAGGCCGGTTCCCCAAAAGGCCTCCGCCCGCCGCCGGGCGAAGCGGCTGTAGTCGGCCACCAGCGGCACCCAGGAGACCGGCAGGGCCACCACCAGATCCACTGCCAGTGGGAAAGACAAGTCTCCGGTACCCGGACGGCGGATCAGCTCGCCGAGGTCGTAGGTGGCCGCCACCGCCACTGTCAGCCAAACGGTGGTGACCAGCACCGCCCAAACTGCGAACCGCTTCATCCACTGCTTCACCACCAGCACCGGCCCCCCTACCGCCATCAGGGTGGTCACGGCGGTGAAAAAGACCACCCACGCCAGGTAGCTGGAGGTCCCCAGGAGGCGTTGGGCCAGGGTGTCGGCCGCCTGAGCCATAACGATCACCTCGAAGGTGGCCCACCCGAGGAGCTGAGCCACGTTGAGGGCGGTGGGGAGGAAGGACCCCCTCAGCCCCAGCACCGGGCGGAGCAAGACCATGGTGGGGACCCCGGTGTCTGTCCCGATCATGGCGATCAGGGCCAGAAGGAAGTTTCCCAGCAGCGCCCCGATCACTATGGCCGCCAGCGCTCTTCCCAGGCTGAGGCCGGGCACCAAGAAGGTGCCCACCACCATCACCAGGAAACTGATACCGAGGTCGGCCCACAGGACGAAGCTGTCCCAAAGGCCCAGGGTCCGCTCCCCGGCCGGGACCGGCCGGATGTCGTACTGCTTGGCCTGCTGGGTGATCACTGCCACCCGAAGTGGTCGACCGGGCCCCGGCCCGCTCCCAGCTTCCAGTCTGCCCCTCCGCGCAGGGCCTCGGTAATGAACTGCTTGGCCCGCCTGATCGCAGCCGGCGGATCCATCCCCTGGGCCAGCCCGGCCGCGATCGCCGAGGCGAACGTACAGCCGGTGCCGTGCACGTTAGGGGTGTCCACACGGGGGGCACGGAGCTCGGTCAGCTCCGCGCCGTCCCACATCACGTCCACCGCCTCCTCGGCGCTCGGCAGGTGCCCACCCTTCACCACCACATATAGGGAACCGGTCTTACCCAGCTGCCGGGCTGCCTGGGCCATGTCCTCCACAGTTGAGAGCTGCCGGCCTACCAGCACCGAGGCCTCTCGCAGGTTGGGGGTGATCACCTGGGCATAGGGGAAGAGCAGCTCGAGGTAGGCCTGCTCGGCATGGGGATCGAGCAGGCGATCCCCGCTGGCGGCCACCATCACTGGGTCGACCACCAGGTTGGGAAGGTCCCCTACTTGGGCCCGCTTGGCAACCACCTCGATGATGGCGGCGCTGGCCAGCATGCCGGTCTTCACCGCCCCCACCTCGAAGTCGGAGAGCACCGAGGTGATTTGGGCATCGACGAAATCGGGGGGGACCGCCTGCACTCCCTGAACGCCAACGGTGTTCTGGGCGGTGAGGGCGGCCAGCGCCGAGGTGCCGTGGACTCCTAGGGCGGCAAAGGTCTTCAGGTCGGCCTGGATGCCGGCTCCCCCGCCCGAGTCGGAGCCGGCGATGGTGAGTGCCACCGGGGGGGTGGTCACCTGAGGCCATCCCCCCAGCCC
>JBOGFC010000065.1:0-3500 GCA_050742155.1 Acidimicrobiia bacterium
GTCACCGCGGGTCTATCCTCCCCGTCACATTGAAGACACCTGAGGGGCCGGTTGTGTAACACCTAGCCTCCCCTGTGGGTTAGCTCCCACAAGGGATCGTACGTTGACGATCCTGCGAGGTCCTGGACACGAGGGTGAGGTGCTCAAGCCCGCCGGGCCCGATCGCCAGATCGTGTCGCACAGCTTTCGGATCCTCAGGTGACTTCCCGCACATTCACCCTGGTTTACCTGCAGCTGCCTGGGAGCACGGGGTCTCCGCTGCTTGGGCGGCCGCAGGTAGTGGGATCCTCGGGAGGTGCGGCTGTCGATTCCGGTCACCAGCCTGTTTGGTCAAGCAGTTTCATGAAGTTGCGCTTGGGCTTGTGGGCCGCTCGGACCCCGGCCACGTACTCCCCGAACTCCTCGTCCCTGCCGAGACGGCTCATGAGACCTTCGATCCGCTCCAGCAGCCGTACCGCCTCGGCGTAGGCTCGGTTGTTCTTCTGGTGGACGGTCCGCTCCACTTGCGTCTGGTAGACGGGGAGCACCTCGGCGGGGTGATCGTCCTCCCGAAGGCCCGCCAGCTCCATCCACAGACGCTCGGAGCAGTCTCCCTCCACCGCCTCCGCCCAAGCGGCCTCGATGTCGCCCTCCCACAGGAAGACCTGGACCAACGTGGAGTGGTCGCTTGGGAGTTCCCACCGAGGCGGTGGCTTCTGGGAGGCCCGCGCCTCTGCGGCCCGTTCCCTGAGGAGACCCAGGGCCCGCTCCCGCCAGGTGCTCCAGCGGTTGGCTCGGGTGGCGTGGTGGTCGAGCCGCTGATAGGCCGTGAGGGTGGGAGATTCGGAGAACGCCTCCCAGATGAGAGCCAGGGCCTCGTTGTAGCGTCCCCGGCGCTGGTGCGCCTCAGCCAGGAACTCCCGGAGGCGGGTGTCGGTCCGCTCGGGGAAGGCCTCCCGACCCCGCTCTGCCCAAGAGAGGGCCTCCTCGTCTCGGCCGGCCTGCCGCAGGATCTCGGCGATCTCCAGGTACCGATAGGCCGAGGAGAGTTCTCGCGCCTTGATGTCCACCAGCTGGTCCGGATCGTCGGCCAAGCGGGCCAGGGTCTCCATGATGTAGCTGATGCGGAAACGATGACCCGACCGGTCCCGTTCGTCCCCTGGCCCCCGGGAGGGGACCTCGGACCAGACCGCCTCCGCCGTGTGCCGGTAGGCCTCGAGCCCTTCCTCACCCAGGACGT
Source organism: Acidimicrobiia bacterium (assembly GCA_050742155.1). GTDB lineage: Bacteria > Actinomycetota > Acidimicrobiia > Spongiisociales > JALYHC01 > JBOGFC01. Next base: position 1,220 of record JBOGFC010000065.1, read on the forward strand.
CGGCGTAGTCGGCGCCGGCGGTGAGGAAGGTCTCCCACTCCGAGTTGAGCCCCCAGCCGAAGAGCCGCTCGGCGAGCGCTGGGGTGTCGGGGCGGGCCTCCAGACAGGCGGCGTGGTGGAGCTTCACCAGCCGGTCGCAGATGCTCCCCAGGTACCCGTCGGAGTCGTCCACCCGGCCCAGGGCGTCCTCGACGGCCTCCATGGCGTGCTCGGTGAGGGCGATGACTTCTGCGGCGTGGCGGGAGGCGAGGAGCTCCTCCAGGGACTCCACCACTTCTTCCACCCCTTGGGCGTAGTCGTACATCGAGCGGTAGTCGACATAGTCGTCGACCATGATGACTCGGTCGATGGCCTGCCGGTACCCATCGAGGTCGACCTGGGTCCCTGCGGTCTTGGTGGCCTCGAGGAGCAGTCGTCCCCGCAACAGCTCGTCCTCTTGGGCCTGGGCCAAGACCAGCTCGACCAGGGCCTCTTTGTCCTGGGCCTCGAGGTAGGGGCGTAGGTCGGCGGTGGCTGGCTCTGCCGGTGAGGAGAGGAGCGATGTGTCGCCGCGCTCGAGGAGGGTCAAGCCAAGCGCCACACAGTGCTTGCAGAAGGCTCCCTCGTCTCCCATCGGGCAGGTGCAGGAGAAGGCGGGCCCTCCTTCCTCCACCCAGAGCCGTACCCGGTAGGGGCGCGTCCCCGCCACGGTGGCGGTGACCTCGTCATCGGCGTCCTTCATCTTCCGCACCCGACCAGTAAGGGCGTACTGGGCGCCGCGCTCGAACGAGCGGAGGCCGGCCAGCCGGCGGAGGGTGGAGCGGTTGAAGGTTGAGTGGATTCTGGAGCTCACCAGGGGGATTATGGCCCCAGGTTCTCGTTCTGGGCGGTTCGTCGGCGTTTTGGGGGAAGCCACCTCCCAGTAGCCTCGCCCGTCAGAATGGTGGAGCTTCCGAGCAAGACGCAGATTCGCAAGGCAGGGCTGATCCTCAGAGATTTCGAGGAATCAGGACGGCTTCACCTATCGCTTTCTCTCAGTGAGTTGGAGGAGCTTGAACAGGCAAGCGACATCATGGGATGCAGATCACAACCATGCAGGACATTGGGGGTTGCCGCGTCGTCCTACGTCACCTCGACGCCGTCTACGAGCTGAACGACCACATCAATGGCCAGTGGGGTGAGATGGTCACCAACTTCTACGACTACATCGAGGATCCGCCCGACTCCGGATACAGGGCACTTCACGTGGTCGTGGAAGGGGACGAGCGCCTGATCGAGATTCAACTTCGGACCGAGAGACAGCATCGATGGGCGGACTATGTGGAGGAGCTGGGTCGAGATATGGGGGACGAGCTCAAGTCGGGGGAAGGCCCGTCCCCGGTGCTGAAGTTCTTCGCGCTCCTAGCCGATGCAATGGCCTGGAGAGATCGGAACGAACTGGTTCCCCAGGCACTGGTCGAGGAGCTTGAGAGCGCCTTTGAACAGGCGCAACCCTGTATTGCTGACATCGAGTGATAGGAGCGTGATGGAGGAGCCAAGGACTGTGGGGAGTAACGTCCACCTCCTACTCGTCTACAGCACTGCCAAACACGGTCTCATCGAGCGGCGTGAGTTCGTGAGCGACGCCGACGAAGTGTCTAGAGAGGCTGTAGACGCCTACGGCCAGGCCGAGCGGAAGTATGGTGGCGACCCGGACATCGAGGTAGTCCTAATTACTGCCAGTTCCTCCGATGTGATCGAGCAGACGCACGGCTCCTACTTCAAGCGCGTGAAGCCGGTCACCGAACTTGACCTAGAGGCCCTCTTGGCCTGAGTGTCCGCTGGAAAGTGATTCCCGACATCGGGTACCTTCCTTGCGGGTACGTTGAATCGTCAGGGGACATTCATTTCACCCTGGTGGGCGTGCGGTTCGCCTGATCCTGACCCGACTTATCTGTGCAGGGGGCCGGTGTCAAGCCGCCGTTTTCCCGTCTAGATAAAGGTCTTCTTGCCGGTTTCGGGGCTGAGTCGAACCCGAGGTTCGGTCTAGGACGAGCGTCCATCCCGAGTTGGCCCGTCCTCACAGGTGCGGCCTCGACCAAACCCGGGGCAGCACGCACCGCCCGTCGATCCGACCTCAATCAGGACGGGAGAGACGCTTCTCCACCACTCGGTTAGGAGGTGGTCTGCCCCTCCAGCCGCCCCGGTTCCTGGCGGTGGGGGAGTGGTACGACGAGTTCTCGCAGGTGAGCGATCAGGAAGTCATGGAGATGCTGGGAGAGGTTGGGGAGGGCTGATGGGCATCAGGCAGGGGTCCCGGACG
>JBOGFC010000066.1:0-4850 GCA_050742155.1 Acidimicrobiia bacterium
GAACTGACGAGAGCCGAAAGCCCAACTACTAAAAGGAGATTCGGCGCGTCGTCAACGGGCCGAAGACCCCTTGTTCATCCCTGATAAGGATGAGGTCCCTGGTTCAAGTCCAGGTGGGCCCACTGGAGGAACCCCTTGCGGTTCAGCCGCCGACACGATGTCCAAGCTGGACGCCCTCTCCGGCGAGCTCTGGGACTTCAGCCAATCCGACCTGGGCCACCCTGCTCGGCGACCACCGTTTCGACGACCAAATCGAGGATCTCTCGGAGGAGGTGGAGGCGGAGCAGCGTTCCCGGATAGCCGGTTTCATCCAACGGGCCGAGGCCATCGATCCGCTTTTGCTCTCCCGTGCCGAGCGAGTGACCAGGGAGATGATGCTCTTCCACTGCCGGGAGGCCGTCGACCACGTACGATGCTCTCCTTGCCGGCGAAGCCTGGCTGCTCGACCGCTGGCTTTGGGGTCGGGCTGGCGACCAGAGCCCTTCCATTGCCGACGAGGGGCCTCGCCGGGCGCCGCTGGGTAGGATGAGACACAGTCGCCTCAGGAGGGAGGGAGCCATGTCGGTCGCAAGGGTCACCGAGATCAGCGCCACTTCGGAGACCAGCTTCGAGGATGCCATCGAACAGGGGATCGAGCGCGCCAACAGCACGCTCCGCAACGTGCGCAGCGCCTGGATCAAGGAACAGCAGGTACGGATCGCCGACGGCAAGATCAGCGAGTACCAGGTCAACATGCTGATCACGTTCGTATTGGACAAATGATCAAGGCCCTCTCGTTCCGCCCTGGTCTCGACCTGCGCGGTAAGGAATTCCGCGGCTGGCGGGGGTGGGCCGGGAAGCCCCTCCACCCGCCCCTCACCGACCTCCCCATCGGGGCTTACATCATCGCCCCGGTGCTGGACGTGATCTCCTACTTCGGGAGTGGGAGCTCCTGGGCGGGAGACCTTTACCGGGCGGCCGGCTACTTGCTGCTGGCCGGGGCGGTCGTCTCCCTGGCCACCGCCCTGACCGGGTTCCTCGATTGGCTCCATACCACCAGAGGCAGCCAGGTCCGCCGCCTGGCCAACGCCCACGCCTGGACGATGATCACGATGAGCGTGCTGGTCCTCATCGACCTGTGGGTGCGGTTTCTGGGGCCGGAGCGGGAGGCCGCCTCCGGGCTGGTGGTGGTCCTGGGCGTCCTCATCGCCGGCCTGGCCACGCTGGGAGGGACGCTGGGCGGCACCCTGGTCTACGGCTACGGCTTCAACGTGGAGACCGCCGACCACGACCACCCCGCCTTTCGCCCGACGGAGCACGAGGTTCCCTACCCGTCGGGCACGTCCCACGACGGTTAGGGATCTGCTCGCCGATGCCGCCGCGGCAGGGGCAGCGGCGGCGGTGGTCAGCGGCATTCCCTCGACCGTGCATGCTCTGGCGGCAAGGGGGAGGGCACTAGAGGCCACCTTGGCCGCCGGGTCGATCCTCCTCCCCCACACCAAGCGGCCGATTCTGCTGGCCGCCGCGGCCCTGCCGGTCCACTTCTCCCTGTCCCTCGGGTGGGCGCTGGTCCTCTCCGTGATCCTGCCCCGTCGGGGAACCGTGGCGTGGGGGGCGCTGGCCGGGTTGGGCATCGCCGCCCTCGATCTGGGCATCATCGGGGGCCGGTTCCCGCGGGTGCGATCTTTGCCGGTGGGGCCTCAGATAGCCGATCATCTGCTGTTCGGCGCCACGGTGGGCATGGTGCTGGAGCGTCGACGGACCTCTAGGTCTAGGTCGGCACCGGCCGATCCGAGGTAGGGGTCGGGACCTCCCGCCTCTTCGGGGCCACCACCACCCCTCCCTGCCGGTCGCGCAGCACCTCAACCTCAGCCTGATAGTGGCGGGCGAGCAGGCCGGGCTCGAGGACCCGCTCGGGGGAGCCCGACGCCACCACCTGCCCCTGGTCGAGGAGGACCAGACGGTCGGCGTACTGCCCGGCCAGGGTGAGGTCGTGCATGGCGGACAGCACCGCCTTTCCCTCCTCCCGGCGCAGCCGGTCGACCAGCTCCAGCACCTGCTGCTGGTGGCCCACGTCGAGGGAGGCGGTCGGCTCGTCGAGGAGCAGCACCGGAGCTTGCTGGGCCAGTGCCCGTGCCAGCACCACCCGCTGCAGCTCCCCCCCGCTCAGCGATCCCAGCAGGCGGCCGGCCATCTCCGGTAGGTCGAGCCGCTCCATGACCTCCTCCACCAAGCGAATGTCCCGGCGGCTCTCCATCCCCCAATAGGAGATGTAGGGGCTGCGGCCCAACAGCACGTAGTCGAGCGCGCTCATGCCGGCCGGGGTGTGTGGTTTCTGGGGGACCACGGCCACCAGGCGGGCCAGCCTCCGCCGGGACAGCGCTCGCACCGACTGACCGACCACCTCGATCTCTCCCCGAGCGTCCACGACGCCGGCGATGGCCCGCAGCAGGGTGGTCTTCCCGGCTCCGTTGGGACCGATCAGGCTCAGCCAGGCCCCTGCCTCGACCTCCACGGCCACTCTCCGCAAGACCGGGGCGCCGTTGAAGGCCACCGTCACCTCCCGGCAGGAGACCGCCACTGCTCCCATAGGCCCCGGAGAGCTCATATCGCCTGGCGGCGGCTGGTGCGGAGGACCAGACCGAAGAAGGGAGCCCCAAAGAAGGCGGTCACCACCCCGATGGGCAGCTCGGCCGGAGCCAGCGCCAGGCGGGCCACCAGGTCGGCGACGATGAGGAAGGCACCGCCCACCACCAGGGACAAGGGCAGGATGATCCGATAGCTCCACCCGAGCGCCAACCGGATGGCATGAGGGACGATGATCCCCACGAAGCCGATCAGGCCACTCACCGCCACGGCTGCGGCGGTGCCGAGGGTGGCGGCCAGCACCACGGCAGTCCGCACCCGGGCGGTGCGCACCCCGAGACTGTCGGCCTCTTCCTCTCCCACGCTCAGGACGTCCAGCAGACGCCGGTGGAGGACCAGCACGGCGGCGCTCAGGCCCACATACGGAGCCACTAGGCCCACCTCGGCCCACCCCACCGTGCCCAGCCGCCCCAGGATCCAGGAGAACACCTCTCGGATAGCGTCCGACTCGCGCTGCTGCACGAAGGTCTGCAAGGCGGTGAAGAACGAGGCGACGGCCACCCCGGCCAGGATCAGTGTCGAACCGGTCCGGCCCCCTCCCGCCGAGCGGCCCAGCAGGTAAGTCGCCCCAACCGCCATCGCTCCCCCGGCGAAGGCGGCGGCCACTACCGGATCGACCGGCCAGGCCGGCGCCTGCCGGACGATACCCAGGGTGGCCCCCAGGCCTGCCCCGGCGGCCACCCCGAGCAGATACGGGTCCGCCAGGGGGTTGCGGAACACCCCTTGATAGGCGGCGCCGGCCCCGGCGAGCATCGCCCCCACCAGACCCCCCAGCACCACTCGAGGCAGCCGGAGCTCCCAGACGATGGCCGCCTCCCTGGCGCTCAGCCCCGATTCGACGTGCACCCCGGGAACATGGTCGGCCACCTCCCGCAGCACCCCGAGAGGAGAGATGGGCACCGGACCGAGCGTCACCCCAGCCAGACCCGCCAAGAACAGCGCCAACAGGGCCGCGGCGAGCGCGCCGGCGGGCAGGCGCGCTGATCGGTGCCTGGTCGTCTCTTGGGTCGTGGCCTGCACGATGAGCCCGCCGATCCGCCCTTCCTCCGAGAGCTGACCAGAGAGGCAGGCGTCCTGGCTCGCCTCCGGGGAGGGAGGCTCACAGTTGCGGGGACAGCGCCGGTTTCCGACCGGACTTCGCTACTCCTCTGGTGCCCGACACCGCGGGCCGTCGGTGAGCCTAGCGACACGGGCGCCCGGCCGGGCGCCCCTACACTCTTGGGGGTGGATCGACGCCTGCGCGCCTTGGCCCTTCTGGCCGCCGCCTTCCTGGCCGGATGGGCTGTCTTCCGGCAGCGCCCGGTTCGTCCCCCCGAGCGGCTCGGCGCCTGGGAGCCCCTCGACCGGTGAGGATCGCCCTCACCGGAACCGGGGCTCTCGGTATCCGGACGGCCCGACTCCTCTTGGCGGAGCCGGGGCTGGAGGCACTCGGCGTGGCGGGCACCTCTTCCCGGGAGGGGGATTCCCGGCTCCGGCCCGTCCGGCAGCTCTCCGACTGGGACGCCCTCGTGAGTGATGCGCACCCCAACGCCGCTCCCGACATCGACCAAGCCTTGCAAGCCGGCCTGCCGCTCGTGGCCTGGGCCGACGATCGCCAGACGGTGGCCGCCGCCCGCCAGCGCCAGCAGAGCTTTCGGGAAGCAGGAAGCGCCCTGCTGGTGGGGTGCAACCTGCGCTCCGGCATCGGGCCTGCCCTGGCCGCCCACCAAGCCGCCCAAGCCGACGAGGTGTTGGAGACTGTCCTGGGTTGGACCGAGTCGGGACGCCCGCTGCGGCGAGGGGAGGCGGTGCCCTTCCCTGATCCGCTCGGACCGCTCTGGGCCCGACCCAGCCGGCTTCCCTATCCCTCCGACTCCCGACAGCTGGCGGCCCCGGCCGACGGGCCCTGGGCGGGGGTGGTGGCCCGGCTGAACGCCGTCGTCAACGATGGAGTGGTGACCCGTACGGTGGGCGTGGCGGACGATGAGCTTCATCTCCAAGCGATCGCCCTGGCCGCCGGAGCCCTGGCGGTGCTCGATGGTGCCTACCGGCCGGGACTGCAATGGGTCGAGCAGGGCGCCGCCGCTTACCTGGAGCGGGCCCTCTCCTTGGGCTTGGAGGTAGCCGCCTTCACCGAGCAGCACAACGCGGCGATCCGCCCCGGCAAGCCCCCTCCCTAACCTAACCCTCCCCCAGAGGGGGAGGGAAGCAGTCCCTACCCTCCGCCAGAGGAGGGAGGCAGTCCC
>JBOGFC010000067.1:0-8458 GCA_050742155.1 Acidimicrobiia bacterium
GTTTCGCACCGCCTCCTCGTCGGAGACCTGGAAGGAGCCGAAGGGCATGTCCCCCACCACCAGCGATCGAGGGGCTCCCCGGCTGACCGCCCGGGTGAGGACCAGCATCTCCTCCATGGTGACCGGCACCGTGGCCTCGTAGCCGAGCACCGTGTTGGCGGCCGAGTCCCCCACCAGGATGAGGTCCATCCCGGCCTCTTCCGCCAGGCGAGCTCCCGGGGCGTCGTAGGCGGTCACCATGACGAGCTTCTCGCCGTAGTGCTTCCGGTCCATGAGCTCGGGCAAGGACGGCTTCTCGCTCATCGGGGATCTCCTCTCAGAGGGGCATTGTCGATCAGGCGTGTCTTGCCGACCCGGGCGGCGACCAGCAGCACGGGTTGCCCATTTAGGTCGGCCACCTCGAGGTAGTCGAGGTCGAGCAGGGGCTCTTCGTCCAAGACCTTCCGAGCGGCACGAACCGGGTCGTCGGAGGCGGTGCCGGCTTGCAGAGCGCGGGACAGGGCGAGGGCCGCTTGCCGCTCCTCCGGTGAGAGGTAGGCGTTGCGCGAGGAGAGGGCCAGCCCGTCCGGACCCCGTACGGTGGGAAGGAGCCGGATCTCGATCGGCAGGTTGAGGTCCTCGACCATGCGACGGACGACGGCCGCCTGCTGGGCATCCTTCTGGCCGAAGTAGGCCCGGTGGGGCCGAACGACATTGAAGAGCTTGAGACAGATGGTGGCCACGCCCCGAAAGTGGCCCGGCCGGTGTTCTCCTTCCAGCGGCCGGGAGAGATCCTCCACCTCCACCCAGGTCTGGAAGCCCTTCGGGTAGACCTCGTCGAGATCCGGTCTGAAGAGGAAGTCCACTCCCTCCCCCTCGGCCAGGCGGGCGTCCCCTTCCTCGTCGCTCGGATAGCGGTTCAAGTCCTCGCCCGGACCGAACTGGGCGGGGTTGACGAAGAGGCTCACCACCACCACGTCGCACTCCCGGCGGGCCGCCCGAAAGAGGGAGAGGTGTCCCTCGTGGAAGGCGCCCATGGTGGGGACCAACCCGATCTCGGAGGTGGGGCGCCGCGGCTCCAGCGCTCGACGCACCTCCTCGACGGTGCGGAGGATCTTCATGGGACGGTCGCCTCCCCCAGCGCCCGGTAGACCGGCTCCAGCTCCGGAGCCTCGGCTCGGATGGCTTCTAGGTGAGTCTTGACGGTCTCCCAGTCGCCCCGGGCGATCGGTCCGGTGAGCTGGAAACCGTTCTCGATGGTGCGGCGCATGAGCGGCTCCAGCCCTTCCGGGGGGGCGCCCACCTTCTCGAAGAGCCGGGCGGCCACCCTGTGCAGCGTCACCAGGTAGTTGGAGGCGAACACCGCCCCGACGTGGTAGAGAGCCCGGTCCTCGTCATTGAGCGGAAAGGGACGCAGCCCGAGCGTCTCGGCCAACTCGAAGCCGACCCGGCGAGCCTGGTCGGTCTCGCTGGCGATCGCCGCGTAGGCGCCGTCCAGCTGCTCAGGCCCGCCCTTCCGAGTAAAAGTCTGGAGTGGGTGGAGGGTGAAGCGACGGGTGTGGGGAGCCAGGGCCGCCAGCGAAACGGCGCCGCTGGTGTGGGCGATCCACGGTCCGGGGGGGAAACGGGGCGCCACCTCCGAGATGGCCCGGTCCGGCACACACAGAAGGAGGAGCTCGGGGTCCTGGGAGTCAGGGTCGACGCCCTGCTCTTCGAGGCGCCCTGCGATGGCCGATCCGACGCGGCCCCGGCCGACAACACGCGCTCTTCGAATCAATCCGGCTCCAGTTCCGCGGGGGATACCGGGCGAAGAACATGCTACCAACGCACGGCCCGTTCCGGTTTGGTAGGTTCGGAGAGGAGCCTCAGGGGAGCGACGGGTGCAGATCTCCATGGCGGTCAACGGCGGTCCGGTGACGGGCGACGTTGAGCCTCGCACCCTGCTGGTCTACTTCCTCCGCGAGGACCTGGGCCTCACCGGCACTCATGTCGGGTGCGACACCACCTCCTGCGGGGCGTGCACGATCCTGATGGGCGGCTTGGCCGTCAAGTCCTGCACCGTCCTGGCTGTGCAGGCCGACGGAGCGGAGATCACCACCATCGAGGGCCTGGCTGCCAACGGCGAGCTCCACCCGGTGCAGGAGGGCTTCTGGGAGCGGCATGGCCTCCAATGCGGCTACTGCACTCCCGGGATGATCATGGCCGCCGTGGCGCTCCTCGAGGAGAACCCCGACCCCACGGAGGAAGAGATTCGTCATGGGTTGGAGGGGAACCTGTGTCGCTGCACCGGCTACCACAACATCGTTCGGGCGGTGGAGTACGGGGCCGCCAAGCTGCGGGGTGAGACGCCCCCACCGCCTGATTGGGAGAAGGTCGAAGTCTGAGCAAGGAGGCGTGCATGAAGGTACCGATCACCATGACCGTCAACGACAGGACCTACCAACGGGAAGTCGAGCCCCGGCTGCTGCTGGTGGACTTCATCCGTGACCACCTGGGCCTGACCGGGACCAACATCGGCTGTGACACCAGCACATGTGGCGCCTGCACCATCCACATGGACGGCCTGGCCGTCAAGTCCTGCACGGTGCTGGCGGTGCAGGCCGACGGCTCGGAGATCGTCACCATCGAGGGCCTGGCCCGGGACGGGGAGCTGCACCCCATGCAGCGGGCCTTCTGGGAGAACCACGGTCTGCAGTGCGGGTACTGCACTCCCGGGATGATCATGACCGCGGTGAAGCTGGCGGAGAGGAACGGGGACCTCAGCGAGGAGAAGATCCGTCACGGCCTGGAAGGCAATCTCTGCCGCTGCACCGGCTACGAGAACATCGTCAAGGCGGTCCGCCAGGCAGCCGCCGAGATTCGGGCATGAGGAGGAGGACATGACGACCGCCACTCGACCCTTCGGCAGCTCGGTCAAGCGGCTGGAGGACCCCAGGCTGATCTCTGGGGAAGCCAAGTACACGGAGGACTTGGTCGTCGCGGGGACCGCCCACATGATCGTGGTGCGGTCTCCGTACGCCCACGCCACCATCACCGGGATCGACACCTCGACCGCCGAGCAGATGCCGGGTGTGCTCGCAGCGTTCACCGGTCGGCAGATGAAGGAAGCCGGCTTCGGCGGTATTCCCTGTGCCTGGATCGTGCCCGAATCCAACTGCAGGAGCCCCGAGCACCCGCCCATCGCCATCGATACGGTCCGCTACGTGGGGGACGCGGTAGCCATCGTGGTTGCCGAGGATCCCTACCTGGGGCGTGATGCGGCCCTGGCGGTCGAGGTCGACTACGAACAGCTGCCGGTGGTCGTCAATGCCCGGCGGGCCACCGAGGAGGATGCACCCCAGCTCCATGAGGACGCCCCGGGCAACCTGGCCTTCCACTGGAAGGTGTCGGGGGGCGACGTCGAGAAGGTCTTCCAGGACGCCGAGGTGGTGGTGAAGGAGGAGATCGTCAACCAGCGGCTCATCCCCAACGCCATCGAGCCGCGTCGGGCGCTGGCCCACTACAACCCGGCCGAGCGCTCGGTGACGCTCTGGGTGACTTCCCAGAACCCGCACATCGTCCGCTTCCTGCTCTCGCTCGACACCCCGATCCCCGAGCACAAGATCCGGGTGATCACCCCCGAGATCGGCGGTGGGTTCGGGAGCAAGATCCCTCACTATCCGGAGGACACCATGGTGGTGTTCGCCTCCCAGATGGTCGGCCGGCCGGTGAAGTGGGTGGAAACCCGCTCCGAGAATTATCAGGCCACCATCCACGGGCGCGACCACATCCAAGAGGTGGAGCTGGCGGCGACCAAGGACGGAAAGCTCTTGGGACTGCGAGCCAAGACTTGGGCCAACCTGGGCGCCTATCTCTCCACCGCCGGACCGGGGATCCCCACCATCCTGCACGGCCTGATGCTCTCCGGCTGCTACCAGATCCCGGCCATTCGCGAGGACGTCTACGGGGTATTCACCAACACGACTCCGGTGGACGCCTACCGGGGGGCCGGCCGACCGGAGGCAACCTTCATGGTGGAGCGCCTGGTGTCGAGGCTGGCCCGACAGATCGGGATGGACCCGGTGGAGCTGCGCCGCAAGAACTTCATACCTCCTTTCACCGACGGGTACGAAGTGGCTACCGGCCTCACCTACGACACCGGCAACTATGAGGGGACGCTGGTGAAGGCGCTCGAGCTGGCCGACTACAAGGCCCTTCGTGACGAGCAGCGGGAGCTCCGTGAGCGGGGCAAGCTGATGGGGATCGGCTTCTCCACCTACGTGGAGATCTGCGGTCTGGGGCCTTCCGAGGTGGCCGGGGCGGTGGGCTTCGGAGGCGGTCTGTGGGAGTCGGCCAACATCCGCTTCCACCCCTCCGGCAAGGTGAACCTCTACGTGGGGGTGAATCCCCACGGGCAGGGGGAGGAGACCACCTTTGCCCAGATCGTGGCCGACCAGTTCGGGATACCGGTGGAGGACGTGGAGGTGGTCCACGGCGACACCGATTCCACCCCGATGGGCTGGGGAACCTATGGGTCGCGGACCACAGCGGTGGCCAGCGGGGCGATCATGGGAGGTGTCGCCAAGCTCAAGGAGAAAGGCAAGAAGGTGACCGCCCACCTGCTGGAGGCGGCCGAGGACGACATCCAGTTCGAGGACGGCAAGTTCTTCGTGAGAGGCTCGCCCGATCAGGCCAAGACCATCCAGGAGGTGGTCATGGCGGCAACGACGGCCTGGAACTACCCGAAGGACCTGGAGCCCGGGTTCGAAGCTTCGGCGTTCTTCGATCCCTCCAACTTCGTCTACCCCTTCGGGGCGCACATCGCGGTGGTGGACGTCGACCCCGACACCGGGGAGGTCGAGCTGCGCCGCTACGTGGCGGTGGACGACTGCGGACGGGTCATCAACCCGATGATCGTGGAGGGCCAGGTTCAGGGAGGCATCGTCCAGGGGATCGGCCAGGCCCTCTGGGAGGGCGCCCTCTACGACCAGGATGGCAACCTCGTCACCGGCACGATGATGGACTACGCCCTCCCCAAGGCGGAGTACTTCCCCGCCTTCGAGCTGGCCATGACCGAGACACCCACCGAGGTCAACCCGCTGGGGGTGAAGGGGATCGGCGAGACCGGGACCATCGCCTCCACGGTGGCGGTTTACAACGCGGTGATGGACGCACTGGAACCGCTCGGGGTGGAGAAGATCGACATGCCTCTCACTCCCGACCGGGTGTGGCGGGCCATCCGGCAAGCACGAGGAGAGTGACCATGCATCCTGCCAGCTTCGACTACTACCGGCCCGAGACCATCGACGAGACCCTCGACCTCCTCGGCGAGCACGAGGAGGCCAGGCTGCTGGCGGGAGGGCACAGCCTGCTTCCCTTGATGAAGCTGCGGCTCACCTCCCCTGGGGCGCTCATCGACATCGGACGCATCGAGGAGCTGACCGGCATCCGCCGGCAAGGCGACGTTCTGGTCATCGGGGCCATGACCACCCATGCCGCGGTGGAGGCCTCCGAGGAAGTGCTGCGAGAGTGTCCGATCTTGGCCGAGACCGCCGCCCACATCGGTGACCTGCAGGTGCGCAACCGGGGGACCATCGGGGGCAGCCTGGCCCACGCCGACCCGGCCGGTGACTTCCCCACCGCCATCCTGGCCTTGGAGGGCGTCATCACCGCCCGGGGCCGCCGGGGCGAGCGGGAGATCCCGGCGGGCGAGTTCTTCGTGGACATGCTCACCACCGCCTTGCAGCCCGGCGAGCTGCTTACCTCTTTGAGGGTCCCGGTGATGGGCAAGGGAATGGGCGGCTCCTACGTGAAGCACCCCCATCCCGCCTCCGGCTATGCGGTGGTGGGGGTGGCGGCCCTGGTGACGCTCGGCAAGGGGAAGTGCGCCGAGGCCCGCCTGGCGGTGGGCGGGGTGACCGGCACCCCGCAGCGGATCACGGCCGCCGAGCAGGCGCTACGGGACCAGGAGCCGTCCGAGGAGGCCATCGGCCGAGCGGCGGAGGAGGTCGGCGGCGCGATCAGCGATCCGATGGGCGACAGTTACGCCTCGGGCGAGTACCGGCGGCACTTGGCGGAAGTGCTGAGCCGCCGGGCGCTGGCGAAGGCGGTGGAGCGGGCCCGATAATGCCCCCTCCCCGCCCCTCCCCCCACCCCTTCCCTCCCCCTGGGGGGGAGGGAAGGAGAGGGGGACGGAGAGCCGAGCGCAAGCGGGTACCGCGCAAGCTGCGGCCCGACCTGTGGGTGAGCCCCAAGCCGTACGGCCTGGGGGAGGTGAAGCCCAACCACTACGCCGAGATCGCCAAGACGGTCTGGGAGAACCGCAGCGCCCTTCCCTATGCCTGGCGCATCCTCTCGAAGGGAGTGTGCGATGGCTGTGCCCTGGGCGTGGCCGGCTTCCACGACTGGACCATCGAGGGCGTCCATCTCTGTACCACCCGCCTCAACCTGCTGCGCGTCAACACCATGGGCCCCCTCGACCCGGCGGCGCTGACCGATGTGAGCTGGCTCCGCGGAAAGAGCGGGGCCGAGCTGCGCGACCTGGGGCGGCTGCCCTACCCGATGCTCCGGCGGCGAGGGGAGCCTGGGTTTGAGCGGATCTCCTGGGACCGGGCCCTCGACCTGGTGGCAGGCGGCATCCAGCGGGCCGGACCGGACCGCATCGGCTTCTACCTGACCGCGCGGGGGCTCACCAACGAGGTCTACTACGTGGCGCAGAAGGTGGTCCGCTTCCTGGGGTCCAACAACATCGACAATGCTGCCCGGGTCTGCCACGCTCCCTCGACCGCCACCCTGAAGGCGGCCATCGGGGTGGGAGCCACGACGATCTCCTACTCGGATCTCTTCGATGCCGACCTGGTCGTGCTGTTCGGCTCCGACGTGGCCAACTCGCAGCCGGTGGTGATGAAATACCTCTACCTGGCCCGCAAGGGGGGCACCAAGGTGGCGGTGGTGAATCCCTACCGGGAGCCGGGGCTGGAGCGCTATTGGGTCCCTTCCAACGTGGAGAGCGCCCTCTTCGGCACCAAGATGGCGGACGAGTTCTTCCAGGTCCACACCGGTGGCGACATCGCCTTCATCAACGGGGTGCTCAAGGCGATGGCCGTTGAGGGCCTTCTCGACCGTGAGTTCATCGACCACCACACGGTCGGCTTCGGGGAGCTGTGGGAGGAGCTCGCCCGAACATCGTTCCAGGAGCTGGAGCAGTTCTCCGGCGCCTCCCAGCAGGACATGGCGCGCTTCGCCCGGCTCTACGGGGGATGCAGGTCGGCCATCTTCATCTGGTCGATGGGGATCACCCAGCATGCCTTCGGCTCCGACAACGTGCGGGCCATCATCAACCTGGCCCTGGCCCGGGGGAACGTGGGCCGCCCCGGCGCAGGGCTGATGCCGATCCGGGGTCACTCGGGCGTGCAGGGGGGAGCGGAGATGGGCGCCTACGCCACGGTGCTCCCCGGCCCGGTGCCGGTCACCCCCGAGGCGGCCGCCCGGCTCTCGGCTCGCTACGGCTTCGACGTCAAGGGGGAGCGGGGGCTCTCCGCCACCGAGATGGTGGAGGCCGCCCATGCCGGCGAGCTCGAGGTGCTCTACTCATCGGGCGGCAACTTCCTCGAGGTGCTGCCCGACCGGGCCATGGTGAGAGAGGCCTTGGAGCGGGTGCCGCTGCGCGTCCACCAGGACATCGTGGTCTCCTCCCAGATGCTCGTCGACCCCGGCCGGGAGGTGGTGCTGCTCCCGGCCGCCACCCGCTACGAGCAGCGCGAGGGGGGCACCGAGACCACCACCGAGCGGCGCATCGTGTTCAGCCCGGAGATCCCCGGGCCCCGCCTCGGGGAGGCCCGCACCGAGTGGGAGATCTTCCTCGACCTGGCACGCCGAGTGGACCCCGAACGGGCCCATCTGGTGCATTTCGACTCCGGCTGGGACATTCGCCGGGAGATCGCCGAGGTGGTCCCCATGTACGCCGGTATCGAGAGCCTGGCGCAGAGCGGGGACCAGGTCCAGTGGGGTGGCCCGCGCTTGTGCGAGGGTTGGCAGTTCCCCACCCCTGATGGCCGGGCCCGCTTCTCGGCCGTCTCTCCGCCGGAGGCGTCGGTACCGGAGGGGAAGTTCCTCCTCTCCACGCGCCGGGGCAAGCAGTTCAACTCGATGGTCTTCAGCGGGACGGATCCCCTCACCGGCGCCCGACGGAGCGATGTGTTGGTCTCTCCCGAGGACGCCCAGGGCTTGGGGGTGGCGGACGGCGATCGGGTGCTGATCCGCTCCGAGCACGGGGAGATGGAGGCCCTGGTGAAGACCGTTCCGATCAAGCCCGGCAACGTGCAGATGTTCTGGCCGGAAGCGAACGTGCTCATCCCCCCGGGGGTGCGCGATCCGGAGGCGCTCATCCCCGACTACAACGCGGTGGTGGAGGTTCTCCCTTTGGGTTCTGAGCGGAGTCACCCCCTCCCCGACCCTCCCCCTCAAGGGGGAGGGAGAGATCGCCCCCAGGGGCCTCCCC
>JBOGFC010000068.1:0-1974 GCA_050742155.1 Acidimicrobiia bacterium
CCTCCACCTCCACCACCAGGCGCTCGGGAAGGTCCTCGGTCACCTCCACCACCCGGATCCTTCGCAGGTGCAGGCGGGTCGTCATAGCATCTGGACTCATCGGAGCCCCTCCTCTGCTCGGCGGTACATTCATCACCGAGTATCGAGGGGCTTCGATCACCCACCGGGCATTTCAGACCTCACCAGACGGGCTATTCCCACGCTGTCGCGCAGTCTCACAAGAAAGGAGGGGAACCGACCAGACCGACCCCCAGGAGGTTGCAGCTTGACCATCACCCCATCCACAACATTTGCGAATATATCTCCCAGGGGATGCCAGAGGAACCGAGTTCAGAACGCCTCGTCCTCTGGTGGCGTCTCAGCGCTGGTGTAAACGACTCGGGACGCAGGTTCCTGGTTCATGCTATGCCGCGGGTGCGACATCTTGATCGATCACCTCCTCCAAGTTAGGTGGGGGGAGCAGCTGGCGACGCAGGTCCTGGAGCAGCCGCAGCCCCTTGGGCGTCTGGGTGACGCCTCGCCATCCGCGGGACGACCGGTCCAGCACCGCCCAGACCAGCGACAGGCAGCTCGACTCCCCCGGGAGTCGGCCGATCACCTTCACCCTCCTCCGGCTCCCCCCGAAGGTCCGCTCGATGAAGTTGGAGTGCCGGACGCGCCGCCAGTGCTCCGAGGGGAAGTGCAGGTGGGTGGTGAGCGACGCCAGGTCCTCGGTGAGGCAGGCCACCGCCGCCGGATGGCGGCGGCCCCAGGTGGCCTGGAAGGCGGCCGCTCGCCGGCTGGCCTCGGCCAGAGCAGAGGCTCCGGACTCGGCCTCGATCCCGTCGAAGACCGCCCACCAAGCGGCCTTGAACTCCCCTTGGTCGGCCTTGGAGACCTTGGCCAGGGCGTTTCCAAGCCGGTGGATGACACAGCGCTGGTGGAGGCTCCTCGAGAAGTGGAGCTCAATGGCCCCCAGCAGCCCCAGGGCGCCGTGGGTGACCACCAGCAGCGGCGGACGGAGCCCTCGGGCCTTCAGGTCGGCC
Source organism: Acidimicrobiia bacterium (assembly GCA_050742155.1). Classification (GTDB taxonomy): domain Bacteria; phylum Actinomycetota; class Acidimicrobiia; order Spongiisociales; family JALYHC01; genus JBOGFC01. The sequence continues at coordinate 1,026 of JBOGFC010000068.1, forward strand.
AGGAAGTCCTCCCAGGCGTCGGTGGACTCCGCTGCCGCCGGGGCTAGGCCCACAAAGACGGGATGTCCATCGACATCGATCCCCCAGGCAGCCAGCACCGGCTCGGCGGGGGATCCAGGGTGCATGCGGAAGTGGGACCCGTCCAAGAACAGGTAGTCCAAGTCGAGCTCGGAGAGGTCTCTTCGCTTCGTGAACTTGGTCTCACCAGAGAGGCGCTCGGAGGTGATCGGACCTACCAAGCCCGCGGCCCTTTTCCCTCCAGCAGGGTGACCTTGATCGACATCTCCTTCAGGGCCGCCTCCACCCGGAGAAGCTCCTGGCGCAGCCGGCGCTGCTCGGCGTCCTCCCTTGCCCGCCCAGGGCCCTTGCTCAGCTCGGCCAGGGCTCCCCGCCGCACTGCCTCCCGGATGCGGGCTAGGTCGGTGGGCAGCAGGCCGTGGCGGCCCAGCACCTCCACCGTGGGCTGGTCCTTGGCGGCCGCCTCCAAGAACACCTGCCACTTCTCCTCGGCCGAGCGTCGCCGCCGGCTGTTGCCTTGCGCTTTCTCCATCGCTGCTGCTCCTCTCTGGGGCATGTCCCCGGTTGAGGAGGCTGCCAGGGGAGGCCTCAGGAGTCACGTATTTCCAGGCCAAGACTGTCGGGGAGGTCTTGACGCAACCCGCTGTCAACTGGACCCGCCGTGACCTGTCCGAGGTGGATTACGTGTATTGGTGGGCGGACGGGATCTGGTTCAACGTCCGTCTCCCTGATCCCGACGGGAACCCAAGACCGGTTGTGCTGCTGGTGATCTGGGGGTCCCTCCCGACGGTTCCAAGGAGCTGGGGCACTGGCGCTGTCGGTGCTGGTCGCCATGCGGGGACGGCTCTGGGGGCCGGCGTGAGCCCCCTCCGCCGCCCCCTCCCCGTCCCGTTCTTGCGTGAGTTACGGACCGCCGGCGGGCCATTTCACA
>JBOGFC010000069.1:0-8513 GCA_050742155.1 Acidimicrobiia bacterium
GCGGTTCCCCAGCGCTCTGAGGGCGGCGTGGTGGTGCTTCCCCGAAGCCCGCTGGGCGTCGTAGAACTCCCGGGCCCAACCGGATTCCCGCAGGGAGCAGAAAGCCCACTGCTGGATGGCGTCCCGCAGGTGCCCGTTGCAGGCCAGACGGCGGGCCACCACGTACTCGGACTTGCCCGATCGTCGGGTGACGGGGGCGGTTCCCCCGTAGGATTGCAGCGAGGCCGGCGACCCGAACTGAGATGGATGGTCGCCGACCTCACCCGCTACCCTGCCGGCGAGACGGGCACCGAGGCCAGGCATGCTCAGGTAGATCTCGCCGGCAGGGACGGGCTTCCCCTCGGGGCCCTCCACGGAGCCCAAGCCGACCAGCAGCTCCCCCATGCGCCGCTCCCAGGCCCGCCGCTGGCGGTGAATGGCCAGAAGCTGGGTGGCATGCAAGCGGATGGTGGCCTCCTTGGCCCGCACCAGGTGAGCCCGGGGGGTGAACTGCGAGGAGGCCAGGGCCTCTCGGAGCTTCTCCACCGCTCGGTCGGGCCACCCGTGGCGGGTCCCGCGGAAGTAGGCCTCCAGCTCCGAGCCGGTGGCCTCCCGGGCGGCCTCGGTGGTCGGCCAGCGCTCCACCAGCCCCAAGAACGTTGGCGCCCCCAGGTCCTCGCCACCGAAAGCGAAGAGCTCGGGGGCCACCGCCAAGAGGTCGGCACGGAGACGGTTGAGGAGCCGACGCTGGTCTCGGGCCGCCCGGGCGTCGTCTCGGGCGATGGACCGCAGCTCGGCCGCCTCCTCCCCGTGGGGGACGAGAGGCCGGAGCACCATCAGGGGATCAGCAGCCATCCGGCAGAGGATCCGGGCGTCCTCCCCGTCGTCCTTGGCCCTGGCCGGGCCCCGACGTCGGGAGACCAGGTCGGGATTGACCGGGACCACCGCATACCCGGCCTCCACCAACACCTCCACCAGGTGACCGTGACGCCCCTCCAAGGCCACCCGCACCTCGGTGGGGTCGGGCTCCAGGGCCGAGATGCGCCCGATGATCAGCTCGACTCCCTCAGGGGTGTGGGGAACCGAGAACTCCTCGACGATCCCCTCCCCGGGCCTCCCCAAGGCCACCTGGTTTACATCTTCGGACCAATCGACACCGACGCCCAACATGGCGCCTCCTCTCTTCTCTCGGCGAACGGGACACTGGAGGCACAGCGCCGTGCTGATGAACGAGCCCTCATGGGGCGACACCCTTGTGGTCGTCAGGCCTCCGGAGCACCCCTCGGGGGAAGCCGTCTCATTTCAGTCCTCGAGGGACAAGCGAGGGGAGCTTTCCCCCAAGGGCGCGTCCACGGAGAAGGAGGTTAAATCATCAGCCTGGAGGAGGCCCTGGCCTACGCCCAAGCTAGGCCAGCCCCCGCAACAGCTCGTCCTGGAGGTGGAAGCTCGACCTGAGCTTGGCGAGGTCGGCCATGTAGGTGATGTTCCAGAGCACCAGATGCTCCAAGCCGGCCTCCCCGAAGCGCTGGACCTGCTCGATCACGCGGTCGGGGGTCCCGTTGAGCGTGTAGGCGCGGCAGACCTCCGGCGGCACCGCCTGGAAGGCCGTCAGCGCGTCGCTGCGCGAGAGGCGGGTGGGGACGTAATCCCTCAGGCCGTAGAAGCCCTCGCCGAGCGGGTGCCGGTGGCCGAGCTCCTCGTAGGCCGAGGAGGGCAACAACAGCATCCACCCCCGCACCAGCGGGGTCTCGAGGAGGCGCTCGACCTCCGCCTCGTCCTCGTCGACCACCAGCATGGCCCACACCGCCGGGGTGATGGCAGATGGGTCGCGCCCGGCCCGCCCGGCCGCCGCCCGGATCTCCTTCCAGTCGGCCTCCCAGCGCTCCAACCCCAGGTAGGTGGGGAGCCACCCGTCGGCGTGCCCTCCCACCAGCCGCAGCATGCGAGGCCCATGCGCTCCCACCCAGATGGGCGGGTAGGCCCCTTCCCGGTAAGGACGCAACCCGCACACCGCCTCCCGGAGGCGCCAGAACTCCCCGTCGAACGAGACCGGCTCGTCGTGCTCCCACAGCAGGTGGATGATGCTGAGCGCCTCCGCCAAGCGGGCGAGCGGCCGGGAGTCGTCCAGCCCGTAGGGCTCGATGTTCGCCCGCTCCCCGGCCCCGATGCCGAGGATGACCCTGCCCCGGGACAGGTGGTCGAGGGTAAGGAACTCCTGGGCGAGCATGGCCGGGTGGCGGCGCACCGGCTCGGTGACGGCCGTTCCGAGCGCCATGCGCTCGGTACGCACCGCCGCCGCGGCGATGGCCGCCACCGGATCCAAGAAGGCGTGCGGGCTGGGCATGAACCGGGCCACCTCGGCCACGTCCGGCGTCCAGGCCTGCTCGGGATGCCAGCCCATCAGATGGTCCGGCCACCACATGGAGTGGTAGCCCTTCTCCTCTGCCCGCCGGGCATTCCTGATCAGGCTCTCCACCGGCGGCACGGTGGTGCCGGCGGTGCCGACCTTCATCGAGGAGCCCTCCCCGACCCTCCCCCGAAGAGGGAGGGAGCCTCAGGCACTCGGCTCCTTGGGGAGGCCGAGGGCCCGCTCTCCGAGGATGTTCTTTTGGATTTCCTCGGTTCCCCCGCCGATGGTGGTCCCCGGGCTGAAGAGGAACCCCTCCGCCCACTCCTCGGGTGCCCGGCGGTCCTTCCACAGCAACCCGTGCAACCCGAGGATCTCCAGCGCGCCGGCCATGAGCCGCTTGCCGAACCGGTCGGCGAGCAGCTTCTGGACGGCGGCCCGGTGACCGGGCGTGCCGGCGGCCAGCTCGCTCAGCACCCGCAGCCGTACGAACTCCACCACCCGGTGCTCCCCGTAGAGGCGGGCCACCAGCTGCCGGTAGCGAGGGTCGTCCATGAGCCGGTCCGGACCGCGGGTGGCAGCCTTGGCCAGCTTGAGGAAATCGGTGAACGACGGCCCGCCCCCCCACAGCGACCCGCTTCCCGTGGTGAGGCTGATGCGCTCGTTCATGAGGGTGGTCATGGCGGGCGGCCAGCCCTCGCCGATCTTCCCCAAGACGTTCTCGGCCGGCACCCGGGCCCCATCCAGGAACACCTCGCAGAACTCCTCTCCACCGGTCATCTGACGGAGAGGACGCACCTCGATGCCCGGCTGATGCATGTCGATGAGAAAGTAGGTGATCCCCCGATGCTTGGGCGCCTCGGGGTCGGTCCGGGCCAGGAGGATGCCCCAATCGGCCTGGAAGCCCAGCGAGGTCCACACCTTCTGGCCGCTCACCACGAACTCGTCCCCGTCGGCCCGCTCGGCTCTGGTGGCCAGGCTGCCCAGGTCCGAGCCGGCATTGGGCTCGGAGAAGAGCTGGCACCAGATCTCCTCGCCGGTGAGGATCTTGGGCAGGAAGCGGCGCTTCTGCTCTTCGGTGCCGTACTCGAGGATGGTGGGCCCCGCCCAGCCCACCCCGATCGGGTTGCCCGGGCCCGGGGCTCCCAACCGCTCGAGCTCTTCGATGAGGATGAGGCGCTCCAGCATGCCGAGGCCGCGGCCCCCGTACTCCTCGGGCCAGTGCACCGCCACCAACCGGGCCTCCTGCAGCTTGGCATGCCAGGCTCCACCGGCGAATCCGGTCCCCACCGCCCCGCCCGGGCCTCGCAGGCCCGCTGCCTCCTCGGCATAGCGGACCGGGTCCCAGTTGGCCTCCAGGAACTCCCTGATCTCCCGGCGAAACGCCTCCGCCTCGGCGGGGTAGTCGAAGTCCACGAAGCGCAGGATATCCCGACCCTCCCCCTACCCCCTCCCAGAGGGAGGGGGGAGGAGCCCCCTACGCCTCCCAGAGGGAGGGGGGAAGTCGGTGAGGAACTCGGCCACCAGCTCGGCCAGCCGGTCCGGCCGCTCCATGGGGAGGAAGTGGCCGGCATCGGCCACGACTACCAATCGGGCCTTGGGCATCCGTCCGGTCATAGCCTCCACGAAGGCCGCCCGATGGCTGTCCGAGCGCTCTCCGGCCACCACCAACACCGGCGCGCCCACCTCTCCGAGGCGCTCCCAGGCCCCGTGGGCGGAGGCGGTCCGATAGACCTCGGCTTCCGCCCATGGAGGGCACTTCAGCCACCAGGCTCCGTCTCGCTCCGCGAGGCCGCCCGTCAGGTAGGCATCGAGAGACCGAGGGTCCCAGCTCGCGAACGCCTCCTTGGAGGCGAAGTTGGCCCGGGCCTCCGACAACGTGGGAAAGGAGGGCTTGCGGCGCTCGGCTCCTTCGGCCAGCGGAGAATCGTCGGACCTTCGAAACGGCGGAGGAAGGATGATCGGCTCCACCAACACCAACCCGGCGAAGGTGCCCGGCCGAAGAATCTCCGCCATGGCCAGCGAGGCCCCACCAGAGGAGTGGCCGATTCCCACCGCTTTCGATCCGTCTGCAGAGAGAACCCGCAGGGCGTCTCGCCCGAAGTCCCACCAGTCGTAGGGAGGATCGGGCAGGTAGGAGTCGCCGTGGGCGAGGAAGTCCCAGGCGGTGGCCGGCAGTCCCACCCCCCTCCGGCGGAGCTCCGCCACCAGCGGCTCCCAGACGTCCTTGCAGAAGCCGGTGGCGTGGGCCAGGTAGAGGTGGATCGACCCCTCCCCGGGCCAGTGGCGGACGGCCAGGCCCTGTGCGGAACGGCTCAGGACTGGGCCTCGTCGACCTGGAATGGGCAGATGGCCCGCTCCGGCCCGTTCCCGGCGAAGCGTCGGTGGAAGGTGCCGATGGCCGGTTCGTCCAGCTCCTCCAGCAGCAGGCGCTTGGTCCAGGCGGTCAGGGCGATGGGGGCCGGCATCCCCTCCCGAGGCGCCAGCAGGGTCCAGTCCCCCAGATCACGGGCGATGTCCTCCAGCCGGCTCACCTGGTCTTCCGGCAGCGACGGGTCGTACTGGATGGCCACCGCCCCATGCTCCAGACTGTGCAGCTGGGCGACGTCGGCCACCGGGCTGCGATAGATGCCGCAGGCGGCCGGGGTGGGGGCGTGCGGACCGCTGGTGGGCGGCTCGGAGTTGTAGTCGGGGGTCGGCTCACCCGGAGCCAAGTGACGGACGCCCTGGCTGGGGAAGGTCTCGGTCTCCTCCACGCCCGGCGCGGGGGGCCGCGTGACGATGAAGGCCACCAGGCCGGCCACCCCCAGCAGGGCGACCCCTGCCCACAGCACCGCCTGGCGGCGGGCCGCCGACCGGCGGGCGGCCACCCGCTCCTCGGCCCGCTGCTGTCGCTTCCTCTCCAGCGCCCTGCCCCTGCTCCTGGCCATGGCCTCTTACATCGCCCTTTCCAGAGCCTGTTGCAACTCCGCAAGCTTCCGGCTCGGCTGGGGACGATACGACACCGGGCCCGAGAACCGCAACCTCTCTTCCGGCACCTGCTTCAGCTCGGCGCCGATCCGGGCCCGGATCGCCTCCAGGTCGTCCTCCACCAGCCGATCCGAGCCCGACCAGAGCTCCTCGAGCAACGGGAGCCCGGGCAGATCCTCATCGGCCAACCCGAGCGTGTCGACCTCACCGTCCCGAAAGACCTGCTTGCCGCCCGCCCAGGTGCGCTTCCCCTCGGAGAGCTTGAAGGTCGGACGGCCCTCGTAGGCCACCATCTTGTAGACGACGTCGGCCACCGGGGCGTCCTCACTGGTCGCTACGCCGGTCCCCACCCCGAAGCCGTCCACCGGGACCCCGTTCTGCACCAGCTCGGCGATGGCGAACTCGTCCATGCCGCCCGACACGAAGATCTCCACCTCTTGTAGGCCGGCCTCGTCGAGGATCTGGCGCGTCCCGTGGGCCAGCGAGGGAATGTCGCCTGAGTCGAGGCGCACCGCCCTGAGCCGCTCTCCGCGCTCCTCCATCTCCTTGGCGACCACCGCCGCCTGGCGGACCCCCTCCAACGTGTCGTAGGTGTCGACCAACAAGACGGTCTTGGACCCGAACTCCCGGGCATAGGCTCGGAAGGCCTCCAGCTCGGAGGAGAAGGCGGTCACGTAGCTGTGGGCCATCGTCCCGCTGGGGGGGATCCCTAGCGCCTGGGCGGCGGCCACGTTGGAGGTGGCCACGAAGCCGGCCAGGTAGGAGGCTCGGGCGAACTTCATGCCGGCCTCCAGGCCCTGGGTGCGGCGCAGGGCGAAGTCGACGCAGTCCCGGCCCTGGGCGGCCAGCACGCAGCGGGCCGCCTTGGTGGCGGTGAGGGTGGGATAGCCGATCTCGTTGAGCACCAGCGTCTCCAGGAGCTGGGCCACCGGTAGGGAGGCGGTCACCTCCAGCACCGGCTCGTCGGGGTAGAAGACGGTCCCCTCCCGCATCCCCCGCACCCGGCCTTCGAAGCGGACCTCCCGGAGCCAGTCGAGGAACTTCTCGTCGAACCCCTGCTCGCGGAGGTACTCGACCTGGTCGGACGAGAAGCACCACTCCTCCAGGTCCTCCAGCACCTGCTCGATGCCCATCGCCAGCAGGAACCCCCGGTCCTCGGGGAACTTGCGGAAGAAGCAGGAGAAGGTGGCCGGGGCGACCATCCCCAGAGCCAGGTAGGACTGGCCCATGGTCAGCTCGTAGAGGTCGGTCACGCCCCCTAGCGCGCCGGGAGGGCCGAAGGTCATGCCACCGCGATCCTAAATCGTTCTTGTGACGGTTAGCCGCCCATGGCGTGGTCAACCGTCACGAGAACGGGTGGCGAGGGCGGCGGTGACCACCCGAACCACCTCGGGCCGCTCCCCGAAGACCTGGTCGGTCGTGAAGCGCAGCACCTGCCAGCCTGCCAGCTTGATGTCGTTCTCTCGTCGGGCATCGTGAGCACGTTCCTCTCGAGTGGCATGGAACCGGTGCCCGTCGATCTCGACCGCCAGGCGCAGGTTCGGCCAGGCGGCGTCCACCCGGCCGATGAAGCGACCGTGCTCCCGGATCTCGTGCTGGAGCTGGGGCGTGGGCAGGCCGCTGTGCTGGAGGATGCCCAGGAACTCACGTTCGTAGCGACTCTCGGGCACGGGCCCAGCGTCTCGGTCGCTCAACAACCTGGCCATCACCCCGGCCCCTCGGCGTCCCCGCCCCCGCAGCCTCGCCAGCCTCCATCTCAGCTCGGAGAGGGAGGTGAGCCCATCACGAAGGGCCTGGTCCACCGCGTGCTCGAGGCGGGCTGGATGCACCACCGCGCCCAGGTCGATGAGGGTTCGGGTCGGGGTGGTAGCGGGCAGGCCATCGACCAGGGCGATGTCGACGGCTTCCAGCCGGACCGAGGTGTGCACGATGGCGGCACCCTTTCGGCACCGCCGGGGGCGGGGAGTGACCATCTCCACCAACTTCCCGAAATTCCCCAGCTCGTAAAGATCTGCCGCAGCCCGGTGGGAGACCGCCGAACCATCGCCTGCCGCTTGCACAGCGACCTGCAGGTCTTGCAGCCACGTGGATGGTGCCCCCCCGATTCGATAGACGCCTCGGGCCCGCCTCTCCCAGCGGCCCGTAGCCACCCTTCCTTGCACCATGCCGGCTGAAAAGCCCAGCGCCCGGGCCTGAGGCAAGCTGACGATGCCGCCCTGTTCTCGGGCGAGCCCGGCGGCACGTGCATCGTGATCCATGGGCGCATTGGATCACGTGGGTGTGACACTTTCGTTCTCGTGACGGTTATGGGCCCATAAGCTGGAGAAGCGTCACAAGAACGATCAGCCGGCGGTCGAGTAGCCCCCACTGACCGAGAGGACCTGGCCGGTCACCCAATCGCTCAAGTCGGACGCCAGGAACAGCACCGCGTTGGCGATGTCGATCGGCTCGCCGATCCGTCCCAGCGGGTAGGCCCTGGCCATCTTCTCCTCCCCCCACATCTCGATAAGGCCCTCGGCCCCCGGGGTGCGGGTCGTGCCGGGCGCCACGCAGTTGACCCGGATCCCGAAGCGGCCCACCTCCTTGGCCAGCGCCTTGGTGAACCCCACCACGCCCGCCTTGACGGCCGAATAGACCACCAGGTGGGGCTCGCCCACCCGGCCGGCGTCGGAGCTGATGCTGACGATGCTCCCCCGCCGCCGCTCGACCATGGCCGGGAGGAAGGCGCGGGTGACGTGCAGGGTGCCCTGCAGGCCGACCGCCAGGTCCTTGGCCCAATCCTCGGGTTGCAGGTCGAGGAACTTGGCCACCGTCCACACCGCCGCCCCGTTGACCAGGACGTCGACCGGTCCCAGCTCATCCTCCGCCTGGGCCGCCACCCGCAGGCACTCCTCCCAGCTGGTCACGTCGACCGGCAGGGACGCCGCCCGGCCCCCGAGGCCCTCGATGCGCCCGACGGTCTCCTCGGCGGCCTCCTTGCGCAGGTCGGCCACTCCCACCGCCGCCCCGGCCTCGGCCAGCCGCTCGGCCACGGCCCGGCCGATCCCCGAGCCCGCCCCGGTGACCACTGCCCGGCGTCCGGAGAGATCGATGCTGACCGACATGAAAGCGAACCTCCTGGCGGACCAGGATAGATCTCAGGAAGCGACCAGCCGGAGGGGCCTCACCTCTCCGGGACGCTTGCCCCGCCGGGCCCGGTAGGCCGGAACCCCGAGGG
>JBOGFC010000070.1:0-18448 GCA_050742155.1 Acidimicrobiia bacterium
GCCAAGCAGGTGATCGTCCAGCGGCTGCGCGACGCCAAGCGTGAGCAGGTCTTCGACATCTACGAGGGCCGGGAGGGCGATCTGGTCACCGGGATCGTTCAGCAACACGACCACCGCTACACGATCCTCGACCTGGGCAACGCCGAGGCGCTCATGCCGGGGTCGGAGCGCATGCCCTACGAGCGGCTGGAACGGGGCACCCGCGTGAAGGCCTTCATCCTGGAGGTGCGCAAGGAGACCAAGGGTCCGCAGATCGTAGTGAGCCGCAGCCACCCCGACTTCATCCGCCGGCTGTTCGAGCTGGAGGTGCCGGAGCTCCTCGACGGGACGGTGGAGATCAAGGCCATCGCTCGGGAGCCGGGCCATCGCACCAAGATCGCGGTGGCCTCCAATGACCGCAACGTCGACCCGGTGGGCGCCTGCGTAGGGGCGCGGGGCTCCCGGGTCCGCCAGGTGGTGAACGAGCTGCGAGGCGAGAAGGTGGACATCGTGGAGTGGCGGGGGGAATCTGCCCAGTTCATCGCCGAGGCCCTCAGCCCGGCCAAGGTGCGTGAGGTGCGCCTGGACTCCGAGACGATGACCGCCGCGGTGATCGTCCCGGACCACCAGCTCTCGCTGGCCATCGGCAAGGAAGGCCAGAACGCCCGGCTGGCCGCCCGGCTGACCGGTTATCGGATCGACATCCAGTCGGAGAGCCAGGACGCCGGCTTGGTGCCGCCCACCGCCAGGGTGAACGGGTCCCAGGCCGCCGCTGAAAGCCGGAAGGCGGAGGAGGAGGCACCCGTCTCGGAAGAGACCAAGCCCGAGCCCGAGGCCGAGCCGGAGGAAGGGGCGATCGAGCCCGAGCCCGAGGCGACGGCAGCCGAAGCGGAGGAAGAGACCGAGCAGGTGAGGAGTGGCGAAGCTGAGAGTCTATGAGCTCGCCCGCCATTTGGGCGTGGAGTCCAAGGATCTCATGGAGCGAGCCGCCGAGCTGGGCGTAGAGGTGAGAACCGCCTCCTCCGGGCTGGGGGAGGACGAGGCTGAGCTTCTACGGCTGTCGTATGTAGAGCCTTCCGACGGGGAGGCGGAGCCGGCCTCGGTGCCTTCCCCGGAGCCCGAGCCCGAGGTGGCCACCCTCCCGGTTGAGGGAGAGTCCGTCCAATTCCGCCCGGGCATCACCGTGGGGGAGTTCGCCGAGGCGGTGGGGGAATCACCGGCGACAGTGGTGAAGGCGCTGATGGAGATGGGGGAGATGATCTCCGCCTCGCAGGCCATCCCGACCGAGGCGCTGGGACTCCTGGCCGAGCACTTCGAGTACCGGGCCCCGGTGGGAGAGGTGGAGTCGGCCCCCATCGAGGCGCCGCCTGCCGCCGTCGCCCCCCAGCCTCAATACGACGACCGGCCCGAGGATCTGAGGCCCCGCCCCCCGGTGGTCACCGTGATGGGCCACGTGGACCACGGCAAGACCCGGCTGCTGGACGCCATCCGCAAGACCAACGTGGTGGCCGGGGAAGCCGGCGGCATCACCCAGCACATCGGCGCCTATCAGGTTGAGCTGAACGGGCGACCCATCACGTTCATCGACACGCCCGGCCACGAAGCCTTCACGGCCCTGCGGGCCCGGGGGGCGCAGGTGACCGACATCGTGGTCCTGGTGGTGGCGGCCGACGACGGGGTGATGCCCCAGACGGCGGAGGCGATCAGCCATGCCAAGGCGGCCGGGGTGCCGATCGTCGTGGCCATCAACAAGATCGACCTCGCCCAGGCCGACCCCGACCGCGTCCGAGCCCAGCTCACCGAGCACGACCTGGTCGCCGAGCAGCTGGGCGGGGAGACCATCACGGTGGAGGTGTCGGCGCTCGAGAACCAGGGGATCGAGCAGCTCCTGGAGATGCTCGACCTGGTGGCCGAGGTGGAGGACTTCCGGGCCAACCCCGAGGCGCCGGCCTCCGGCACGGTGATCGAGGGCCAGCTCGACGTGGGGCGGGGCCCGGTGGGGACGGTGATCGTGCAGCGGGGGACACTGCGAGTGGGCGACTCGCTGGTCGCCGGTCCGGTGGCCGGGCGGGTGCGGGCCATGCTCAACGACCTGGGCGAGCCGGTGAAGGAGGTGGCTCCCTCGGCGCCGGTGCTCATCATGGGGTGGGACGACGTGCCCCAGGCCGGCGACTATTTCCGGGTGGTGGCCGATGACCGGGAAGCTCGCAACCTGGCCCAGGCTCGGGTGACCCAGGTGCGGGCCGATGAGCTGACCGTTCCCACCGCCGAAGAACGCTTCTCCCAGCTCCTCGATCAGCTGCGCAGCGGAGAGGAAGCCGAGCTGCGCTTGATCCTGAAGGCGGATGCCCAGGGGTCGCTGGAGGCGATTCGCGATGGCGTGGGCAAGATCGGCCGGGAAGGGGGGCGAACCATGGTCATCCATGCCGCCGTGGGGGGCATCAACGAGAACGACGTGATGCTGGCCGAGGCGAGCCAGGCGGTCATCGTCGGCTTCAACGTCCGCCCGGACGCCAAGGCCCGGCGGGCCTCCGAAGAGCAGGGGGTCGAGATACTCACCTACCGGGTGATCTACGAGCTGCTCGAGGAGGTCGAGCAGATGCTGGTCGGAAGGCTGGCCCCCGAGCAGGTGGAGAGCATCCTGGGAGTGGCCGAGGTGAGGGCCACCTTCCGCGTGCCCCGCTTCGGCCTGGTGGCCGGCTGCTACGTCGTCGAGGGCGAGATCACCCGCGGCGCCAAGGGGCGGTTAGTCCGCGACGGGGTGGTCGTCTACGACGGCTCGGTCGTGTCGCTACGGCGCTTCAAGGACGACGTTCGGGCGGTGGCGGCCGGCTACGAGTGCGGGATCGGCCTGGAGAACTTCCGAGACGTGAAGGAAGGCGACGTCATCGAGGCCTACCAGGTGCGAGAGGTGGCCCGGGTCTAGCGGTTTCTCGTTCTTGTGACGGTTGAGCACGGCATGGGGGGACAAGCGTCACAAGAACTAAGGTCCGTCGAGGATGTATGCAGCAGCCCTCCGACTCGAGCTCCGTCTCCCCGCCGCGCAGTCCCTCAAGCAGAAGCGACGCCTCATCAAGGCCGTCCTGGCCGGCCTGCGTAAGCAATTTCCCGTGGCGGTGGCAGAGGTCGACCATCAGGACCTCTGGCAACGGGCCACCCTGGCGGTGGCGGCCGTGGCCCCACAAGCCGGGCAGCTCGACCGGCTCCTCCACTCGGTGGAGCGCTACGTGCGGGCCAACCGGGAGATGGAGGTGCTGGAGATCGGAGTGGCCTACCTGGAGGAGCGAGGGTGAGGCGGCCCACGGCTCGCATGCGGCGGGTGAACGAGATCCTGCGGGAGGTGATCGCCGAGTCGGTCACCCGCCTCAAGGACCCGCGGGTGGGGTTCGTCACCATCACGGCCGTCGACACCTCGCCGGACCTGCGCCATGCCGCGGTCTACTATTCGGTGCTCGGAACCTCCGAGGAGCAGGCGGTCACCGAGGCCGCCCTGCGCTCCGCTGCTCCCCACATCCGGGCGGAGGTGGGGCGACAGGTCCGCCTCAAGTACCTTCCCGAGCTGGCCTTCGAGCGCGACGAGGCGCTCGAGCGAGGGATCCGGGTGCAGGAGCTGCTGCGCCAGATCGAGATGGAGCGAGATGACAGAGGCGATCCAGAGAGCGGCTGAGATGCTGAGGACGGCCGGCACGGTGGCGGTGGCCTGCCACGTCGGGCCCGACGGTGACGCCCTCGGCTCGGCGCTCGGCCTCGCCCTCTCCGCCCGCCGCGCCGGCAAGCAGGCGGTCGCCTCCTTCGGATCGCCCTTCGGTGTGTCCGACAACTACCGCTTCCTGCCCTTGGAGGTGCTGGTGCCTCCCTCGCAGTTCCCTGCCGAGCCGGAGGTGCTGGTCGCCTTCGACGTGGCGGCTCCGGAGCGGCTCGGTGAGCTGGCCAAGGCGGCCAAGGCGGCCGGCTGCCTGATCATCATCGACCACCACATCTCCAACAAGGGGTTTGGCGACATCGACGTCATCGACCCGGAAGCGGCCGCCTCCGCCCAGCTGGCCTATTACCTGATCAGGACGCTGGACTGGCCGCTCGACGCCGAGGTGGCCACCTGCCTCCTCACCGGCCTGGTCACCGATACCGGACGGTTCCAATACTCGAACGCCACTCCGGAGGCCCTGCGGGTGGCCGCCGCCCTGGTCGAGGCGGGCGCCCGCCCGGAGGTGATCGGCCAGAGCGTCTACGAGAGAGTCCCCTTTGGCTTCCTGCACGTGGAGGCGGCCGTGCTGGAGCGAAGCGTCCTCGAGCCGGAGCTCGCCTTCGTCTGGTCGGTGCTACGGATCGCCGACCTCGAACGGGCCGGGATCGGCCTCGAGGAGACCGAGTCGCTCATCGACGCCCTCCGGGTCGCCCGGGAGGCCCAGGTGGCGGGTCTCGTCAAGGAGCTCTCCGGCGGGGAGGTGAAGGTCAGCCTCCGCTCTCGGGGCGCCGTGGACGTGGAGGCGATCGCCTCCAGCCTGGGTGGAGGAGGCCATCACAACGCCTCCGGCTTCACCTACCGGGGGTCGGCCGACGAGGCCATCGCCGAGGTGCGGGTCCGTCTGGCCTCTAGAGCAGCCAGCCATGATGGTTAGCGGCTTCTTGCTGGTCGACAAGCCCTCCGGCTGGACCTCGCATGACCGGGGGGTTTGGGGGGCCATGGCGGGCCCTATTAGGGAGAGCGACTTCTTACTCAGAGCAGCCGCCGGGCCCCCCAAGAAGGAAGATGATGGTTAGCGGCTTCTTGCTAGTCGACAAGCCCTCCGGCTGGACGTCGCATGACGTCGTCGCCGAGGTGCGACGCCTGGTCGGCCAGAAGAAGGTAGGGCACGGCGGTACCCTCGATCCCATGGCCACCGGCCTGCTGGTGCTGGGGCTGGGCCAGGCCACCCGACTGCTCCGTTTCGTCCAGCAGCTCCCCAAGGAATACCTGGCCACTGCGGTGCTGGGGGTGGCCACCGATACCCTGGATGCCGAGGGGGCGGTGCTGTGGCGGGAGCCCATGGAGGTCGAGGAGGAGGACCTGGCCCGGGTGCTCCCCCGCTTCGTGGGCCGTATCGTGCAGGTGCCTCCAATGGTGTCGGCGCTACGGATGGAAGGTAGGCGCCTTTACGAGCTGGCCCGGCACGGCGAGGAGGTGGACCGGGAGGGTCGTCCGGTGGAGGTACACGAGCTCGAGCTGGTGGAGTTCGCTCCCGGCGAGTACCCGGAGGCGACGCTGCGGGTGGTGTGCGGCAAGGGGACCTACATACGGGCCCTGGCGGACGACATCGGCAAGGCGCTGGGCGGGCGGGCCCACCTGGCAGAGCTGCGCCGCACCCGCGTGGGCTCGTTCTCGGCCGAAGGGGATGGCTGGTCCGTTGAGGGTTTCCGGGAGCAGGCCGAGGCCGGATCTCTGGAGCACATGATCTTGTCACCGGCCGAGGGCTTGCGCGACCTTCCGGCCGTGACGGTGGATGAGGCCACCGCCCGCGGGGTCAGTCACGGGGTGGCCTTTGCTCCGACCGCCTTGGGGGACGGCCCCTCGGATGAGGCCTTCCGGGTGCTCTCGGCAAACGGACGGCTGCTGGCCGTCTATCGGGGCGAAGGCCGCAAGCTGGCCCCCGAGGTGGTCCTGGCGTGAGCCCCCGTTCCCGCCCCTCCCGTTCTTGCGTGAGTTCCCGCCCACATACGGTACGAAACTCACGCAAGAAGCGTAGGGGGAGGTTCTGGCGGCGATGAGGGTTCTTACGTGAAGGTGCTGAGAGGGGACCCGGCCACTTGGGAGGCGCCTCCCGAAGGATCGGTGGTGACCATCGGGGTCTACGACGGGGTACATCGCGGGCACCACCGGGTGCTCGCACGTGTGGTGGCCCGGGCGGAGGAGATCGGCGCCCGGGCGGTGGTGCTCACCTTCAACCCTCACCCGCTTGCCCTGATCGCCCCCCAGCGGGCGCCCCGTCTGCTCACTACCATCGAACAGCGCTTGGACTTGTTCGGCCGGCTCGGCCTGGAGCTGGCGGCGGTGCTCACCTTCGACGAGAGGACCCGCAACCTGGGGCCGGAGGCGTTCGTCGAGCAGGTCCTGGTCCAGGGGTTGGCGGCCCGGGTGGTGGCGGTGGGGGAGGACTTCCGCTTCGGCCGCGACCGCGCCGGGGACGTGGAGATCTTGGCCGAGCTGGGGGAGCGGTACGGGTTCGTGGTTGAGCCGATCTCGTTGGTGGAGGTCGGCGGAGAGGCGCTCTCCTCAACGGCCATCCGCCGGGCGATCGCGGCCGGTGACGTGGAGGAGGCGGCCCGGGGGTTGGGGCGGTGCCCCACTCTCCGGGGCATCGTGATGCGGGGCGACGCTCGGGGTCAGCAGTTGGGCTTCCCCACTGCCAACCTGGAGGTCCCCCTTGACGTGGTGATCCCCGCCCGGGGCATCTACGCCGGTTGGGCGCGAATTGGGGAGAAGGAGCACCCGGCTGCCATCAGTGTGGGTGTGCGTCCCACCTTTGCCGACGGGGAGGCCGAGGTGGTGGAGGCTTACCTCCTCGATTTCGAGGCCGACCTCTACGGGCGGGAGCTTGACATCGGGCTGTGCGAGCGGCTGCGGGACGAGCAGAGGTTCGACAGTGTTGAGGAGCTGGTCGAGCAGATGCACCGAGACGTGGAGGAGGTTCGAAGGAGGCAAAGAGCGGCCGCCACCGGCGAGTCGATCGCCGGGTTCTTCGACCGGGAGGCCTGCTGTCACCCGGCCGGCGACACCGAGGCGACCGTCTCGGGCGTCTCCGAGATGCTGCTCTCCGAGTTAGAGGGCGCCGGGCTGGCCGGTCGGACTGTGCTCGAGCTCGGCTGCGGGATGGGCAGCCTGGCTCTGGCTGCGCTGCGAGCCGGTGCGACGAGGGTGACCGGCATTGACATCTCCCCGGGGAGCATCGAGGTGGCACGTCGCCGTGCACAGGAGGCGGACCTGGCCGACCGGAGCACCTTCGAGGTGGGCGATGGGGCCAACAGCCAGGTGGGCTCGCACGACCTGGTCGTCATGGACAAGGTGTTCTGCTGCTACCCCTTCGTGGAGAGCCTGCTCACCCATTCCCTGGATCGGGCCGAGAGGCTCTATGGATACTCCCTGCCGGCCTCGGTCGGCTTCTGGGGATCGCTGGCCCGGATGGTCATCTTCCTGGAGAACCTCTGGCGCCGGCTGCGAGGTGATCCCTTCCGAGCCTACGTCCACGATGTCGGCCGGATCGAGACAAGGGTTCGAGGGCAGGGGTTCAGGCCGATTGTGCGGTCTCGGTGGTGGACATGGCAGGTGGCCGTCTATCTCCGTGACCCTCCGCAGTCGGCCCCTCGGTAGGGCCGCGGTAGGCGGTCGGACGGCGCGAGGCCCTTGACGGGCCGCCCCCGCCCCCCCATGCTTGAGTGGGTCGCCTCCCGCACTTCCGGAGAGGGGGAAGGTGGTCGGCGTCCTGGTGGTCTCGCTGATGCTATGGGGTGGCGATGGGCAGCTCCCCCCTCCCGGTGAGGGCTTGTCGCTCCTTCCCGACCCTCCCTCGCCGCCGGCCTCCCGGCCCGCGCTGCCCCTCCCGCCGCCGATTCCGGCCGCCCCGGCCAGCCTGGGGATCCTGGCGGCCGGCGCATGGGCGGCCCGAGGTCTCCGGACGGGCCGGAGAGAGCCGCTGGTGGTGTTCATCACCGGGTACGGCTCGGAGTCAGAAGGCTCGGCCTTCGCCCCCATGATCGGGATGCTCGGGCTGGCACCCGGGCAGGTCCGCACCTTCGACTACCGCTGGGTGGCTCCGGCCGATGCCCATCCCTGGGCGGCCCGGCAGGCCGATGTGGACGACCTGGCCGACGGCCTCCAGGGGTACCTGGGCGGGCTGGCCGAGACCGAGCGAAACATCTACCTGGTGGGCCACAGCATGGGCGGCACCACGCTGGCCGAGCTCCTGGCCCGCTGGGACCGCCATCCTTCCTTGCGAGTCCCAGAGGTGGCCGGCGCCGCTCTGCTCGACCCTCCGATCGCCGGCGGGCCTTTGGGCGTCCTCCAGTCGAGCCCCCGCCTGTTAGGGCTCCGCCCCCATGATGGCGGCTACGACCCGATCACCTTCCAATGGTCGAGGGGATGGGTCGATCGCCGGGAGGACCTCGGCGGGCCGAGCGGGGTGCCCGTGGTGGTCTTCCGTAACCCGAGGGCGATGGTCACCAGCTTCTGGGGCCGTCCCGAGGGGCTGCGGATCTTCGACGTCCCCGATGCCGGTCCCCATCCGCTCCTCTCCCTGGTCCCGGACGGAACCCCGTTCCTCCGCCGCTTGTGGGAGCTGGGCCTGCGGATCGGAGCGGCGCACACGGCCATGCTCGACGATCGGCAGGTGGCCGGCTGCATCGCCCAGGAGATACAGCAGGGCGGATCCTGCCGGATGCCGGATCGCTGATCGCCGGCTCCCTACTGCCGGCCGAGTGTACCCCGCCGTCTCTGGTACACTCCCCGACCCATGAAGCTCTGGCGACCAAGCCCGAGGCCATGAGAGAGACCCAGACCATCATCGAAGAGTTCGGGATGCACGACTCGGACACCGGCTCCCCGGAGGTGCAGGTGGCCCTGCTCACGGAACGCATCAACGACCTCACCGAGCACCTGAAGGTCCACAAGCAGGACCATCACAGCCGGCGGGGCCTCCTCATGATGGTGGGGAAGCGGAGACGGTTGCTGAATTACCTGCGGCGGCAAGACGTGGAGCGATACCGCAACCTGATCGGCAGGCTGGGGCTGCGACGTTAGAGAGACGGGGCGGCGATCGGCCGCCCCCGGAAGAAAGAGGACAGGGGCCCGGCTGGGCCAGTTGTCAGTCGCCGACCCTCGAGCGTCATCGAGGGGCGACCACTGGTAATTGGCCCGCCTCCCCTCAGAGCAAAAGGAGAGAGCGTGCCTGAAACCACGGTACGCGGCCTGATCGGGGATCGGGAGATCACCCTTTCGGCCGGCAAGCTGGCCATGCAAGCCAATGGAGCGGTGACGGTTCGTCTGGGGGACACCGACGTCTTGGTCACCGCCACCGCCCAGAGGATCGTACGGGAGGGGATCGACTTCTTCCCGTTGACGGTGGACGTCGAAGAGCGGATGTACGCCGCCGGGAAGATTCCGGGATCCTTCTTCCGGCGGGAAGGCCGGCCCACCGAGATGGCCATCCTCACCGCCCGCCTGATCGACCGCCCGCTGCGCCCGTCCTTCTCCGAGGGGTTCCGCTGCGAGACCCAGGTGATCGCCACCATCCTCTCGGTCGACCTGGAGAACCCCTACGACATCGTGGCCCTCAATGGCGCCTCGGCGGCGCTCACCATCAGCGACGTCCCCTTCGAGGGCCCGGTGGGTGCGGTGCGGCTGGCCTACCGCCAGGGAAGCTGGCTGGCCATGCCCACCTTCGCCGAGCTGGATGAGGCGGTCTTCGAGCTGGTGGTGGCCGGCCGCCGCAACCAGGAGGGTGGCATCGACATCATGATGGTGGAGGCCGGCTCCACCGACGAGGGCCTGCGGATGATCCGAGACGGCCAAACTCCCACCGACGAGGCAGCGGTGGCGGCCGGACTGGAGGAGGCCAAGCGCTACATCGCCCAGGTCATCGACTTGCAGCTGCAGCTCCGCGACCAGGTGGAGGTGCCCGATCAGGATTGGCCTCGGGCCGAGGACTACAGCCCCGACCTCTTCGCCCGGGTGGAGCAGGCGGCCCGGCCGAGGCTGGCCGAGGCGCTCGCCTTGACCGGTAAGCAGGAGCGGTCCCAGGCGGTCGACGAGGCCGAGCTGGCGGTGGTGGAGGCTCTGGGCGTAACCGATCCGGCTGAGCTGGCCGCCGTCGGGCGGGCCCTGACCTCGATCCGCAAGTCCATGATGCGGGAGCGGGTGGTCAAGGAAGGAATCCGGCTGGACGGGCGCGGCCCCCGCGACCTGCGCCCGGTCTCCGCCGAGGTGGGGCTGGTCGCCCGGGCGCACGGCTCGGGACTCTTCCAGCGGGGGGCCACGCAGGTGCTCAACGTCACCACCCTCGGCATGCTGCGCATGGAGCAGACCCTCGACACCATCTCGGTGGAGGAGACCAAGCGTTACATGCACCACTACAACTTCCCTCCCTTCTCCACCGGGGAGACCGGCTTCATGCGCGGCCCCCGGCGGAGGGAGATCGGGCACGGGGCTCTCGCCGAGCGGGCCGTCCTCCCA
This sequence comes from Acidimicrobiia bacterium, assembly GCA_050742155.1. GTDB lineage: Bacteria > Actinomycetota > Acidimicrobiia > Spongiisociales > JALYHC01 > JBOGFC01. Next base: position 10,181 of record JBOGFC010000070.1, read on the forward strand.
GTGATTCCCGACGAGGACGCCTTCCCCTACGCCCTCCGGCTGGTCTCCGAGGTGCTCTCCTCGGACGGGTCGACGTCGATGGCCTCGGTGTGCGCCTCCAGCTTGTCGTTGATGGACGCCGGGGTGCCGATCACCGAGCCGGTGGCGGGGGTGGCGATGGGCCTCATCGCCCAGGACGGCGAGTACGTCACGCTGACCGACATCCTCGGATCGGAGGACGCCCTGGGGGACATGGACTTCAAGGTGGCCGGAACGGCCGACGTGATCACCGCCTTGCAGCTCGACACCAAGATCCAGGGTCTCCCCTCCGAGGTGCTGGTCCAGGCGCTCGAGCAGGCGCGGGAGGCCCGCCTCACCATCCTCGAGGCGATGCGCCAGGCGATCGAGAAGCCCCGCGCCGACCTCACGCCGTGGGCTCCGAGGATCGAGACGGTCACCATTCCGAGGGACAAGATCGGGGAGGTCATCGGGCCCAAGGGCAAGATCATCCGCAAGATCGAGGAGGAGACCGGGGCCCAGCTCGACATCGAGGACGACGGCACGATCCGCATCGGCGCCCCCACCGGGGAGGGCCTGCGGGCCGCCAAGAAGATAGTCATGGAGATCGCCTACCCGCCCGACGTCGAGCTCGGGCAGGAGTACGAGGGCGAGGTGGTAAACATCACCAAGTTCGGGGCCTTCGTCAACCTCGTACCCGGCCGGGACGGCCTGCTGCACATCTCCAGGATCGGGGGCGGACGCCGCATCGACAAGGTGGAGGACGTGCTCAGCCTGGGCGACACCGTCCAGGTGGTGGTGCGAGAGATCGACCAGCAGGGCAAGGTCAGCCTGGACATGGCCGGCGCCGAGGAGGCCGAGGCCCCCTCGTCCGATGAGGGCGGCAGGCCCAGGCGTGACGAGCGGCGCGGAGAACGAGATCGGGACCGTGTTCGGGACCGAGATCGAGGCCGAGGGGACAAGCCCCAGCGCCGCCGGGTGTCGTTCGAGGAGGAGTTCGAGAAGAACGGCCTTTGAATTCATTCTCGTGACGGAAAACCACCGTATGAGTGGATAACCGTCACAAGAACGGCATTGATGCCCGAGCTCCCCGACATCGAGACCTACCTGGCTGCGCTGCGGCCGCGCATCGTCGACCGCACCCTGGAGCGGGTACGGGCGGTCGGACCTTCACTGCTCCGCTCCTACGACCCGCCGGTCAGTGCCGCCGAAGGCAAGGCCGTGCTCGGCCTGCGGCGGCTCGGCAAGCGGATCGTGGTCGAGCTGGAGGAGGATCTGTTCCTGGTCATCCACCTGATGGTGGCCGGCCGGATCCGCTGGCGAGACCGAGGTGCCAAGGTCCCGGCCAAGGTGGGCCTGGGGGCGTTGGACTTCCCCAACGGGACGCTGCTCATCACCGAGGCGGGGAGCAAGAGGCGGGCCTCGCTCCATCTGGTGCGGGGTGAGGGGGCTTTGGCGGAGCACGACCCGGGCGGCCTGGAGGTGCTCGGCTCGAAGCCGAGCGACTTCCGGGACGCCTTGCTCAGCGAGAGCCGCACCTTGAAACGGGCTCTCACCGACCCGCGGCGCTTCTCCGGAGTCGGCAATGCCTATTCGGACGAGATCCTCCACCGCGCCGGGCTCTCTCCGGTGCAGCTCACCAGCCGCGTGAGCGAAGAGGAGGTCGAGCGGCTTCACCGAGCCACTCAAGAGGTCCTCCGGGAGTGGGTGGAGCGCCTCGGCGAGCAGGCGGGCGATGGCTTCCCGGAGAAGGTGACCGCCTTCCGGCCGGAGATGGCGGTGCATGGGAAGTTCGGACAGCCATGCCCGGTGTGCGGGGCGCCGGTGCAGCGGATCGTCTATGCCGACAACGAGACCAACTACTGCGCCCGTTGCCAGACCGGCGGGAAGGTGCTGGCCGACCGGGCCCTGTCCCGCCTGCTCAAAGAGGACTTTCCCCGGGCGCTGTAGTCAGGGCGGCGGCCCGTAGCCGGGCGCCGAGCGGTCCTTCCTCGAGACCGAAGCGCTCGATGATCCGGCGGGCCCGCTCGAGGTCTCCGGCCCCCAGCCGAGCGCGCGCTTCCTGGTAGGGGAGGTCCAGCGCGCCGTACAGGTCGGCGGCCTGCGCGAACAGCGAGCGGTCGCCCTGCACGATGGCCTCCGCCTCGGTGAGGATCGCTACCTGAGACGGATGGTCCCGGAGCGCGGCCAGCCGCTGCCGGAAAGGGGCGGTCTCTTCCGGAGGGAGGAGGTAGACGACCGGTACCAGGATCCGGAAGCCGTGCTGCAAGGACGGCGTGTCGAGCACCACCGAGACGGCTTCGGCGGCCGCCTGCCGGGCGGCGGCCGGGTTGCCCCGGGCCTCTTCCAGCAGGGCCTCCTCGATGAGATTCGGGGCGAGGTATTCCGACCCACCCATCCGGCGTGCCAGAGGTAGCAGCTCGTCCGTGATCCTGCGTGCCTCTTCGTAGCTGCCCCGGCGAATGAGCGAGCTGGCGAGCATGCCCAAGGCGTTGACGGTACCGGGCACCCCGAGCACGGGGCGCTGCTCGCCGAGCATCTGCCGGCAGAGCGACTCGGCTTCTTCGTACCGACCCAGCGCAACCAAGTCGCCGGCTTCGTTGCCGGCGATGAACCACTCGAAGGAAGGAGATCCCAGCTTGCGCATCACCTCCCGGCCGCGCCGGCACAGCGCCGCGGCCTCTTCGTGCAGGGAATAGAGCGAGAGCGTGGAGGGCAGGTTCACGTAGGCCCGTCCGAGTGCTTCCGCCTCGCCGGATCGTTCGGCCAGCTCCAGGGCCAGGCGGATGCGCTCCAGCCCGGATGGGTCGCCGACGTTGACCTCGCAGCAACCCAGGGTGTTGAGCAGGTGGGAGCGGGCTCCTTCCAGGCCCAGTCCTTCGGCCATCTCCAATCCGCGGCCGGCCAGCTCGGCGCCGAGGTCGGCTCGGCCGATGAGCATGTTGAGGGTCGAGGCCCACACGTGGGCCTGCACGAGGTCGGGAGAGGGTCCTTCCGGCTGAAGCAGCTCGATGGCCCGCTCCAGCGCCTCGGCGGCCCGGTCGACCTCGCCGGTGATCCAGTAGACCCGTCCCAAGCTGGTCAGGGCGGCACCTGCCTGGTGGAGCTCGCCCAGCTCCCGCCAGCCGGCCTCGGCCTCGATGAGTGAGGTGCGGGCCGCCGGGGCGTCGCCGGCCATGTAGGCCGCGTTGGCGAAGCGCATCATCACGCTCAGCCGGCCTCGCTCGTCCCCCTCCCCCCACAGCCGCAGGGCGGTCTGATAGCGGTGGCGGGCCTCCACGAAGCCCATCCGCTCACTGGCCAGGTCGCCGGCCGCCAAGGCGTACTGTCGAGCCTTGTCGGCAACCTCGGCCCGGGCGTAGTGCTCGGCCAGCAGCTCCATCAGCCCCGGGTCCTCCTTGCTCTGCGGCTCCAGGCTCTCCGCCACCTTCCGGTGCATCTCCCGGCGCTGGCTGAGAAGCAGCGTGTCGTACACCACCTCTTGGATGAGGGCGTGCTTGAAGGCCCACTGGTCGAGCTCCCGGGTGACCAGGAGCTGCGCCCGAGCCAGGCGGTCCAAGGCCGGCCGTACCTCGTCGGCTCCGATGACCGCCTCCACCAGGTCGGTGGAGAAGGTGCGCCCGATCACCGCCGCGTGCTGGAGGATGATCCTCTCCCGGGCGCCCTGGCGGTCGACCCGGGCCAGGATGGTTCCCTGCACGGTATCGGGGACCTCCAGGTCGGTCTCGGCCAGCATCGCCCGACCCTCCTCGACGGCCAGGGATCCCAGCTCCAAGAGGGCCTGGAGCAACTCCTCGATGAAAAAAGGGTTGCCCTCCGCTCGGGTGGTGAGGAGACGTTCGAGGTCGCCGGGCAGCTCGGTCACCCCAAGGAAGCCCTGAGCCAGGTCGAGGCTCTCCTCAGGCGTGAGGGGTTCGAGGCGCAGCAGGGTGTGGCTGGCCCGCAGCTCGGCTCGCGCGATGGGATCGAACCCGGGCCGGTAGGCGAGCACCAGCATGAGGGGGACGGCAGCCAGCTGCTCTAGGAGGAAGCCGAGCAGGTCGAGCGAAGACTGGTCCGCCCAGTGCACGTCATCCAGCAGCACGAGTCCGGGCCGGTCGCCCATCGCCGACGAGAGGAAGTGCCACACGCCGGCAAACACCTGACGCTTCTGCTGCTCGTCGGCCATGCGCACCACCGGTGGGGCACCGGCCAGGCCGAGGAGGGCGGCCAGGGGACGGGCGGTGCCCTCCTCGATGCCCAGCGCGCTCGTTAGTTCGGTCAGTTCCCGGAGGCCTCCCGGCAGCCTGCCCAGGATTTGCTCCAGGAGGTCGAGGAACGGTCCGAAAGCACGGTCGGAGCCACAGGCCACCCGCAGGTCGAGGGCCTCGGCCCGTAAGGGGAGCTCGGTCAGCAGCCGCGACTTGCCCACTCCGGGCTCTCCCACCACGCTGACCACGTGAGTGTTGCCCCGCCGGGCGCTCGACCAGAGCAACTCGAGCAGTGCCCGTTCGTCCCGGCGGCCCACGAAGGGAGCCTGGCGGCGTTGCGGGACGCCGCGCAGCCCCACCACCCGGTAGGCCGAGACGGCTTCAACCCTCCCCTTCACCTCCAGATGCCCGACCGGCTCACACTCGAATCGCTCCCGGACCCGGCGGTAGACCGCTTCCGAGAGCAGCACCTGTCCCGGTTCGGCGGCCTGCTGGAGGCGTGCCGCCACGTTGACCGGATCGCCCAGCACCCCGGTTTGCGAGCCGTCCCCCACCGCCCCGGCCACCACCAGCCCGCTGTTGATGCCGATGCGCAGTTGCAGGGTGGGCGATGGGGAGCGCCGCCGCACCGCCTCGAGCATGGCCAGGGCGCTCTCGACCGCCCGCACCGGGTCGTCCTCGTGGGCTCGGGGAGCGCCGAACACGGCCACCACCGAGTCGCCGATGAAGGTGTCCACCTGGCCGTCTCGTGCCTCCACCTCAGCGGCCAGGTCGGCGAAGGTCTGGGTGACGATGCCGCGCAGCTCTTCGGGATCTAGATGCTCGGCCAGGCTGGAGAAGCCCACCAAGTCGGCGAAGAGTACCGTCACCGGGCGCCGCTCGCCGGCCATCTCCTCCTTGGCTATCAGCGAACGGCCACAGGCGCCGCAGAAGCGAAAGCCGGGCGGCGTCTCGGCTCCACAGTTCGGGCAGGCGGCGACGAGGGGGGACCCGCACGACCCGCAGAAGCGAAAGCCGGCCGGGTTGTCGGATCCGCAGGCGGGACAGGGCGTCACAAGCCCATCCAAGCACGCCCCGGCTCCTCTTGACGATCGAACATATGTTCGATAGAGTGATGTCCCGGCGGCGGAGGCCTGGTGCTCGGAGCGACGGACCCTGACCCTCCCCCGGAGGGGGAGGGAACTTCAAGGTACTTCCTCACCTTATGGCCTGGGCACGTGATGGGAATGGTCGGGTCACCCGGCTCCGGGCTCACCCGGGTGGGCCTAGCCCTGCTGGCCACCCCCGCCCGTCGGGGACCGGTGGCCTTCCTCGACGTGCGCGGGTGGCTGTGCCCGCTGGCCGCCTGGGAGTGCGGGGTCCCTCCGGACCGCCTGGTGGTGGTGCGCTGTCCGGACCGCCGCCTCTGGCCACAGGTGGCGGCCGCCCTCCTCGACGGGGTCCCGGCGGTATATGCCGAGGTCCCGGCGGGTGTCGGGGCAGCCGAGCTACGCAGGCTGGGGGCGCTGGCCCGGGCCAGGAAGACGGCGGTGATCCTACGGCCACTGCAGGGGGAGTTGCCGGCGGGGTTGACCTACGTGCAGCTTCGGGCCGGGGAGGTGAGCTGGGAGGGGCCGGAGGCCGGGCACGGCCGGCTGCGGCGGCGCCGAGTCGAGCTGCGCATCTCCGGCCGGGGAGTGGGAGGACAGGAGGCGGTCGTGGAGGTGGAGGACGATGGGGCGGACACTCTGCGTGTGGTTCCCGGACTGGCCGCTCCGGCGGCCCGACGCGCCGTCGGATGAGCCCTGCCAGGCCATCGGCGAGGACGGGCGGGTGGTGGCGGCCAACTCCCCGGCCCGGGCGGGCGGGATCAGGCCCGGCATGGGAAGGCGGGAAGCGGAGGTGCTCTGCCCGGGGGTGGTGACGCTCCGCCAGGACCGGGGCGCTGAGGCAGTGGCCTTCGAGCCGGTGGCAGTGGCCGTCGAGTCGCTGGTCCCCCGGGTAGAGGTGGCCGAGCCGGGGCTCCTCTTCGCCCCCATCGGCGGGGCGGTCCGCTACTACGGAGGCGAGGAGCCGCTGGCCGAGCGGATCTGGCAGGCGTCGAGCTCGGTGGGAGGGTCCGGGGGCCGGGTGGCGGTGGCCGGTGGGCCGTTCCTGGCCCGGTGGGCGGCAGCCGCCACGGACGGGGTGCACGTGGTGGCCGACGACGCCGCCTTCCTGGCCTCCCTGGACGTGGGGACCCTGAGCCATGACGAGCTGGTGGGCACCTTTCGATGGCTGGGCTTGACCACCTTGGGCGACCTGGCCAACCTGCCTCGGGAGGCGGTGGCCTCCCGGTTCGGGGAGGCCGGCCTGGCGGCCCATCGGCTGGCCAGCGGGGAAGACCGTCCGCTGGTCGCTCGCCCGTTGCCGGAGGACCCGGCCGTGGAGGAGCGCTTCGAAGAGCCGCTCCAGACCCTGGAGCAGGCCGGGTTCGCCGCCCGCGCCCTTTCTCATCGCCTCATGGCATCGTTCCAGGGGTCGGCGCCCCATCAGGTGGAGGTGGAGGCCGAGGCGGCCGACGGGTCTAGGCGAACCCGGGTCTGGCGAAGCGCCGACCCACTGGACGAGTCGGCCTGGGCGGAGCAGGTCTGGTGGCAGCTGCGGACCTGGATGGAGAGGGAGGGAGTTCCCGGAGGCCTGGCCCGCTTGCGGCTTCGACCCGGCGACGTCTCGGGACGGGGCCGCCAGCTCGCCCTGGGCCAGGACACGATCGGCGAGGAGGAGGCACGCCGGGCGCTGAGCCGGGCCCAGGCCCTGGTGGGCCCCGATCGGGTCCTCCAGGCCCGGCCCCAGGGCGGTCGTGATCCCGGCGAGCGGGTGAGCTGGTACCGCTGGGGAGAGGGTCCACCATCCCCGGCGGGCGACCCGGGCGCTCCCTGGCCGGGTGGAATTCCCAAGCCGGCCCCCAGCCTGGTCCTGCCCAGGCGGCAGGTCCTCGAAGTAGAGTGGGAAGATGGGCTCCCCACCCGGGTCCGGTTGGGGAGCCGCTGGGTGGAGGTGCTCAGCTGGGCCGGCCCCTGGCGCAAGCTGGGCCGCTGGTGGGAGGGCGAAGGTCCGGCCGACCGCTATCAGCTGGTCACCTCGGCCGGGGCGTTTCTGTGCGAGGTGCGGGAGGGGCGCTCCTACCTGACGGGGGTGTACGACTGAGCCGGACCGGGTATGAAGTTGCACATGGCACGACTTTCACCAGTTCACGAACGCGCCTGGCGAGCCTTCCTGCACGCCCACGCCCGGCTCACCGAGCGCCTCGACGCCGAGCTGCAACAGGCTTCCCCGCTGGCGCTGGGTGAGTTCGAGGTGCTGGACACCCTGTGGCGGTCGGACGGACGGCTGCGCATGGCCGAGTTGGCCGAGCAGGTCCGGGCCAGCCGCAGTGGGCTGACCCGGCGCATCGACCGCCTCGAGCGGCGGGGCCTGGTGAGGCGCGAGACCTGCCGGGAGGACAAGCGGGGGCTCTTCGCGGCCCTCACCGAGGAGGGCAGAGCGGCCCTGGGCCGTTCCCTGCCCCTGCATGCCGCCGGCCTGCAGCGCCTCTTCTTCGACCTCTTGACCGAGGAGCAGATCCAGCTGCTCGCCGAGCGCCTGGAGGAGGTGGCGGCGCGGGCCTCCAACGGGGAACCCCCCCACCGGGACTGAACGTCCAAGAGATGATGGGTAGGCGACTTCCGATGGGGGTGGCGCTGCTCACTCTGGCGGCCTGCGCGGCTCCCGGCGGAGCCGGAGGGGAGCCTCCTCAGCCTCCTCCCCCCACCAGCGAGGATCAAGAGACTGAGCTGGCCAAGGCCGACCTGGCCGCCCGGCTGGGGATCGACGAAACCCAGATCGAGGTGGTGCGCCGGGAAGCGGTGGTGTGGCGGGACGGAAGCCTGGGCTGCCCGCAGCCGGGCGAGATGTATACCCAGGCGCTCGTCGAGGGCACCTACCTGGAGCTCCAGGCGGACGGCACGATCTATGCGTACCACAGCGGTGAGGGCCGGCCTCCTTTCCTCTGTGAGGATTCGAAGGGGCCACCGGAGGGTTCCGGGACCGACTCGTAGGACCTTTACCCCCTCCCCAGCCC
>JBOGFC010000071.1:0-2404 GCA_050742155.1 Acidimicrobiia bacterium
GTCTACCACCAGGTCCAGCAAGACGCCGGGCCGGAGGGCTGGCGGTGGGAGTCCAAGGAGCTCAACGCCGGGATGATCGCCAACAAGATCCCCCACCGCTTCTACCGCAAGTACCGGCGTTTCCAGATCTACCAGGTGCCCAAGGTCTCCTGGGTGATAACCCCTACCGTCGGTCACCGGGCCGGGGAGGTTTGGGACCAGCTGCTGCTCCAGCACTACACCGACTGGGAGGCCATCTTCTTGGACGATGGAGCCCACCTGCCGGGCCTGGCCGAGCAGAACGCCGCCGACCCCCGCTTCGTGCTCATTCCTGCCGCCGCCGACTCGGACAGCCAGGTGAGGGAGGCCCTGCGGAGGGCACGGGGCGAGTACCTGGCCCTGCTGCACGGGTGGGCCGCCCTGGAGCCCCGCCTGCTGGCTCGGGCGCTGCGGCGGCTGGAGCCCCGTCCCCGCACCTCCCTGCTCACGGTGGGCTATCAGGTGCCGGCCCGGGATGGCTCCCACCACTTCCGCCGGGCGGCGGATACCCGCCTGCTCGACCAGCGCTGGGGCCAGCTGGGCCTACCGGTGTTCGCCCTGGCCCGCCGCCGGGAGTGGTCCAAGGCCCTGTCTGCCGGCCAGTCGGTGGGGGAGGCCTGGAAGCTGGTCCGGCACCTGGCCCAGGCCGATCACCTGCCCGACCCGCTGGTCGGCCTGCCCGCCCCAGACCCGGCCGGACCGCTCCCCCATCACCTGCCACCCCTCCAGTCGGAGAGGGGCCGGCTGATGGCCGACCTGCAGCAGGCCGGCTCCATCCCCCGCACGGTCCCGGTGGTGGCCCGCTTCGCGCTGAGGAAGGCGCTCGGACGTCGGGACGCCACCCCCTCCGACCTCCCCCTGGGGGAAGGGCAGCCCCGGCCGGGCGAGAGCCGGCCCCGCATCCGCTACATCGGCTGGGTGGGGCACGAGAACCTGGGCGACGAGGCCCTCCTCGAGGCGGTCCGCCGGCTGATGCCCTGGGCGGAGATCGACCCCAAGGGGGAGAGCGGCGAGCTGTTGCTGCTGGGGGGCGGCACCCTCATCAATCGCTCCCGCTATCTCTCCCGGCTGCGGGAGCAGGACAGCCCCCGTATCGAGCGGGCGGTGTTTGGCACCGGGGTAGCCAACCCGGAGTACTGGGGGAAGCTGCGGGAGGATCCGGCAGGATGGGCCGACTTCCTCTCCACCTGCTGCTACGTGGGCGTCCGGGGCCCCATCTCCGCCTCTCTGCTCCGCTCCTGGGGCTACCGGGGACCGCTGGAGGTGGTGGGCGACCCAGCCCTGGCCCTCTCTCCACCCCAGCAGGTGGAGCGGCACCCCGACCGGGTGGCGGTCAACCTGGTGCGCACCGACGGGGAGCGCTGGGGAGGCGACGACCGGGCCGTGCAGGCCACCTTCGCCCAGCTCGTCAAGCAGCTGGTGGCCGAAGGCCGGGAGGTGTGGATGTTCTCCTGCTTCCCCGGAGATGATCACCCGGGACTGGAGATCATGCGGGCGGCCGGGGTGCCCGACCTCCCCTACCTGGCCGGCTACCGGTCGCTGGAGGAGTCGCTGCGCTTCTTGGCCTCCTGCCGGCTGCTGGTGGGAGAGCGCCTGCACGCCCTGGTGCTGGCCGCCGCCTGCGGCACCCCCTTCGTGGGAGTGGAGTACCGCCCCAAGGTGCGGGACTTCGCCCGCTCGGTGGGCCAGGAGCACCTGGTGGTACGGAGCGATCAGGCCAGCGGGGAGGCATTGCGGGCTTTGGTGGCCCGCCTGGAGGACGATTACCAGGAGACCGCCCAGGGGCTGGCCGACCAGGTGACCGGCTACCGGGCCTCGCTCCGGACCGCCTCGGCCACCATTCGAGAGGCGCTGGGGACCTGACCGCCCACCAACGACCGCTTCTGCCCGGAGGATCCGGTCACCCGTTGGCAGATGGCCGCCTTCCTCCGCCGGGCGCTGGGCTGATCAGGCTTGCCCCGACCCGTGTGAACGAAAGGTGCCCGGGTAGCGAGATCGCTCTCCGCCAGCCTCCGCAATCGCACCGGCCAACCGCCGACGAGCACGATGAACTGCCACCCGAGTGGCGCCCTGGCTTCGTCCCGCTGCCTGGGCCAACTGTTCGTAGGAGAGACCCTCCACGTATCGCAGCCAAAGGAGCAGACGCTCATCTGGCCGCAGGCTCATGAGGGCACGCCTCACCTGGCGATGCTCCTCGGCCAGCTCAACTAACTCAGACAGCGATGATGGTGCGGGCAGGGGTCTCCCGCCCAGCGTGACCCGAAGTCAGACCCCTGTCTGTCAGGCTGAGGTGAGACACCTGCAGTAGCTTCGGATCTGTGCAGGGCGAGAAGGGAACCAGCCTGATGATTATGACTTTGACGACCCCGACGATGGAGCGCGCCCA
>JBOGFC010000072.1:0-22022 GCA_050742155.1 Acidimicrobiia bacterium
TCCCCTCGTGCTCGAAGAAGTCGGCGTCCTCGGCGGCCAGGACCGCCTGCTGGACCTGCTCGGGCACCGTGTCCAGCGGAACCGGCTCGGAGTTCTTGCCGGCATGCAGCTCGGCCAGCACCACCCCGTCCTCGGTGTAGATGCGGGAGAGCTGGGAGAGGTCGGGGAGGGTGAGGTCCTCAGCCTGGGTGTCGGGGAGGTAGCGCCGGTCCAGGTTCCGGAAGGTGCCGTAGGCGGCGGACATGGACAAGAAGGAGAAGAGCCCCACCCAGGTCGAGGCCAACAGCCCCACGATCACCAGCGTGGCCAGGGCCGCCATGCGCCGTCCGCGCCGCTCCTGTCGCTCGACGTGGTGGATGGCGGGCGATTCCATGGGTTCCTTCGGCTTGGGGCTCGGGGGGACCCGGAGGCTGTGGGTAGCATGGCCTCGCGGCGCCAACACTCTACCGATGAATCCTTCCAATTCCACGTCAAGGCTCACCTCGAGCGGCATTGAGGTCCAGCCGGTCTACAGCCCGGAGGACCTGGCCGGCTGGGACCCGCACGAGGCGCTGGGGGAACCGGGGGGCTATCCCTTCACCCGGGGGCCCTACCGGAGCATGTACCGGGGGAAGCTGTGGACCATGCGCCAGTACGCCGGCTTCGGGACCGCCGAGGCGACCAACGCCCGCTTCCAGGCCCTGCTGGCCGCCGGCCAGACCGGGCTGTCGGTGGCCTTCGACCTCCCCACCCAGATGGGCCTCGACTCGGACCATCCCATGGCGGCCGGGGAGGTGGGGCGGGTGGGGGTGGCGGTCGACAGCCTGGAAGACATGCGCCGGTTGCTGGAGGGCCTCCCGCTCGGCGAGGTGACCACCTCGATGACCATCAACGCCACCGCCGCCATCCTGCTGCTCCTCTACCAGCTGGTGGCCGAGGAGCAGGGGGTGGCCCCGGAGCGGATCCGGGGGACGGTGCAGAACGACATCCTCAAGGAGTACGTGGCCCGCGGTACCTACATCTACCCCCCCCAGCCCTCCATGCGGCTGGTCACCGACCTGTTCGCCTACTGCGCCAAGGAGCTGCCCGGCTGGAACACCATCTCGATCTCCGGCTACCACATCCGCGAGGCCGGGGCCACCGCCGCCCAGGAGGTGGCCTTCACGCTGGCCAACGGGCTGGCCTACGTGCGGGCCGCCCAGGCGGCCGGGCTGGACGTGGACGACTTCGCCCCGCGGCTCTCCTTCTTCTGGAACGGTCACAACCACCTGTTCGAGGAGGTGGCCAAGTTCCGGGCCGCCCGGCGGATGTGGGCCCGCCTGATGCGGGACCGGATCGGCGCCCGGCGTCCGGAGTCCCAGGCGATGCGCTTCCACGTGCAGACGGCCGGCAGCACGCTCACCGCCCAGCAACCGGAGAACAACGTGGTTCGCACCACGGTGCAGGCGCTGGCGGCGGTGTTGGGCGGGACCCAGTCGCTCCACACCAACGCCTTCGACGAGGCGCTGGGCCTTCCCACCGGGCGCTCGGCCACCCTGGCCTTGCGCACCCAGCAGATCCTCGCCTACGAGTCGCGGGTGGGGGACTCGGCCGACCCGCTGGCCGGCTCCTACTACGTGGAGGCGCTCACCGACGCCCTGGAGGAAGAGGCCCACGAGCTGCTCGAGCAGGTGGAGGAGATGGGCGGGGCCGTGCAGGCCATCGAGGCGGGCTTCATGCAGGACCAGATCGAGGGGGCCGCCTACCAGGAGGCCCGCCGGGTGGAGGAGGGCGCATCGGTGGTGGTGGGGGTGAACCGCTTCGCCGAGGACGACCGAGAGGAACAGTTGGAGCTCAACGAGCTGGACCCCGCCCTGGTGGCCGCCCAGGTGGCCCGGCTGGCAGAGCTTCGGTCGAGCCGGGACCAGGCGGCGGTGGAGGCGGCGCTGGCCGAGGTGGAGGCGGCCGCCCGGGGAGACGAGAACCTGCTCTACCCGATGAAGGAGGCCCTGGCCGCCTCGGCAACCTTGGGAGAGCTCTCCGACGCCCTCCGGAAGGTCTTCGGCGAGCACCGGCCCAATCGATGACTCCTCCACCTCCACGGGTTCTGGCGGACGAGATGACCGACGAGGATGGGCGCCCCCGGTTCCTGGTGGTCGGGGGGGGGCCGGCCGGGAACAGCGCGGCGACCACCGCCGCCAGCCTGGGGGCCAAGGTCACCCTGGTGGAGTCCTCCATCGTGGGCGGGGCGGCCCATCTCTGGGACTGCATACCCTCCAAGACGATGGTGGCCACCTCGGCCCGGCTCGACGCAGTTCGTCAGGCGGCCCGGCTGGGGCTGGAGTCTCGAGGCGCCGAGGTGGACCTGGAGCGGCTGGCCGACAGGATCGCCGCCATCACTGGCAACCTGGAGGCCGGCATCGTCGACCTGCTGGCCTCACAGGGGGTGGAGATCATCGAAGGGAGAGGACGGTTCCTCGACCCCCACTCCGCCCAAGCAGAGACGGAGGACGGCACCCGCCGCATCCGCTTCGACACGGCCCTCATCGCCACCGGATCGAGCCCGCGGGTGCCGGACTGGGCAGAGCCGGACGGGGAACGGGTCCTCACCACCCGCCAGGCCTACGACCTGGCCGAGCTGCCCGAGCACCTGGCGATCATCGGCTCGGGGGTGACCGGGGTGGAGTTCGTGCACATCTTCTCCAGCCTGGGGAGCCAGGTCACCCTGCTGGTGAGCCGCCAGCAGGTGCTGCCCCACAAGGACGCCGAGGTGGCGGCGGTGCTCGAGGAGGACTTCCTGGAGCGGGGGGTGACGCTCCTCAAAGGGGCGCGGGCCACCGCGGTGAAGCGCACCGATGGCGGGGTGGTGGTGGAGACCGGGGACGGCCGGCGGGTGGAGGCCACCCACGCCCTGTTGGCGATCGGGCTGGTGCCCCTCACCGAGGGGCTCGGCCTGGAGGAGATCGGGGTGAAGACCGAGCACGGCTCGGTGGTGGTCGACGACCACCAGCGCACCACCGTCCCCCACATCTACGGGGCCGGGGATGTCACCGGCCAGATGCCACTCTCCTCGGTGGCCGCCATGCAGGGGCGCAAGATCGCCCGCCACTCCCTGGGCTACCCGGTCCGGCCCCTCGACTACCGGAAGGTGGCCCAGGCCATCTTCACCGAGCCGGAGATCGCTTCGGTGGGCCTGGAGGAGGCGGAGGCGGCTTCGGAGGGCCGCAAGGTGCGGATCACCAAGGTGCCCTTCGCCGCCAACCCCCGCGCCCTCATCCAGGGGAACCCGCGGGGATTCGTCAAGGTGATCTCGGACCCGGCCACCCACGTGATGCTGGGAGGCACCGTGGTGGGCCACCACGCCTCGGAGCTGATCGCCCCGATCGCCCTGGCCGTCCAGGCCGGCCTGCGGGTGGACACGCTGGTGGACACCCTGCTGGTCCACCCCTCCCTGTCGGAGAGCCTCACCGACGCGGCGGACTGATTCCCCGTTCTTGCGTGAGAAAGAGACCGCCGGCGGGTCATTGCTCACGCAAGAACGGGGCCTCAGCGGACGATGGCCAGCACCGCTCCGGTGGCCACCGTGTCGCCCGGCTGCACCCGGAGGTCGACCACTTCTCCCTTGACGGGGGAGCGGACCTCATTCTCCATCTTCATGGCCTCGAGGATGCAGACCGGCTGGTCGGCCTTGACTCGCTGGCCGGCCTTCACCATCACCTTGACGATGGTGCCCTGCATGGGGGCCGTCACCACGCCGGCGTCCTCTCCCGGCGTCACGCTCGGCCGCCTCAGCTTGGGGGGACGCCGCCTCGGGGCCGGGCGGCGGGCGCCACCGCCCGGAGCCTCGACCTCGGGCGCCCAGAAACGGACCACGAATCGGCGCCCTCCCACCTCCACGGTCATCTCCCGCTCCTCGAGTGCTTCCTCCTCCGGGAGGGTGGGGTCCGTGGGCCGGGGGAGGCCGCTGAGGTCTATTTGCTCGTCCATGAAACGGGTGTAGTGCTCGCCCTTCTGGAAGAGCGGATGGTCGAGTACCAGGAGGTGGGCCGGGATGGTGGTGGGCACTCCCCGGACGTGGAACTCGGTGAGCGCCCGCCGAGACCTTGCCAGGGCCTCCTTCCGGTCGCGTCCCCATACGACCAGCTTGGCCATCAGGTTGTCGTAGTAAGGAGTGACCTCGGTGCCCGACCTGATCCAGCTGTCTACCCGGATGCCGAACCCGCTCGGCTCCCGGTACTCGGCCACCTTGCCCGGGCCGGGGAGGAAGTCGCGGGCCGGGTCCTCGGCATTGATGCGGAACTCGATGGCATGGCCGCGGGGTTCCACCTCCGAGAAGGAGAGCTCCTCCCCGGCGGCCACCCGGAGCTGCTCCTTGGCCAGATCGATCCCGGTGACCATCTCGGTGACCGTGTGCTCGACCTGCAGGCGGGTGTTCATCTCCAGGAAGTAGAACTTGCCCTCCTGATCCAGCAGACACTCCACCGTCCCGGCGTTGCGATAACCGCACGCCTCGGCCACCGCCAGGGCGGCCTTGCCCAACTGGGCGCGTTGCTCGTTGGAGAGGTTGGCGGAGGGGCTCTCCTCGATGAGCTTTTGGTGGCGGCGCTGGACCGAGCAGTCCCGCTCCCCGAGGAACACCCCGGCGCCGTGGGCATCGAACATGACCTGCGCCTCGATGTGGCGGGGCCGCTGCAGGTATTTCTCCACGTACACCTCGGGGTTGCCGAAATAGGCGTCGGCTTCCCGACGGGCCCCCTCGAAGGCCTCCTCCAGGTCCTTGGCGTCCTCCACGACTCGCAGGCCCTTCCCCCCGCCTCCATGGGCGGCCTTGATGGCCACCGGGTAGCCGAACTCCCCGGCCGCCTTGCGAACGGCCTTCAACGACTCCTGCGGCTCGAGGGTGCCGGGCACCGGGGCGAAGCCGGCCTGCTCGGCCGCCCGGCGTGAGGCGATCTTGTCGCCCATGGTGGCGATGGCGTCCGGGGGCGGGCCCACCCAGTTGAGCCCGGCATCGATCACGGCCTGGGCGAAGTGCGCGTCCTCGGCCAGGAAGCCGTAACCGGGATGGATGGCCTCGGCACCCGACTCCCTGGCCGCCTCGATGATCCTCGGGCCATTGAGGTAGGACTGCGCCGCCGGGGCCGGCCCGATGTTCCAGGCCTCGTCGGCCAGCGCCACGTGCAGCGCGTCGCGGTCCAGCTCCGAGTAGACGGCGATGGTGCGCAGCCCCAGCTCCTGGGCGGCCCGGATCACCCGGACGGCGATCTCCCCGCGATTGGCGACCAGCACCGATTGCATGGCGGGCATGCTAGAGGGCGGCCTGACCCCCTTCCGGGTCCCTACCTCGTTCTGGCGCGCAAACTTCACACTCTGGTGTGATTTCTGCGCGCCAAAACAGGGCGGGCGGGAAGCCTCAGAGGGGGATGTTGCCGTGCTTCTTGGGGGGGAGGGTCTCCCGCTTGGTGCGCAGCATGTCCAGGGCCTGGATGAGCCGGGGCCGGGTCTCCCGCGGCTCGATCACCTCGTCGACCAAGCCCCGCTCGGCGGCGATGTAGGGGTGGTTGAAGGTGTCCTCGTACTCCTCGATGAGCTCGGCGCGGCGCCCCTCGGGGTTCTCGGACTGGGCCAGCTCGCGGCGGAAGATCACGTTGACCGCCCCGGAGGCTCCCATCACGGCGATCTCGGCGGTCGGCCAGGCAAAGACCGCGTCGGCCCTGAGGCTGCGGGAGTTCATCACCACATAGGCCCCCCCATAGGCCTTGCGGGTGATGACGGTCACCCGGGGGACGGTGGCCTCGCTGTAAGCAAAGAGCAGCTTGGCCCCGTGGCGGATGATCCCGCCGTGCTCCTGGTCCACCCCGGGTAGGAAGCCCGGTACGTCGACGAAGGTGATCAGCGGGATGTTGAAGGCGTCGCAGCAGCGCACGAAGCGTGCCGCCTTCACCGAAGCCTCGATGTCCAGGGTGCCCGCCAGCACCGAGGGCTGGTTTCCCACCACTCCCACCGAGTAGCCGTCCAGCCGGGCGAAGCCCACCACGATGTTCTTCGCCCACTGCTCGTGCACCTGGTAGAACTCGCCGCCGTCCATCACCATCTCGACGAGGCGCACCATGTCGTAGGGCTGGTTGGGGGAGTCCGGCACGATGGTGGTGAGGTCCTCTTCCATGCGGTCGGGCCGGTCGGTGGGCGTGAAGTAGGGAGGCACCTCCATGTTGTTCTGGGGGAGGAAGGAGAGGAGGTAGCGGACCTCCTCCAGGGCCGAGGCGCCGTTCTCTGCGACGAAGTGGGTGACCCCCGAGTGGGTGGCGTGGCTGTAGGCGCCGCCCAGCTCCTCGAAGCTCACCGCCTCCCCGGTCACCGCCTTGATGACGTCCGGCCCGGTGATGAAGAGGTGGCTGGTGCCGACCACCTGGTACACGAAGTCGGTGATGGCCGGGGAGTAGACCGCTCCTCCGGCACAGGGACCCATGATCACCGAGATCTGCGGGATCACCCCCGAAGCCCGCACGTTGCGCTCGAAGATGCGCCCGTAGCCGTCCAGGGAGATCACCCCCTCCTGGATGCGGGCCCCGCCCGAGTCCTTGAGGCCGATGAGCGGCGCCCCCACTCGCATGGCCAGGTCCATGACCTTGCAGATCTTGTCGGCCACCGCTTCCCCCAGGCTCCCCCCGAAGACGGTGAAGTCCTCGGCGAAGACGAACACGGTCCGGCCGTCGACCGTGCCCCAGCCGGTCACCACCGCGTCGCCGAGAGGGCGACGCTCCTCGATCCCGAAGCCCTGCGCCTGGTGGCGCACGAACACGTCGACCTCCTGGAAGGTCCCCTTGTCGAGCAGCATCTCGATGCGCTCCCGGGCGGTGGCCTTGCCCAGCTCGTGCTGGCGATCGATGGCCCGCTGGCTGCCGGCGTGGAGCGCCTCCTCACGGAGCTTGCGCAGGTACTCGAGGCGGTCCTCGGTGCTCACTACCGTCCTCTCGAATGGCTCCACCGTACGACGTGGTCCGGTTGGACAGTATCGCATCCACCCAGGACGAGGCGGGCAAGCGATACTCCGGGAAACCCGTGCTGGTGGTGGCCGCCCGCCAGACGGGCGGGCGGGGCCGGGCCGGCCGTGCCTGGCAGACGGCCCCCCGGGCGCTGGCCGCCTCACTGGCGTTCGCCCCGTGGTGGCCTCCCCCCACCTGGGGACGCCTCTCGCTGGCGGCCGCGGTGGCGGCCCGGGCCGTGTTGGGAGAAGTGGATCTCGAGTGGCCCAACGACCTGATGGTGGCCGCCGACAAGATCGGCGGGATCCTGGTGGAATCTGGCGGGCAGGTGGTGACGGCCGGCCTGGGGGTGAACCTCTGGTGGCCCTCCCCGCCGCAGGGCATCGGAGCGCTCCACGACGACGACCCAGGCTCCGGGCTCGCCACAGAGCTGGCTCGAAGATGGGCCGACGACCTCCTGGAGCGGGTGGCCGCCGGGCCGGATCGCTGGGGCCTCGACGAGTACCGGGCGGCTTGCCTCACCATTGGGCGGCTGGTGCGCTGGGAGCCGGATGGGCGGGGGATGGCACGCGACGTCGCACCGTCGGGCGAGCTGGTGGTGGAGACGGAGGCCGGTGAGCGGCGCCTGTCGAGCGGCGAGGTGTGGGAGGTGCGGAGTGCGGTACCCTCCCCTCTACCCTCCCCCCAACCCTCCCCCCAACCCCCTCCCGGAGGGAGGGGGAGAAGCGGAGGGAGGGGGAGAACCAAAGGGAGCGGGAGAAGCGGAGGGAGACTCTTCTGATGAGCATCCTGCCGGGCGAGGGAGAACATCTCATCCTCTACACGTCCTTCCGCATGCCGGCCGGCACGCAGCTGCATCCCGGTTACCTGGCCCGGCCGAACGTGGTGGGGGCCTTCCCGACCGTGATCGTGGTGCACGACATCTTCGGCCTCACCTCCCACGAGAAGGAGGTGTGCCGGCGCCTGGCTCGGCACGGCCTGACGGCGGTGGCGGTGGACCTCTATCGGGGTCAGGGTCCGCCCCCACGGGCCACGCTCGAGGAGGCGCTCGACCACTACCATCGACTCCCCGACGGGCGCGCCCTGGCCGACCTGCACGACGCCTACGAGTTCGTGGTGGCGGAAGACATCGAGGGCACCCAGAAGGAGGGGGCCGGCCTCCTCGGGCTCGACATCGGAGGCCGGCTGGCCCTTCTCTACGCGGCCGAGCACCGGGCGGTGCGAGCGGTGGCGGTGTGCTACGCCCCGTTGGGCGGGGAGGACCGCCCGGCCGCCCGTCGAGTGCTGCCGGACATCACCGCTCCCCTCCTGGGGCTCTACGGCCGGGACGACGACCTGAGCGGCCCCAAGGACGTCGAGGAGGCCCAACGCCTGGTGCCCCACGGCGAGTGGGTCCTCTACGAAGGAGTCGGGCACGACTTCCTCAACGACACCCGGCCCGGCTACGACGAGGGGGCCGCCGATGATGTCTACCAGCGGCTGGTGAGCTTCTTCAAGGTCCACCTGCCCGCCGCCCAGATAGTTCCGGTCGGCTGAGCGGTTTCCAGGTTTCGGGAACCGGGTATTCTCCGCTCGGGATGGCGGGACGATCAGACACAGCCGACACTGTCGCCACGCGTGCCGGGCGGCGCCTTCCCGTGCGCGCCCTGGTCGTGGCGTTGCTGGTGGTGGCCAATCTGGCGGTGTTCGGTGGAGTGGCGTGGGTGTGGTACTGGGCCGGCCGGGCCAGCTCCGAGGTG
Source organism: Acidimicrobiia bacterium (assembly GCA_050742155.1). Taxonomy (GTDB): domain Bacteria; phylum Actinomycetota; class Acidimicrobiia; order Spongiisociales; family JALYHC01; genus JBOGFC01. The sequence continues at coordinate 8,684 of JBOGFC010000072.1, forward strand.
GCCACCATCCCGGCCGCCAACCTTCCCTCCATCGATGCCGCCCCGAGTGCTCCCAGCGAACCACGCAACTTCCTCCTCATCGGTTCCGACAGCCGGGAGGCGCTTCCCGAGGACTTCCCGGATTTCTTCGGGGCGGCCGAGGGCCAGCGGGCCGACGTCATCATGCTGGTCCAAACCCTGCCGGGAGACGGCCGGGTCCAGATCCTCAGCCTTCCCCGCGACCTCAAGGTGAGGATCCCCGGCGAGGGGACCGACAAGATCAACGCCGCCTACGCGCTGGGCGGGCCCGACCTGATGGTCCAGACGGTCAAGCAGGCCACCGGGCTTCCCGTCCATCACTACGTGGAGATGGACTTCGTGGGATTCGCCCAGGTGGTCGACGCCTTGGGCGGGGTGACCATGTACTTTCCCAATCCGGCCCGCGACGAGAAGTCCGGCCTGTCCGTGCCCGCCGGGATGGTGGAGCTGGACGGCGCCATGGCCCTCGCCTACGCCCGCTCCCGTTCCTACCAGGAGCTCCAGGGTGATGAGTGGGTGGCCGTGGAGGCCGACGACCTGGGGCGGATCCAGCGGCAGCAGCGGCTCATCTTCGCCATCCTGGAGGAGGCCAAGCGGCCTTCCACCATCAGCGAGCTGGGCGACTTGGTGGCGGCGCTCGGCGAGCATGTGTCGGCCGACCAGGGCTTCTCGAACCGGGTCCTGATCTCCCTGGCCTGGGAGATGCGCTCGGTGGGACCGGCCGACACCGAGGCGGCCGCCCTGCCGGTGGACTTCGCCATGGAGGACGGGATCTCTTACCTGGTGCGCAAGGACCCTCAGGCGACGCGGGTGCTGGAGGCCTTCCGCACCGGGTCACACCTGGCCACGGCCGCCCTCGGCCCTCCCCGAATCCAGGTTCTGAACGGCAACGGTCGGCCCGGCGCGGCCGCCGACATGGCCGAGCTGCTCGAGGAAAAGGGCTACCCGGTGGTTGCGCTGGGCGATGCGGACAATGCCGACTACCCGCGCACGCTGGTCATCGCCCGTCCCGAGGAGATCGTGAGAGCCCGGGCGGTGTTGCAGTCGATCGGCTTCGGGGAGGTGCTCCCGGCGGGGGAGCTCCCGCCGGACGTCGATGTGATCGTGATCGTCGGGGACGACGTGGAGCAGCTCGGCGACTCTTAGCGGCTAGCGTGGTCGGCCGATGAGGAGAGGTTCATGCAGTTAGCGGTGTTGGGCGCCGGGTACGTGGGTCTGGTCACCGCCGCCGGTCTGGCCTCGCTGGGCCACCGAGTGAGAGTCGGCGAGGCCGACCCCCAACGCCTGGAGATGCTGGAGGGGGGCGAGATCCCGTTCTTCGAGCCCGACCTGGACCGGTTGGTGGCGGAGGGGGTGGCCAGCGACCTGCTCAGCTTCCACGGCGACAACGCCCGGGCGGTGGAGGGCGCCGAGGCGGTCTTCGTGGCCCTTCCCACGCCGCCCAGGCCCGACGGCTCGGCGGAAACCGGCATCGTCGAGGCCGCTCTCGACGATGTGGCGCCTCACCTCGTCCCAGGGGGAGTAGTCGTACTCAGGTCGACCATGCCGGTCGGCTCGGTGGGTCGCTTGCAGGACCGCCTGGGCGAGCGCGGAGCGGCGGTGGCGGTGGTGAGCAACCCTGAGTTCCTTCGCGAGGGCAACGCGCTGGCCGACTTTCTCCATCCGGACCGCATCGTGATCGGCTCGACCGACCAGCGGGCCGCCGAGCTCTTGGTGGAGATCTACCGGCCGCTCCAATCGCCGGTGGTGATCACCGACCCGATTTCCTCGGAGATGGTGAAGTACAGTGCCAACGCCTTCCTGGCCACCCGGGTCACCTTCGCCAACGCCATCGCCAACCTGTGCGAGGCGGTGGGGGCCGACGTCCAGGACGTGCTGCTCGGCATGGGATACGACCGCCGGATCGGGTTTCACTACTTCAGCCCGGGACCGGGCTTCGGGGGGTCGTGCTTCCCCAAGGACACCTTGGCCCTGGTGGCCATCGCCGATGGGGCCGGCTACGACTTCGCCCTGCTCAGGGGGGTGATCGAGGTCAACGAGGAGCAGCGCCGTCGCATCGTCGGCAAGGTGCGGGAGGCAGTCGGGGGCGACGTGGCCCGGGCCACCGTGGGGCTGTGGGGGCTGGCCTTCAAGGCCGGCACCGATGACGTGCGAGAGTCCCCGGCCGTGGAGCTGGCACTCGCCCTCGTGGAGGAGGGGGCCACCGTGCGTGCCTACGACCCCAGGGTGCAGGCTCCCATCGAAGGGGTGGGGCGGGCCATCGATCCGCTCGACGCCGCCAAGGAGGCCGATGTGCTGCTGATCGCCACCGAGTGGCCCGAGTTCCAGGCCGTCGACCTGCGGATGGTGCGTGACGTCATGCGCGGCTCCACGATCGTCGACGCCCGCAACATCCTCGACCCGGCCGCGGTGCGCCGTCTCGGGATGGTGTATCGGGGCGTGGGGCGGTAGCCAACCTCACGGTTCCCGGAGCTGCCCCGCCAGCCACTCGGCGGTGCGGGCCAGGCCCTCCTTGATGCCGATCTTCGGCTCCCATCCGAGGATCCGCCGGGCCAGCGAGATGTCGGGGCGCCGCCTTTGGGGGTCGCCCTCCGGGAGGGGGCGGTGGACGATCTCGGAGGTGGAACCGGTGACCTCGAGCACCAGGTCGGCCAGCTCCAGGATCGTGTGTTCGTCGGGGTTGCCGATATTGACCGGTCCCACGTAGTCGGAGTCGAGCAGAGCCAGAAGCCCGGCCACCGTGTCGTCGACATAGCAGAAGCTGCGGGTCTGGCTCCCGTCGCCGTAGACGGTGAGCGGCTCCCCCCGCAGCGCCTGGACCAGGAAATTGGAGATCACTCGCCCATCGTTTGGTCTCATCCGAACCCCGAACGTATTGAAAATCCGAGCGATCCGGACGTCCATGCCGTGGTACCGGTGATAAGCCATGGTCATCGCCTCGGCGAAGCGTTTGGCTTCGTCGTACACGCCCCGCAGGCCGATCGGGCTGACGTGGCCCACGTAGTCCTCCGGCTGCGGGCTCACCTCCGGGTCCCCGTACACCTCGCTGGTGGAGGCCAGCAGGTAGCGGGATTGCTTCTCCATGGCCAGGCCGAGCGTCTTGTGGGTCCCCAGGCTCCCCACCTTGAGCGTCTGGATGGGCATCTCCAGATAGTCCTGCGGCGAGGCCGGGCTGGCGAAGTGGAGGACGGCGTCCACCGGCCCCGGGACGGAGAGGTAGTTGGTGACGTCGTAGCGCACGAAGGTGAAGCTCTCCTGGCCGAAGAGGTGCTGCACGTTGGCCAGGCTGGAGGTGGCCAAGTTGTCGATGGCCGCCACCTGGTCGCCGCGCCGAAGGAGCGCCTCGCAGAGGTGAGAGCCGAGGAACCCGGCCGCTCCGGTGATGACTATCCGACCCACCTCGCCTCCTTCCTGGGAGCCCAGGTCGGCGGGCATTACCCTAAACGCCTCTCGACCTGCCAAGGTGATCGTGACCGACTACGCGAAGCTGTCCGTGGTGATGCCGGTCTACAACGAGCGCACCACGGTGGCGGAGGCGATCCGGCGAGTCCGGGAGGTGGAGCTCCCGCTCGACAAGGAGGTCGTGGTGGTGGACGATGGCTCCACCGATGGGACCCGGGACATCCTCTCCCGCCTCTCGGACTCCACCGTCCGGGTCTTCTATCAGCCGGCCAACCAGGGCAAGGGGGCGGCGGTCCGGCGAGGGATCGAGGAGGCCAACGGCGACGTGGTGGTCATCCAGGATGCCGATTTGGAGTACGACCCCCGCGACTGGGCGGCCATGCTGCGGCCCATCCTGGAGGGGCAGGCCAGGGTGGTCTACGGCTCTCGCTTCACCGGCGAGCGTCGCAACATGCTCTTCTGGCACTTGGTGGGGAACAGGTTCCTCAGCCTGGTCACCGACCTCCTCTACAACACCACCCTCTCGGACATGGAGACCTGTTACAAGATGGCCGATGCCCGCCTGCTGCGCTCGCTGCGGCTGGTCTCTGATCGCTTCGAGATCGAGCCGGAGCTGACCGCCAAGTTCCTGCGGGCCGGGGAGCGCATCTGGGAGGTGCCGATTCGCTACGCCGGCCGCGAGGCCGACGAGGGCAAGAAGATCTCCTGGCGGGACGGATTCCCCGCCTTGTGGACCCTGATCAAGTACCGGCTGGTCCCCCGCCGGGTGATCTTCCGATGATCCGCCAGGCGGTGCTCCTCCTGGGCGGGCGGGGCACCCGCCTCTGGCCGCTCACCGAGGCGATGCCCAAAGGCCTGCTGCCGGTGGCCGGCCTTCCCTTCGTCGAGTACCAGCTGCGTCTCTTGGCCGAAGCGGGCGTCGAAGAGGTGCTGCTGGCCATCGGCAAGGAACACGAGGCTGCCTGGCGTTCCTTTGCCGAGCGATGGGCGGGCGTGCCGGGGCTGGCGGTGACGGTCGAGGAGGAGGCCCTGGACACCGCCGGGCAGCTCTCCTGGCTGGTCCGCCAGGAGCCCGAGGCTCTCGACGAGCGCTTCCTGGTGTTGAACGGCGACGTGCACTTCGAGGTGCACCTGCCCCACCTCTTGGGCCAGCTGCCGGAGGCCGAGGGCGTCCTGGTGCTGACCCCGGTGGAAGACCCCTCCGCCTTCGGGGTGGTGGTGGTGGGGAACGATCAGACGGTCGAGCGCTTCGTCGAGAAACCTCCCCTGGGGACCGCCCCGGCCGACACCATCTCGGCCGGCATGTACCTGCTCCACCGGGAGGCGCTGGCCGGCTTCGGGCCGGGCCCGGTCTCCTTCGAGCGCCAGGTCTTCCCCAGCCTGGCCGAGCAGGGCAAGCTGAAGGCCGTGGTCACCGACGGGCTCTGGCTCGACATCGGGACCCCGGCCCTCTACCTGGCCGCGCACGGCTTGGTGCTGCAGGGCGGATGCCGGCTTCACCGGGTTCCCGGCCGGCATTGGCAGGCCGACGGGTCGCAGGTGGCCGGCGAGCTGCGAGGCGCCTGGAGCTGGATCGGCCCCGGCGCGGTGGTCGAGGAGGGAGCGGTGGTGGAGGAGGCGGTGGTGCTGGACGGGGCGCGCCTGCACGGAGGATCGCGGGTGGAGCGGGCCGTGGTGGGCTGGGACAGCCAGGTGCTGCCGGGGGCGCTGGTGCGCGACTTCGCCTTGGTTGGGGAGGGCTGCCGGATCGGGCCCGAGTGCGAGCTGGCCGGCGGGGTCCGGGTGGCCCCCGGGGCTCGCCTGGGCCTGCGCTGGATCAGCTTCTCTCCACCCCCATGAGGGCCCAAATGAGCCGGGCGCTGGTCACCGGGGGGGCCGGCTTCATCGGTTCCCACCTCGTCGACCGCCTGGCCGACGAGGGATGGGAGGTGCTGGTCGTGGACGACCTCTCCAAGGGACACCTCGACCGGCTCGCCCAGGCCCGCCGTAGCCAACGGGTGGACTTTCACCAGCTCGACATCCGGGCGCCGGAGCTCGGATGGGTGACGGTCAAGTTCGGCCCCCGGGTGATCTTCCACCTGGCCGCCCAGTCGGCCGTGCGACCTTCGGTGGACGACCCTCAGCACGACGCCACGGTGAACATCCTGGGGACCATCAACGTGCTCCAGGCCGCCCAGGCGGCCGGCGCCGAGCGGGTGGTGTTCGCTTCCTCGGGGGGGGCCATCTATGGAGAGGGGGCCCGGCTGCCCGCCAAGGAGAGCCAGGCCCGCCGTCCCGGCTCACCGTATGGGATCTCCAAGAAGGTCGTGGAGGACTACTTCGCCTTCTTCCGGAAGGCCTACGGCATCGACTACGCGCTGCTCGCTCCGGCCAACGTGTACGGACCGCGCCAGGACCCCTTCGGAGAGGGCGGGGTGGTGGCTATCTTCTCCCGAGCGATGCTGGACGGCCGCCACCCGGTGATCTTCGGGGACGGCACCCAGACCCGGGACTACGTCTACGTCGAGGACGTGGTGGACGCCTTCCTGCGCGGTGCCGAGCGGGGCCGGGGCCGGCTGCTGAACATCGGCACCGGGATGGAGACCTCGGTCCTCGAGCTCTACGAGCGGTTGGCTGCCCTGACCGGCTACCGAGGCGCCCCGACCTTCGAGGACCCCAAGCCGGGCGACCTGCCCCGATCGGTCGTCGATCCCTCGGCGGCCGAACGGGCGCTGGGCTGGCGCCCCTGGACCTCGCTCGGGGAGGGCCTGGCGCGCACCGTGGAGTGGTTCCGGAGCTCTCCTCCGTTCTTGCGTGAGAAACGTACCGCCGGCGGTCGCTAACTCACGCCAGAACTGAGTCACGACCTACCGGAAGAGGTCCTCCTCGATCGGGCGGACCAGCTCGGCGGCGCGTCCTCGGCCGGGTGGGTAGGCTAGCCCGCGCACCACGGCGGCCGGAATGCCGGTCGCCTTACCCATCACCAGGTCGGCCGCCGCCGCCACCTCATCGGCCAGGGCGATCTCGGTGACCTCGAGGAGGCGTCCGGTGGCGTCGGGGGTGCCTCGTAGGTCGAGCACCGCCGGCATCCCGGCCACGCCGATCGCCACGTCGGCCAGGCCCCGGCGCCACGCCCGTCCGAACGTGTCGGTGATCACCACCGCCACGTCGGCGCCGGCGGCTCGGGAGAGCCGGCGTCGCAGGCGCTCGGCCGAGCGGTCGGGATCACGGGGCTGCAACACCGCCCAGCCCGTCGGGACGTTCGAGCGATCCACTCCGGCATTGGCGCAGATGAAGCCATGGCGGGTCTCGGCGATGATCAGCTCACCCCGGCGGCGCAGGATGGAGGCCGCTTCCTCCTCCACCAGAGCTCGGTAGGCGTCGGGATCGTCGCCTCCCAGCTCCACCACTGCACCCTCCGCCTTGGAGACCACCTTGTGCGTGACCACCACCACGTCCCGGTCGGCGAGCTCGATCCCCGACTCGGCCAGCCCCCGCATCAACAGCTCGGCCAGGTCGTCTCCTTGGACCACCTCGGGGATCCCCCGGATGGGATGTATCTCGACGGTCAATTGTCCCCTTGGGCGTCTCCTTGGGCGAGCAGGCGGGCGGCCAGGGCTTCGGCGTCGCCGGGATCGGCGATCCGGGTGGGGGCCACCCTGATGCGGCAGCCCAGCTCCTCGAGCGCTGCCTGCTCGGCGCGGTCGCTCTCGTCGATCCACAGCTCGTGGAGCAAACCGTCGTAGGCGGCGATGACCCCGGCGTTGCCGGCCGGGAAGCCCAGCGAGCGCAGGACCCGATCGGCCGGGCCCTTGACGGCCTTGCCGCCCACCAGCGGGCTGACGCCGACCACCCGGGGCGCCCGTACCAGCGCCTCGCCGACCCCGGCCACCGCCAGGATGGGCCAGACGGAGAGGGGGGGATTGGAGGGGCCCACCACCACCAGGGCGGCCCGCTCGATGGCCTCCGTCACCCCCGGGGCCGGCTTGGCCGAGGAGGCGCCCGGGAACCGCACGTCGCGCACCTCGTCCTGATGACCCCGGCGGACGAAGTACTCCTGGAAGCTTCGCCAGATCCCGTCGGCCGTCTGGACCCTGGTGCGGAGCCGGTCGTCGGTGGCCGGCAGCACCCTGGCCGTCACCCCGAGCGCTTCGGCCAGGCGGGCGGTGACGGCCGAGAGCGGTGCACCCCGGCGGAGGAGATCGGTGCGGCGCAGATTGGTGGCCAGGTCACGGTCGCCGATCCGAAAGCTGATGTCGCTTCCCAGGGCGGCCAGGTGGCCCATCACCTGGAAGCTGTCCCCGGCCACCCCCCAGCCGTGGGGGCCTTCCCACCGGGCCAGGGTGTAGAGGACCGTGTCGAGGTCGGGGGAGACCTCCAGCCCGTGGATCAGGTCGTCATCGCCCACGTTGACCACCACCGTCAGCGCCCGGCCGAGCAGGCCGGCCAGCCCCCGCCCCAGGCGGGCTCCGCCGACGCCTCCGGAGAGCAGGACCACGTTCCCCCCTCCCCAAGCCCTCCCCCCTTGGGGGAGGGAGACAGATGGAGATTGCCTTGCTGATCCCTCTGTCGCAGAATGGCCGTTCAATGTCTCTCCTCGACTCGCGGTTAGAGGCCCCCCCGAGCACGGCAGTGATAGCCGCGGCGGTGGTCGTCCACGACGCCTCCGCGATCCCGGAGGTGGCGGAGGCGTTCGCCCGGCAAGTCTACGAGCCGGCGGCCGTGTTCGTGGTGGGCGGCGACGGCGATTGTCGCCGGGCCGCCGAGGAGCACGGACTGCGGTGGGTGGAGGGCAGCCAGAAGCTCCTCGCCGAGCTCCCGGCCGAGGTCACGCACGTGTGGATGGTCCATGACGATGCCCGGCCCCGCCCGGACGCCCTGGCGGCGCTGGTGCGCGAGTCGGAGCGGGTCCAGGCCTCGGTGGCCGGCTCCAAGCTGCTCCATGCGGACCACCCCGAGGTGCTGGAGTCGGTGGGAGCCGCCACGGACGTCTTCGACGTCCCGTACTTCGGCCTCGAGAGGGGGGAGCTCGACCAGCAGCAGTACGACGTGGTGCGGGATGTGGCTTTCGTGTCGACCGCTTCACTGCTGGTGCGGACGGACCTGCTGAGGGGGCTGGGGGGCCCGGATCCCCGCCTTCCGGCCGAGTCGGCCGCGATCGATTTCTGCCAGCGGGCCCGGCTGGCGGGAGCGCGGGTGGTGGTGGCCCCCTCCTCGGAGGTCCTCCATGCCGGCAGTTGCCGAGCCCGGGGCGACTCCTGGCGGGAGGAGGCCGGTCGGATCAGGGCGATGCTCAAGGCCTATAGCCGCGTCACGCTGCTCTGGAGCCTGCCGCTCGCCTTTGCGGGCGGCCTCATCGAAGGGGTGGTGGCCAGCTTCCTCGGCCGGCGGGCCGGGCTGGTCGAGTTCGCCAGAGCGTGGGCCTGGAACGCCATCCATCTCCCGGAGACGCTGCGCATCCGCCGACAGGTGCTGCGCTCCCGGCGGGTGGGGGACGAGGAGCTGTTCCGATACCAGCTGCGCGGCTCGTCACGGCTGCGGCGCCTCGGGGAGGAGATGGGGGAGCGGGTGCGGGCTCGCGCCGCCGAGGGCATGCCCGGGACCCTGGCCGGCCTGTTCGAGATGGGACAGGAGGCGGTCCATCACCCCGGGTTCGTGGGCCTCCTCTCCTCGATGGCGTTCGTAGCGTTCGCCACCCGGGAGGTGTGGGCGGGCACCCTGCCGATCGCCGGGTACGCCCTGCCCCCGGCCGAGTCGGCCTGGGATACGCTGCGGGCCTACGCCGGGGGTTGGAACGTGGCCGGCCTGGGCAGCCCCGAGCCGTTACGCCCGGCGGTGGGGGCGGTGGCTCTTGCGCAGGTGATCCTGCTGGGCCGGTCCGAGCTGACCGCCGCCGCCCTGACCGTAGCGTCCATGCTGGCCGGGATCGTCGGGACCGCCCGCCTCCTGCGGCGCTTCGGGGTGGGCGCCTACGCCCGCTGGGCGGCCGGGGTGGTGTTGGTGGGAGGGCCCCCCGCCCGGGCCATGCTGACCGAAGGCCACTGGCCGAGCCTGATGGCCCTGGCGGGGGTGCCCTGGGTGGTCCTGGCGGCCCTCCGCCTGTGGCCTCCCGGGTGGCGCCGGCGAGTCGGACGCCTCGGCCTGTTGGGCCTGTCCAGTGGTGTGGTGGCCGTCTTCACCCCGGGAGCGCTGGCGGTCCCCACCCTGGCGCTGGCGGCACGGGCGGCGGTGGGAGACCGCCACCTGTCGCCGGCGCTGCGGGCCGCCGCGGGAGGCGGGATCGGACTCGTCTTCCTCCTCCCCTGGCTGTGGACCACCGACCCGGTCCGGTTCGCCACCGCCGGCGTGCCGGCCTTCTGGACCCCGTCCTGGTGGACTCTGGCCTTGTTCGCCGGGGCAGTGGGGGCGGTGCTCGCCGGGGGGGAGCGCCGGTTGGTCTCTCTCGGCGGGTGGGGGGCGCTGGTGGCCTTGCTGGGAGCGTTCGCAGCCCGCAGCGGCGGCTTCGGCCTGGGGCAGGAAGTGGGCCTTCCCGGCCTCATCGCTGCTTCCTTGGGGATGGCCGTGGTGGCCGGCAGCGCCCTGGAGATGTGGGCCCGGGTGCCCGGCCAGTACCTTTGGCGGCGGGCCGCCGCCTTGGCGGGGATGACCGCCGCCCTGGCGCTGGTGGCCGGTGCCTTGCTGCTGATGGCCGGGGGCCGGGCCGGCCTGCCGGCCGACCGCTTCGGTGAGGCGCTGCGATTCACGGCCGGCCGCCAGGCGGAGGAGGGCTCTTCTCGTATCCTCCTCCTCGGCCCGCCCGAGACCCTGGCCGGCGAGAGCCGGAGTGTCGACGGGGCCGCCTATCGCCTGGTAGCCGCCCCCGCCCCCCGGCTGTGGGAGGCCTGGCTCCCGGCTCCCCGTGCGGGGGACCGGCAGCTGGAGGAGGTGCTGCGGGCGCTGGGGAACGGCCAGTCCCTGCGTGTGGGAGAGTCGCTCGCTCCGTTCGGGGTGCGCTGGGTGATCCTCACCGGGCCCACTCCCTTCGAGCAGGCCCTCGACGTGCAGCTCGACCTGCAGCCCCTCTCCGGACTGCGCTACCCGGCCTTCGAGAACGAGGCACCCGGCTACCGGGCGGTGGCCGAGAACGGCACCGCCTGGAGGTGGGCCGGTCCCGGCTATACGGGCCCGCCCCGGCCCGAGGGCCGGGTCTACCTGGCCGAGAACGCCGACCAGCGATGGTCGCCCGGGCCCTGGGAGCAGGTGGGATGGGCCAATGAGGTATCGGCCTCGGCGGGCGAGGTGACGTACCAGGGCGACGGGCAGTACCGCCTGATCGTGCAGGCGCTGGGGCTCCTGGCCCTGGTGTTGGCCGCCCTGGCCTGGTGGGGAAGAGGTGAGCACCGGTGATGGGCCGGCTGGTCCTGGCCCTGGTCGTCTCGCTGCTGGGGGCGGCCGCCGCCCTGCTGCCGGCTCCGGTGATCGAGACGCCCGCCTTCTCAGGGGTGTCGCCGGTGCAGCCCGCCGCAACCCGTGCGGGGGGGAGCGGGGTGTCGTACTGCCCGTGGGCCCTGGCCGACACCGCACATGACACCCTGCTTACCCTGGCCTCTCTGGCCCCGGCCACTGCCGGTGTGTCCTTCCCGAGCGGGGGCGAGGTGGGAGACCGCTCGGAGCTGGAGCTGGCCGGTCCCTCGTCGACCGGGCTCCTGGTGAGTGGCATCCGGCTGGCCGGTGATGCTCCGGCGGTGGTGGAGTTCTCGGACGGGCCGGCCGCCGCCACGGCCCTCCTGAGAGGCCCGGCCGTGCTGGCCGGTGACCTCTGTCCCGGCTCGATCCCCAAGCTCTGGCAGCTGCCCGGGGGCTCCACCCGGGAAGGGGAGCGGCTGTCCCTGCGGCTCTTCAACCCCTTTCCGGAGGATGCCAAGGTGAGCATTGCCGGGGTGAGCGAGTTCGGGGCGGAGGCGCCCCCCCAGTACGAGGGGCTCACCGTGGCCTCGCGCGGATGGCGGGATCTCAATCTGAACGAGACCCTCGACCTGCGGGAGCAGCTTGCCCTGACGGTGTCCACCAGCCAGGGGCTCATCGTGCCGGCCCTCATCCTGGCAACCGAGGGCGATCGGGCCACGTGGCCGGGGACCGGGCAGAGCGAGGTGTGGGAGTTGCCCCTGGTCCGGGTCGGGAGCCTCAGCCCGATCCTGGCGGTGCGCAATTCCGGCTCCTCCGACGTGGCGGTGACGGTGGATGCTTTTGGGACCGGCGGCCCCGCCCCGGGGGTGGTCAGCCAGGTGGTGGCGGCCGGGACGGAGGCCCGCATCTCTCTCGACGGTCTGGCCGAGCCGCCGTTCGGGGTGCGGGTGCAGGGCGACGGGCCGCTGTCGGTCGTGGTGCTCGGCCAGGGCGACCGGCTGCGAGCCGCCACGCCCGGCGTCTCCCGGACGGCGCGCCGCTGGCTGGTCCCCGGCTTCGGGGCGGAGGGCCCGGCCCGCCACGACCTGTGGGTGCTCAACTCCGGCGGGGAGCCGATCACCGTATCGATCAGGCCGCTCGACGCGGAGGGAACGGTGGGGGCGGTCGACAAGGTGGCCGTGCCGGCCGGGACGATTCGCCAGGTACCAGTGGACGAGGCGGCGCCGGTGCGGGTCGGCCTGGGAGGGGTGGTCGTCGAGTCGCTGGCGCCCTTCTCGGTGGCCTGGAGTGCCGAGATGGAGGGAGCCGTCGCCTATTTGACGGCGCTGCCGGTCGGTGACTGAGCCGGCCGTCCGGCTGCTGGTGGTCGTCCTGGTGATGGTCTCCGCCTGGCTGGTGGCCCAGGCCTGGCGGCGAGGGGCCCGGCCAGGGATGGTCGGCGCCGGGCCCTTCGGGCCGGGCCCGGCCGTGGTGGTGTTCACCTCGGCCGGCTGTGGGGAGTGTGCCCCCGTGCTGGAGATGGTGGGGGCCGCGGCCGGGAAGCGGCTCTTCCGGGAGGTGCGGTTCGAGGACCAACCCGACCTGTTCGAGCGGGCCGGGGTGGGGGCGGTCCCGCTCACGGTGGTGGTGGCGGCCGACGGGCGGGTAGAGCAGTTCGCCGGGATGCCTCCCCGAAGGCGGCTGGCGAGGGCGATCGAACGGCTGGGCGAATGACAAAATCGTCTTACGCGCGCCACGGCGCGTAAGAGCCCCGCGAGGGGGAATGCTTGGTCGGGAGCCGGGCGGGTTCTAGGTTGGCTCTCCCATGATCCAACGCTGTGCCCGGTGCGGGGCCCCCGCCGCGGCCCTGATGGCCTTCAGCTATCCGGACCGCGCCATCTGGATGGACGACCTGGTGGTGGAGGTGGTGCCGGGGACCGGCCACGCCCTGTGCACGCTGCATGCCGACCGGCTCACCCCGCCGGTGGGCTGGACGTTGAGCGATGGCCGCCGGGGGCGTGTGCTCTTCGCCCCTCTGGAAGTGGCCTGACCGGTCGATGCCCCTCGACCGAGAGCTCCTCGACGCGGTGCGCGAACTGGACCAGCACGAGCTGCGTCGCCTCCTGATCCTGGCCCGGGCCCGCCTGGAGTCGGCCGGGGTGCTGCCTCCCGGGGCGCATCCCCAGGTGTCCCTTCGCCGGCAGTGGGTCAGATGCGGCAAGGCGACCTGCGGCAAGTGTCCCCACGGCCCGTACTGGTACGCCTATTGGCGCGAAGAAGGGCGCCGCCGTTCCCGATATGTAGGAAAGCTCCTGGAAGAGAGTTGAGAGGAGAGTTGAGAGGAATCATGCAGTGCCCGAAGTGCGGCATCCGTGACATCATCCAGATCCGCCTCTCGCTGCCGGACGGCAGCGAGGTCCACTTCTGCGCCTGCCACAAATGCGACAAGAAGTGGTGGGACCGGGACGGTGAGCCGCTGGCCTTGGAGCAGGTGCTCGACCTGGCCCGCAAGCCGTCCGCCTAGGGACCCGCCCCCGGCGTTTTGGCGCGCAGGAATCACACCAGAGTGTGAAGT
>JBOGFC010000073.1:0-15923 GCA_050742155.1 Acidimicrobiia bacterium
GTGGGTCTGGTAGACCCGATCCTTGTAGTGGCGACGAGTTGTCACCACGTGCATCGCACCGCCTCGCCTGGGCATAGGAGCAATCTAGCAGTCCGTGCCCCAACAAGCCAGCATATTAGTGACTACACTAACTGGGGGCTTCGCGTCCGAAAGTGCTGCTCAGCTTGGGGATCCGGGCCTCTCGGGCAAGTAACTTCCGCCTAGGACCAAACCTAAGGTTCGTACGAACGCCAGGCGTTCGCTAAAACCTAAGGTTCGCTCGGTGTCGGGGCCGCTCGCGCGAGGAAAGGAGCACGATGAGCGAACTCATCACGATCGGACGGGCCGGCGAGGTCGCAGAGGGCGAGATGCGGGCCTACGAGGTGGCCGGGCACCGAGTGGCGGTGGCCCGGGTGGCGGACACCCTCCACGCCTTCGGGGACACCTGCACTCACCGTCAATGCTCGCTGGCCCAAGGGGACCTGGACGGGACGGTGGTCACCTGCCCATGCCACGGCTCCCGGTTCGAGGCCACCACCGGTGAGGTGCTGGCCGGGCCCGCCCAGGATCCCGTCCCCAGCTACCGGGTGCAGGTGACAGGAGACGAGCTCCAGGTCGAGGTGTGACGGCCTCGACCATCGTCATCGTCGGGGCCAGCCTGGCCGGGGCCACCGCCGCCGCCACCCTCCGGGAGGAGGGCTTCGAGGGACGGGTGGTGCTGGTCGGCGAGGAGTCGCAGCTCCCCTATGAGCGGCCCCCGCTCTCCAAGGAGTACTTGCGGGGCGAACAGCCCTTCGAGAAGGCCCTGGTTCACCCGGAGGGCTTCTACCAAGCGGAGGGGATCGAGACCCGCTTCGGGGTGCGGGCCAGCCGGGTGAACTCCTCGGATCGAGTCGTCGAGCTCGACGATGGGGAGCGTATCCCCTACGACAAGGTGCTGGTGGCGACCGGCAGCCGCAAGCGCCGGCTCTCGGTCCCCGGGGCGGACCTCGACGGGGTCTTCGACCTACGGACGGTGGCCGACTCCGACCGGATCCGGGCCGAGGCCGCTCCGGGCCGCCGGGCCGTGCTGGTGGGGATGGGATTCATCGGGGCCGAGGTGGCGGCCTCGCTCCGCCAGCTGGGTCTCGAGGTGGCAGTGGTGGCACCGGGCGAGCTCCCCCTCTCCAGGGTGCTGGGGAGGGAGGTGGGGCGGGTCCTGGGCGATATCCACCGGGACCACGGGGTGGAGATGCACTTCGGGGAGCGGGTGTCGGCTCTCGAGGGCTCCCAGAGGGTGGAGGCGGTCCGGACCACCGGAGGACAGACACTCCCCTGCGATCTTGTGGTGGCTGGGATAGGCGTGCAACCGGTGACCGAAGTGGTGGCCGAGGCCGGGGCAGAGGTCGAGGACGGCATCGTGGTCGACGAGCTGTGCCGCACGACAGTCGAGGGCATCTATGCGGCCGGTGACGTCACCAGTCACTACCACCCCCTCTTCGGCCGGCGCATCCGGGTGGAGCACTGGAACCACGCCCTCCGGCACGGGGCCGCGGCGGCGCGCAGCATGCTCGGCAAGGGGACCCCCTACGTCGAGGTGCCCTGGTTCTGGTCTGATCAGTACGACCACAACCTCCAATACGCCGGCTTCCACACCGGAGAGGAGGAGATGGTGGTCCGAGGGAGCCTCGCCGACCGCTCGTTCGTGGTCTTCTTCCTCCGGCAAGGGACGGTCGTGGCGGCCGCCGCCCTCGACCGGGGACGCGACCTGCGCCGGGCCATGGAGCTCATCAGAGGGGGCGCGCCGGTCGACGCCGACCTGCTTCGAGACGAAGGGGTGGATCTGCGGGCTCTTACGAACAGTACGTAGCGGCGGAGCTCTGGCGCTCGCTCCGGGCTCCCCTCACCGCCGCACCAGCCGCTCAGCCAGCATCACCGCGATGTCCCGCACCGGCACCTCGTCTCCCTTGCCCAGCTCCTTCACCCCGTCGTCCAGCATGACCAGACAGAAGGGACAGGCGGTGGCGATCTCCTCCGCCCCGGTGGCCAGCGCCTCCTCGCTCCGCTCAATGTTGACCTTCTTGCCGACGTGCTCCTCCATCCACATGCGCGACCCGCCGGCCCCGCAGCACAGCGCCCCGGAGCCGTGGCGGGGCATCTCCACCAGCCTGCCCAGCGCCGCCGACACCTCCCGGGGCGCCAGGTAGATGTCGTTGTGGCGACCCAGGTAACAGGGGTCGTGGTAGGTGACCCGCTTCCCATCCGGAGCCCCCACCTCGATGAGGCCCTGGCGGAGGAGCTGCATGAGCACCTGGCTGTGGTGCACGACCTGGTAGTTCCCCCCGTACTGCGGGTACTCGTTGCGGAGGGTGTTGAAGCAGTGGGGGCACTGGGCGATCACCTTCTCCACTGCCAGGTCGTTGAGCGTCTCGATGTTCCGGAGGGCCAGCCCCTGGAAGACGTACTCGTTGCCGGCCCGCCGGGCCGGGTCCCCGGTGCACAGCTCCCGAGGCCCGAGGATGCCGAAGTCGACGCCGGCCGCCTGGAGCAGCCGGGCTAGGGCCACCGTCACCTTGCGGTTGCGGTCGTCGAACGAGCCGGCGCAGCCCACCCAGAGCAGGTACTCGGCCGTCTCGCCGTCTCCCAGAACCTTGACCGGGAAGTCGAGATCCTTGGTCCAGTCCCCCCGGCTCTGCTGGCTCATCCCGTACACGTTGGAGGAGTTCTCCATGCTGACGAAGGCCTTGCCCAGCTCGGGAGGGAACTCCGCCTCCATGAGGGTCAGGTGGCGGCGCATGTCGAGGATCTTGTCGAGGATCTCGATCGACACCGGGCAGATCTCGTCGCAGGCCTTGCAGGTGGTGCAGGCCCACAGCTCCTCGGGGCGGACCCGCTCGAAAACGCTCTCCGAATCGATGGTGATCTCCGGGTCGAGGCCGACCGGAGGCGACACCTGCGGGGTACCTGAGGCGGCGGCCACCTCCCCCAGCTTGAGGATGATCTCGCGCGGGTCGAGGGGCTTGCCGGTCAGGTGGGCCGGGCAGACCGAGGTACAGCGGCCGCAGATCGTGCAGGCGTCGGTGTCGAGCAGCTGCTTCCAGGTGAAGTCGGCAGCTACCGCCGCCCCCACCGACTCGAGGTCCTCCGCCTCCAGGAGGTTGGGCATCGGCTTCATGGCCCCCTTGGGCCGATCGTGGGGGGCGAAGAACATGTTGGCCGGAGAGGTGAACATGTGGCGCAGCTTGGTGGCCGGGATGGCCACCAGGAGAGCCACGAACGACAGCGTGTGGAGCGCCCAGAGCGCCTGGTGGGTGCCGGCCGCGGTCCCCGACGGGACCAGGTGGCTGAGCGGGTAGCCGACGAAGGACCAGACCTCGAACGACGGGCGGCCGACCAGAGAGATCCGGGCCGCCTCCACCGCCAGGCCGCTCGCGCCGATCAGGAAGAGGAGCCCCAACGTCCAGGCATCCTCCGGCTTGCTCTTGGTCCTGACCCGATAGGGAGGCTTCCCGTAGCGGCGGGCGGCCGCCCCGGCCAGCCCGGCCAGGAAGACCAAGGCAAACAGGTCGAGGATGGCCGAGTACCCCTGGTAGACGGGTCCGACCAGGAAGTTCCAACCGGCCGGCATCATCTCGTCGATCTGCAGGGTGACCGTCCCGGCGAAGAGCACCAGGAAGCCCCAGTAGATCATGGAGTGCATCAGGCCCATGGCCCGGTCCTCGGCCACGGTGCGCATCGACACGCCGTCCCAGAAGCGAGCCAGGCGCTCCTTGAGACGGCCCCGGCGCGGCTCGGGAGCGCCCCGCTCCCAGACGCGGGCTCGCAGGGCGAAGAGGTAGTAGAACACCCCCACGAAGGCGGCCACCCCGAAGTAGAAGATCACCACCCCGGCCGGGGGAATGTTGCCGAACACCTCCCGCCCGATCGGCGGAACCGGGTGGCTGGGAAGCAGCGAGCTCAACAGCCAGAGGAAGAAGACCGAGGCCGGCCCGAGGAGCACCAAGGCCACCAAGAGCCGGCTGGCGGTGAGACGACGCAGCAAAGTTCCTCCAAACTCGGTTTGGCCCGCATGGCTGACCCTAAAGCGTCAGAATGGGCCGCCCAAACCCAAGCTGAGAAAGGAGTCGGAATGGCCCGGAAATGGGGACCCTCGAGGATCCTGCTGGCCCTGGCCGTGCTGGCCTTCGTGCTGGCGGCGCTCGGGGTGGGACTCGGCAACCTCAACCTGATCGCCATCGGCCTGGCGCTCGGCTTCGCCAGCTTCCTGGTGTAGCCCCCTCCCCGGCCCTCCCCCAAAGGGGGAGGGTGTCGTTCCCCCTCCCGCTTGCGGAGGGGGCAGGGTGTCGTTCCCCCTCCCGCTTGCGGAGGGGGTTAGGGGGAGGGCTCAGGCCGTCCGTTTCACGTAGTCATCACACTCGTAGCACCACCGCCAGGGGAACCGTCCCGGCGGGGTAGGTGTGGTGTTGGGGTGGCCCTTCTCCTCCCAGTGCTTGGTGCCGTGCCCCAGCTGGCTCTCGCAGCACCCCACGTGGCCGCAGCTCAGGCAGAGCCGAAGCGACTCGGTGGACCCGCACTCCTCGCAGCGGGTCTTGGAGGTCTCGAAGACCTGCGGGTCGAAGTGGGGGCAGACCTCGAAGTCGGGGACCGGAGGGGCCGGGGCCACTTGCCCGGCCGACCGGCCGTCGTCCCGATACAGCGAGATCTTGCCGTCGTCGCCGGCGATCACCAGGTCCTCCCCCCACCAGGCGGCCGCCCGCACCCAATCGGCCCCCTCGAGGACCTCCAGCGGGGTTCCTTCCGACGACCACAGGCGGGCGCTGCGGTCGGCGGAGGCGGTGGCCAGCCGATCCCCATCCGGGTGCCAGGAGACCGACCAGACCTGCTGGCCATGCCCCTCCAAGACGGCGGTGGTCTCACCGGTCACGTCGGCGATCCGCTTGCGGTCCCGGCCGGCCCAGGCCACCTGCTTGCCGCTCGGACTGAACCGCACCGACCAGAGCATCTGGCCGGCGCCCCGCAACGCCGCCACCTCCTCGCCGTCGCCCGAATCGAGCAGCCGCAGCACCCGGTCCCCGCCGGCCACCGCCACCAGAGTGCCTTCCGGGCTCCAGTCGACTGAATTGGCGGGCGCCTCGAGGTTGATCCGGAGAAGCTCGGCTCCCCTCCCGTCCCAGATGCGGAGGGTCCCGTCCTCGGAGACGCTGGCCACCCGTTCACCCTCGGGATCCCAGGCCACCCCCATCACCCAGTTGTCGTGCCGTCCGATGACCACCGAGCTGCCGTCCGGCTCCCAGGCCCTGATCGTCCCGTCCTTCGAACCGGACACCACCCGGCCCCGGTGGGAGAAACGGACCGAGTTGACCAGGTCCCGGTGATCCTGCCAGGCCGCCTCGACCCCGCCCCGGCGGGAGAACAGCTTGACCGATCCGTCGGCACCCCCGGCGGCCAGCCGGTCACCGCGCACATCGAGAGCCAGGACGTAGCCCTGGCGGGCCTCGAAGTCGCTGTGGGGTCGATGAGCCATCGCCACCCACAACCCGCCGGGCCGGGGAAGCCTTCCCGGGGGTTAGGGTGGGCGGCATGCCGGCCCCGGTCTTCACCCTGCCCGACCAGTCGGGTGCTCCCTGGTCCTCCACCCAGGCCCTGGAGCGAGGGGCGCTGGTGATCGTCCTCTACCGCGGGGACTGGTGACCGTTTTGCAACGGCCAGCTGGTCAGCATGGCCCGGGATCACCAGGAGTTCCTCCGCCGCGGATCCGAGGTGGTCGGGGTGAGCGTCGACCCGCCGGAGGTCAACGCCCACCTCATCCACAAGCTGAGGTTGCCCTTCCCGCTTCTGAGCGACCCGGACGGTGAGGCGGTCATCAAGCCGCTCGAGGCCGGGCACGACGACCCCACGCACGGCTTCATCTCCCGGCCGGGGTTGGTGGCCATCGCCCCGGACGGCCGGATCATCCACCGCTATGTGGGGGCCGACTTCATGGACCGCCGTCCGGATGAGGACGACCTCCTCGAGGCGCTGGAGGCCCTGCGGCTCGAGCCGCACGACCCGCCTCCTCTAAATCCCGCCCAAGGCCACCCCAGCGAGAAGGGCGTCCGGGTGACCCAGGACTACCTCTTCGCCTACTACCGCGGCATCCACTTCGCCAGCAAGGCGCTGGCCGGCCGGGTGCAGGACGAGGAGGCCAAGGGGATGATCGACCGGACCCACCGGCAGCTCACCCGCTACATGGAGGCCATCGCCCCACTGCGCTCCCCGCAATGAGCCGGGAGGCCGTCATCCAGGTCCGTCGCCTGGTCAAGCACTACGAGGCGGTGCGAGCCGTCGACGGGATCGACCTCTCCATCCACGAAGGCGAGGTCTTCGCCCTGTTGGGCCCGAACGGGGCCGGCAAGACCACCACCGTGGAGATCCTGGAGGGCCACCGCCGGCGTGCTACGGGCGAGGTGCGGGTACTGGGCTTCGACCCTCAGACCGGCGGCCGCCCCTTCCGGGAGCGGATCGGCATCGTTCTGCAGTCGTCGGGCTTCGAGCGAGAGCTGAGCGTCCGCGAGGTCCTGGGCGTCTACCGGCCCATGTATCCGCGTCCCCGTTCTGTGGAGGAGGTGATCGAGCTGGTCGGCTTGGGCGCCAAGGCCGACACTCGCGTGAAGGCACTGTCGGGTGGCCAGCAGCGCCGCCTCGACCTGGCCCTGGGGCTGATCGGCGATCCCGACCTCCTCTTCCTGGACGAGCCCACCACCGGGTTCGACCCTTCGGCTCGGCGCCGGGCGTGGGAGTTGGTCGACGATCTCCGCTCGCTGGGGAAGACCATCCTCCTCACCACCCACTACATGGACGAGGCGCAGCATCTGGCCGATCGGGTGGCGGTGATGGCCGGCGGCCGGATCGTGGCCGAGGGGACCCCGGCCAGCCTGGTAGGTGGGGAGACGGCCACCCAGATCAGCTTCCGGCTCCCCGCTGGGACCTCTGTGGGCGAGCTGCCCCGACTGGAGGGGGAGGTCGAGGTACACGGAGAGTCGGTGCAGCTCTCCACCCGTCGGGCCACCCAGACCCTGCACGCCCTGACTTCGTGGGCGACAGAGAGGGGGGTGGAACTGGAGGGGCTGACCGTGCTGCGCCCCAGCCTGGAAGAGGTCTACCTGGAGTTGACCGGGCGTGAGGGCGATGGCTGAGCTGCGAACGCCGGTCTGGAAGCTGGTCTGGCAGCAGGTGCGGTATCAGAACACCCTCTTCTGGCGCACTCCCATCGCCGCCTTCTTCACGCTGGTCTTCCCGCTCATCTTCCTGGTGCTCTTCGAGCTGCTCTTCGGCGGGGAGGCTACGCCCGGCGAGCTGAGCGTGGCCCAGTTCTTCGCCCCCTCGTTGGCGGTCTTCGCGGTGGCCTCGGCCACCTACACCAACATCGGGATCGGGGTGGCGATCTCCCGGGATAGCGGCATCCTCAAGCGGGTGCGGGGTACGCCCCTGCCTCCCTGGGTCTACATGGCCGGGCGGGTCGGCTCGGCGGTGTGGATCGCCTTCCTGGCGGTGGTGATCATGCTGGGCATAGGAGTGGTCGCCTACGACCTCCAGATTCGCCTCCCCACCCTGCCGGCCGCCGGCCTCACCTTCCTGGTCGGGGTGGCCGCCTTCGCCGCACTGGGGCTCGCCCTGGCGGCCTTCGCTCCCAGCGGGGACTCGAGCCCTGCCATCGCCAACGCCACCCTGCTCCCGGCGGCCTTCATCTCCGACGTCTTCATCCCGCTTCCTGAGGAGGGTCCGCAATGGCTGGAAGTGCTCGGGGACCTGCTCCCCCTCAAGCACTTCGTGCGGGCCTTCCAGCATCCCTTCAACCCGTTCCTCCCCGAGGCCGGCGCGGTCCAATGGGTCCATCTGGGGGTGATGGCCCTGTGGGGCGTGATGGGCATGGCGCTGGCGCTGCGCTTCTTCTCTTGGGAGCCGAGGCGGGGAGAGCGCCGAAGGCGACGGGCAGCCTCGCAGGAGGCGGCTTCGTAGACTGCCTGTCATGATCGTCTGCCCCTCGTGCGGTATAACCAACCCGTCCGAGGCCCGCTTCTGCGGGGACTGTGGCGGTTCTGTCACTCGTACGGCTTGCCCTCGAAGAGGCTCCGTCAGGCGTCGGGGAGCCAGCCGCCCACCTCCCGGACGAAGTCGGCGAAGTCATCGAGCCGATCGAGGTTCTCCACCACCCGCTGATCCTCCACCTCGGCGTATTGGTGGACCAGGACGTTGCGGAAGCGGACCGCCTCGGCCAACCCGTCCGCCAGCCCCGGAGGGACCACCCCTCGCCGTCCCAGCTCCTCGATGGCCTCGGCGTTGGTCTCGGGAACGCCCCACGCTTCCGAGATGGCCAGATGGTGAGCGACCCGGGCACAACCTTCGATGGCCGTGACGAACCGGTACTTGATGGCGTCGAGAGCCGTCACGTCAAGCTCTTCGAGCGCTTTCCCGGCCCATCGGGACAGCGCTTGGCGATCCCCGTCGATCCCGGCGAGCAACCTGATGACGCGCTCCCTATCGACCATCTACCACTACCCGTAGCCATTCCTCTTGGCGGCGACGGAGCTGGGGCAGCTCATCGAGGTAGACGAATCGGGTGTCGGCCTGCCAGGCCACCCGTAGCTCGGGAGCGTCGTCGAACAACAGGCGGCCATAGAGCGCCACCCTTCCCGTCAGCCACAGCGGAGCGCGGTCGAGCACCATCAGATCCACCCCGGCGGGCAGCTCGACCTTCCATGGGCCGGGGGCCCCCTCTCCCCACCACGCCGCCACGTCCAGGTCGCTCTCCGGACGACCATGGTCGCCCACCCGGCTCCCGAACAGGAAGGCGAACCTCGCCCCGGCGGTCCGGAGGCGCCGGGCTACCTCGGATTCGAGGCCCTGGGCGTCCATGGACGCCAGGTTAGGACTCCCTCCTGGTCCACCCCGAACAGACCATGACCGATTGGCGAGGGCGGAGGAGCCAGAGCAGCGGCGACCGGCAGCCCGGGGGGAGGTGGCTTCGTAGACTGCCGTTATGACCACCTGCCCCTCGTGCGGCATCACCAACCCGTCCCAGGCCCGCTTGTGCGGGGACTGTGGCACCCCCCTCGCCCTGAACTGCCCGCAGTGTGGCGCCGAGGTCCCCTCCGGCAAGCGGTTCTGCCTCTCCTGCGGCGCTTCCCTCGAGACCCCATCCCGTCAAGCCCTGGGCGAGGAGCGCAAGGTCGTCACGGTGCTCTTCTGCGACTTGGTCGGCTTCACCGCCCGATCAGACCAAGCCGATCCCGAGGACGTGCGGGCCCGGCTCCGCCCCTACCACGCCCGACTCCGGGAGGACATCGAGCGCTACGGCGGGAAGGTCGAGAAGCTCCTGGGGGACGGGGTGATGGCGGTGTTCGGGGTGCCGGTCGCCCACGAGGACGACCCGGAGCGGGCGGTGCGGGCGGCCCTGCGCATCCAGCGCTCCATCGAAGAGCTCAACGAGACTCATCCCGGCCTCGACCTGGCCGCCCGGGTGGCGGTGACCACCGGCGAGGCGCTGGTCTCGGCCGACCCGCGCGGTGAAGGGCTGGTGGGAGATGTGGTCAACTCCGCCTCCCGCCTCCAGGAGGTCGCTCCTCCCGGTGAGATCGTGGTGGGTGAAGACACCTTTCGGGCCACCCGGGACCGCATCGAGTATCGGGAGCTGGCGCCGGTGCGGGTGAAGGGAAAGGAAGCCCCGCTGGCCATCTGGCAGGCCGAGGCCGCCCGCACCCGCTACGGGGTGGACGCGCTGGAGGAGACCCCCACGCCCTTCGTGGGCCGGGAGAGGGAGCTGGCCCTCCTCGAGGATGCCTATGCCCGGGCGGACCGGGACCCCTCGGTGCAACTGGTGACCATCACCGGGGAGCCGGGGGTTGGCAAGACCCGCTTGGTACGCGAGCTGTTCTCCTATCTGGACGCCCGGCCGGATGTGCTCGCCTGGTGGAGGCAAGGCCGCTGCCTGCCCTACGGCGAGGGGATCACCTTCTGGGCCTTGGGCGAGATCGTCAAGGGCCAGGCCGGGATCCTCGAGTCAGACAGCCGGGAGGAGGCGACCGAGAAGCTGGAGGGGGCGGTCCGGACGCTGGTCGACGAGCCCGCCGAGCGCGACTGGATGGTCACCAGGCTGGCTCCCCTGGTGGGAGCCGAGGTGGCCGAATCGAGAACCGGAGTCGCGCAGTCGGAGTCCTTCGCCGCCTGGCGACGGTTTCTCGAGGCGATGGCCGTCCAGCGACCGCTGGTGATGGTGATCGAGGACCTCCACTGGGCCGACCCGGCCCTGGTGCAGTTCATCGACCATCTGCTGGACCGCTCCATGGGCGTGCCCTTACTGGTCGTCTGCACGGCCCGCCCTGAGCTCTACCAAGCGCACCCGGGGTGGGGAGGCGGGAAGCGCAACTCGGCCACCATCGCCCTCTCGCCACTCTCCGACGAGGCCACGGCTGGCCTGCTGGCGGCGTTGCTGGAGCAGGCGGTCCTCCCCGCCGAGACCCAACGCCTCATCCTCGACCGGTGTGGAGGAAACCCCCTCTACGCGAGGGAGTTCGTGCGCATGCTCGAGGACCGGGGCCTCCTCGAGCGCCGGGGTCGCATCGTCAAGATCTCCGGGGACCTGCCCATCCCCCCCAGCGTCCAGGGGCTCATCGCCGCCCGCCTCGACCTGCTATCCCCCACCCAGAAGTCGCTCGTCAAGGCTGCGGCCGTGCTGGGCAAGGTGTTCTGGCCGGGAGCGATCTCCGCCATCGAGAGCGCCGACCGGCAGGCCGTCGATGGCGCCCTGCTCGATCTGACCCGGCGGGAGCTGGTCCGCCCCTCCCGCACCTCCTCCGTGGAAGGTGAGGCGGAGTACTCGTTCTGGCACCTCCTGGTTCGGGACGTCGCCTACGGGCAGATCGCCAGGGCGGAACGGGCCGAGAAGCACCGGGCCGCCGCCGCCTGGATCGAAGGGATGGCCGGGGAGCGGGTCGACGACCACGCCGAGCTGGTCGCCCACCATTACGGCCAGGCCCTCGAGCTGGCCGAGGCGGCTGGGCTCGCCGACCTCGCCCAATTGGAGGAGGCGACCGGGCGCTTCCTGGTCATGGCCGGCGACCGGGTCTTCCAGCTCGACGTGGGCCGGGCCGAGACCTACTACCGCAGGGCGCTGGAGCTGATGAGGCCGGGCGATCCGCGGAGAGGTCGGGTGCTGACCAAACTGGGGCGGGCGGCGTACGAATCCGGTCGATACCAGGAAGGGGAGCCACACCTGGAGGAGGCGATCGGCGACCTCCAGGCCGCCGGCGACGCCCTGGGCGAAGGCGAGGCCCGCATCTGGCTCGCCCGCCAGCTATGGCACCGAGGAGAGGCGGTCCGCAGCGACGCCCAGCTCGAGGAGGCGGTGCGTATCTTGGAGCGTGGTCTACCCGGCCCGGAGCTCTCTCATGCTTATGCCCACCGGGCCGCCCAGCGAGCTCTGCGGGGCCGGCCGGAAGAAGCCCTGCCTCTCGCCGAGGAGGCGCTCGCCCTGGCCGCCTATCTCTCCATCGAGGAGGACGTGGTCCGGGCCCTCCACGCCCGGGGGCTGGCCCGACTGGACCTCGGGGACGTGCGGGGGCTCGACGACCTGCGCCGGGCCCTGCGGCACAGCCTCGAGCAGGGCCTCAGCTACTGGTCCGCCGTCTCATACATCAATCTCAACGTCTGGACCCATCTCATGGAGGGATGGCGGGCCGCGCTCGACCTGCTGGAAGCCGGTATCGAGTTCGCCTGGTCTCACCCAGTTCGTCGAGTGGATGACCATGCGAACCCTCTGGCTCCGTTTCGACCGGGGCGACTGGGACCACCTGCTGGAGGAGGCCGAGCGGTTGATCCGTCAGGACCGGGAGCGGGGCGGGACGCAGGTGGGCCTCTTCTCCATGATCCCGCAGGCCCTGGTCCTGCTGGAGCGCGGCCTGGCCGACCAGGCATCAAGCATCCAGGAGGAGCTGCTCCCCCGGGCGAGAGAGGCGAAAGACCTCCAGATGCTGGCCCCGGGCCTGGCCCTCTCCGCCATCGTCCACTACGCCCGCGGCCGGACCGAGCAGGCGGTCGAGCTGACCGAGGAGCTGCTGGGGTTGGAGAGGTTGGCCGTCCGAATGGAGCTCCTTCCGCTGTTACGCGCCTTGGTGGCGGCCGGAGACACCGAGAGCGCCAAGACCCTTCTCAAGGCCAAAGTGGTGGGGATTCGCCACCAGCATGACCAGCTCGCCGGCCGAGCCATCCTCGCCGAAGCTCGTCAGAACCTCGAGCAGGCCCTCGAGCTGTACCTCGAAGCGGCCGGGCGCTGGAGCGACTTCGGGCACGTGCCGGAGCACGCCCATGCCCTCTTCGGGGCCGGCCGTTGCCTGACGGCTCTCGGCAAACGGGAAGAGGCGAGGGAGACGCTCGAGCAGGCCGGCCAGATCTTCGGCACGCTGAAGGCCCGGCCGGCAGTGGCAGAGGTGGATGACTGGCTGGAGCGGGCCGCCGCCCTCGGAAGCTGAGCTACGGCTTCTCCTGCCTCCGGTTCTCCTCCAAGGTACCACGGAGCAGGGGCACAGAGACCAGATCCTTCGGGCGACCGGATGCTTCCTTCAGGCGGATGACGTCCGCCAGGGCGGCCACCATCACCAACAGTCGTGCCAAGTTCGCTTCGTCCGAGGCCGGAGTCACGTCGACGTCTTCGGTCAGGATCCGCGCGCCTCTGATTCTGGCGGCCACCCCACCGATGAGCACGAATCGAACCCCATGGCGGGTGAGGACTCGCGGGCTCTCAACCGGGTCGAACTCAGGCACCGTTGGCCGCAGCCACCATGGCCCGCAGCGCCCTCGCCGCATGAGCGAGATCGGTCAAGCGCTGAGCCGACGTCTTTCGCAGTTCTCGCCGGATCAGGCCCAGGTCGTGGCCGTCGTCCCCATTGGCGATGCCGATCACCGAGGTGGCCTTGCCGGCCCGCTCGGCCAGCTCCCGCTGAGTGAGGCCGGCTCGCAAGCGAGCCTGACGGATCAGGTGTCCGGAGATCACACAGCCACTACAGCGCAGATCTGCGGTCTTACCGCCCTAGAGCTCCCGGCCGCACCGTCACGCTCCGACCCCCCCATCGATCGCCTGACGAAGAAGGTCGGCGTGCCCGTTGTGACGGGCGTACTCCTCGATCATGTGGAGGAGGATCCAGCGCCAGGTGTGGCTCTCCCCAACGGCCTGGTCGTCGAGCGAGGGCAGCCCGGCCACGACCCGTCGGCTTCGTTCGCCCTCGGCGAGCCAGGCCTCGAAGGCCTTCCGAACGTGCTCCTCGGTGACCGGCCGGGGAAGTCGGAAGTCGCTCTCAGGGTCCTGGTCGGAGTAGTAGACGGGTGGCGCATCGAGTCCCACGCCGCGGGCGAACCATCCCCGCTCCACGTCGGTGAGGTGCCGCAACAGCCCGAGCAGGGTGAGGTCGGAGGGCGGGCAGGACTGCAAGGCGAGCTGCTCTGCGGTCAGCCCGGCGCACTTGCGGGTCAGCGTGGCCCGATGCCACTCGAGCCAAGCCACCAACATGTCGCGCTCGTCGGCGGCCAGCGGCACCTCGACCCGCTCGACGGCCGGGACCGAGCCGACCTCTTCGGTCGACATGATGTGGTCTCCTCTCTTCGGGTCACACAAGCCACCAGGCTATCGGCGACGCCCCTGGCCGAGCACTTCAGCGACCCAGCACCGCCCGCAGGAAGAAGAAAAGGTTGGCCGGACGTTCGGCCAGCCGGCGGGTCAGGTAGGGGTACCACTGGGCCCCGTACGGAACGTAAATACGGAGCGGAAAGCCTTCCTTGACGAGCCGGTCCTGCAGCCGCCGCCGAATTCCATAGAGCATCTGGAACTCGAAGGGCTCGTTCCTCGAGCCCGCCAACCGTCGAGCCAGGTCGATGCGGGCCTCGTCGTGGGTGGCCACCGCCGGGCAGGTCGTCTCGGCCGCCATGACCCGCCGCAAGAGACCGTCGTAGCTCTCGTCGACCTCCCTCTTCGACTGGTAGGCCACCTCGGGGGGCTCGTCGTAGGCCCCCTTGCAGAGCCGGAGATGACCCCCCAGGGAGAGAACCCGCTCCAGGTCGGCATCGGTGCGATGCAAGTAGCTCTGCAGGGCCACGCCCAGGTTGCCGAGCCGGGGCTGGAGGCGGGCGAAGAGCTCGACGGTGGCTTCCGTGTACCGGCTCTCCTCCATGTCGATGGTGACGGTGGTGCCCACCTCCCCGGCCTTTGTGGACAGCTCCTCCACAGCCTCCCCGGCCAGTGCGGCGTCCAGGCCCAGGCCGAGCTGGGAGAGCTTGATGGAGACGTTGGCGTCGAGCCCCTCGGCTCCGATGCGCTCCAGGCAGGCCACGTAATCCTTCTGCGCTCGCACGGCCATGTCCGGGTCGGTGACGTGCTCGCCCAGATGGTCCAGGGAGACCGACATCTCCCTCCGGTTGAGCCGCCGTGCCACCGCCACCGCCTCGTCGAGGCTCTCCCCCGCCACGAAGCGCATGGCCAGGCGCCGTCCCAAGGAACGCTCGGTGAAGAGCCTTCGTACCTCGGGCCGGGAGGTGATCGCCAGCACCATCCGACCGAGCGGCGACATCAGGTCGCGTCGCCGGTGGAGGCCGCTTGGGCCCCCATCTCCCTGGAGCGCTGGGCGGCCGCCCGCACCGCATCCTCCAGCAGGGAACGGAAGCCCCGCTCCTCCAGGATGTGGACGGCGGCGGCCGTGGTACCGGCCGGAGAGGTCACCTGGGCTCGCAGCTCGGCCGGGTTGAGCCCGGTCTCTACAAGGAGGACCCCGGCCCCCTTGACCGTCTGCTCGATGAGGCGTTCGGCCACATCCCGGGGAAGGCCTTCGCGGATCGCCGCTTCGATGAGGGCCTCGGCCAGCAGGAACACGTAGGCCGGTCCCGTCCCCGAGACGGCCGTCACCGCGTCGAGGAGCTCCTCGTCGAGACGGACGGTCGGGCCCACCGCCTCCAGCACCGAGGCGGCCCGTTCCACCGCTCGCTTGCCGGCCCCCTGCCCGACCGCGTAGGCGGTGATCCCCTCTCCCACCAGGGCCGGGGTGTTGGGCATGGCCCGCACCACCGCCACGCCGGGGAACCTCTGCTCGTACATCGAGATCGGCACCCCGGCGGCCAGCGACACCAGCACCTGGTCGCCGCCGATGCCCCCGTCGGCGAGCTGGGAGAGGAGGCCCGGCACGTCCCGGGGCTTCACCGAAACCACCACGACCTGCTTGCCGGCGGCCGCTTCCCCCGGGTCCAGCAGGGTCCGCACCCCGGTCTCCTTCTCGAGGTGCTCGGCCCGCTCCGGGCGGCGGGCGGCCATGGTGAGCTCCTCGGGGTGCCAGCCGGCCCGGAGGAGGCCCGATGCCAGGGCTCCTCCCATCGCCCCGGCTCCCAAGATGGCGACGGTGGGGCGCATGAGAACGAGTATCCCCTCGGCCGGCTCCCCCCGCAAGCGTCGGGAACCTCAGGCCTCGCCGCCCCTCTCGATCTCGATGCGCTGTACCCGCTGGCTCTCGACCGAGATGACCCGGAACACCAAGCCCTCGATCTCGAACTCTTCGCCGGGGGCGGGGACCTTGCCGGCCACACTCATCACCAGCCCGGCGGCGGTGTGCCAATCGCCTTCCGGGAGACGGGTCCCGAGCAGGTCGGCCAGATCCTCGACCAGCATGCCCCCTTCCACGTGCCAACGATCTTCCCCGACCCGCCGATGAGTGGGCGCCCCGTCCGGCTCTCCCTCATCGGCGATCTCGCCGAGCAGCTCCTCCACCACGTCTTCGATGGTGACCAGGCCCGAGACCCCGCCGAACTCGTCTATCACCACGGCGATGTGGACGTCTGCTGCCTGCATCTCGCGCAAGAGCGTCACCACCCGCTTGGACCCGGGAACCACCAGCGGCGGCCGAGCCAGCTCCCGTAAGGAGGCCAGGCCCCGATCCCTCGCGGTGAGGAGATCC
>JBOGFC010000074.1:0-1666 GCA_050742155.1 Acidimicrobiia bacterium
GGGGAAGTGTCTCAGGTCATCTTGGCAGAGAGGGCAGAGTTGACCCAGGTCAACGTGTACCTCGGTCCCAGCTCGCCCGCCGGCTTCCCTGCTAGGGGGATCGGAAGATCGCCCGTCGCGTACCACAGCCCCGTCTGCTCCAAGAGCCGCACCACCAGCTCGGTCCTTCCGTAATCAATGAGCTCGATCGGTTCGTCGATCCCAGGCCCGGTGATAGTCGCAGACTGGGGACCCTTCGCCCCCGCAGGGTCCACAAAGCCGATCAGAACCGCTGTAACGATTGCCACGCCCGCAGAGACCCTCGTCAGCGGGCCGAGCGTCGTCCTACTCGACTGCATTGGTTCTCTCTCGTCCGAGCGCCTGAGAAGCGTGTCACAGGCCATTACACCGGCCGCCTAGCTGAGGTTCCCACACAAGCGCCGCGCAGATGAATAGCCACACCCGCCTCAGCAACAAGAAGTGCCGCTCTCGAGCAATCGCGAAAGCGCTCGTTACTGCTCGTGATCAGGTGATCTGCTCGCACCCGGCCCCCCATGCCCCTGGCGCGAGAGGGAGAAGCCGGAGCTGAACGACAAGCCGGGCTCAGCCGTCATACCGGGTGAGTGAACTCAGGAAGGAAACGATGAAGCGTGGCTACCTGGTCGCGGCCCTGCTCCTGTTCCTCGTCGGCTGCCAGCCCGGTTCCGCGGATCCCATCCCCACCACGGAATCCTCGCCACCCGCAGAAGTAGAGCTGACCGAAGACGGCATCGTCCTTGGGCCGGGCCTCCATCCGCAGGATCTGGCCGCCGACGGAGAGCTCCTGTTCGTGCTCGCTACCTCCGAGCCCTACGGAGAGGGCGGCGACCCGCCCCAAGAGACCGCCCACGTGGTGGCGCTCCGCACCGACGGGTCCGTCGTTTGGGAGGTCGTCCTCACCGACGCCCCCGTGCGGGTGGCCGCCAGCGAGGGCGGAGTGTGGGTGGCCCACTACGCCACCGGCGGAGTCAGCCGCCTCGATCCGGCCAGTGGCCGGGTGGAGGCGACGGTGGTCCCCGAGCTCCCCTTCGACGTCGGCTCTCACGCCGACCGGCGCCGGTTCCTCCCCGCTGACCTCGAGGTGGGGTTCGGATCGCTGTGGATGTCTACCTTTCGGGGTGCGGTGGCCAGAATCGACGCGCCCACCAACGCCGTGGAAACAGTCATCGAGCTGAGGCCCAAGGGCCCAGACCAG
This sequence comes from Acidimicrobiia bacterium, assembly GCA_050742155.1. Taxonomy (GTDB): domain Bacteria; phylum Actinomycetota; class Acidimicrobiia; order Spongiisociales; family JALYHC01; genus JBOGFC01. The sequence goes on from JBOGFC010000074.1 coordinate 1,214, forward strand.
CTGGCGGTGGGAGAAGGGGCGGTATGGGTGGCCGAGGACGTCCACGGGCTCACCCGGATCGATCCTTCCACCAACCAGGCCACCACCATCGGGCTCGAAGACCTCGATCACACTGCCCAGCTGGTGGCGATCGACGACCACGAGGGGATGGTCTGGGTGGCCGGGAACCGGCTAGCCCGTACCGCCGACGGATCCTTCCTCATGGAGGCCGGAGGCTATGTCTCCGGAGACGAGTACCAGGTCACCGCCATCAATCCCGACACCCTCGCCGTCTTGGGAGGGGTGCGCTTCGAGGAGCCCCTGCGGTGGGTGGGCTATCTGAATGGCTTCTTCGGCCTCCTCGATTGGTCCGCGGTCTTCCACCACCTCTCCGCCCGGCCCCCGGCGGTCAGCGACGCCACGGTGGTCGCAGGTGCGAGACCGGGGGCCATCGCCCAGGTAGGCGGGGAGGCG
>JBOGFC010000075.1:0-2610 GCA_050742155.1 Acidimicrobiia bacterium
GCCGCAGCTCGGCGACCGGAACCCCGTTGCGGGTCACGATGATGGTCTGTCCTGCCTGGACCTCGCGGAGCACCGCGGCGGAGTCGTTGCGGAGCTCCCGTTGAGTGATGACGCGGCTCATGCGAAGGATCGTAGCATATGTAGCGCTTCGTAGCAGTTTTGGCTGGCCCCGTCCGTGAAGCTCAAGGTTGACGAGAGAACACCTCAAGTCGTGTCATGCACTTGCTCCGGGAGCATGACCACGATGTCATCTATGTGCCGGAAGAGGACTCATCGATCCAGAGGACCGGGTTTGGCGAAGGACCACCAGAACGACGCATCTCACAGGGGGTGGCCCGCTCCCGGCCCTACTGAAGTTGTGACAGGGGCCGCCATCCCTTCCACCGGAGTTGTGGCTATACTTCTGGCCATGGCGCTGCCGGAGCACGTTCCCCTCGCCGAGTTCAAGAACCACCTCTCCGAAGTAGTCGATCGCGTCGAACGCCAGCACGGTCGGGTGGTCATCACCAAACACGGCCGACCCGCAGCGGTCCTGCTCAGCGTCGCCGACCTCGAGTCTCTCGAAGAGACAATCCAAGTGATGCGAGATCCCACACTCGTCGAGGCGCTCCGCCAAGCCGCAACCGAGGTCACCGCCGGCACAACCGAGCCTCTAACCAAGGATGAAGCTCTCGGCCTGATCCAACGACGGTGAGCAAGCCGCGGCAGCGGTACTCTGTCCAGTGGTCGAGTCCCGCCAAGCGGGCAATCGAGCGATTACCGGAGAAGGTGGCGGTTGCCGCAATCGAGTTCATCTATGGACCTCTCGCCGAGACGCCTCAAAAGGTAGGTCATCCTCTCCGACTGGAGTTCGAAGGCCTCTACAGCGCCCGTCGTGGAGATCACCGCATCATCTACCAGATCGACGAGCAACAGCATCGGGTGATCGTCCACGCCATCGGTCACCGCGCAGACCTGTACCGACGTCGCTAGCGCCCGGCTCGATACCAACGACGAAAAGCCGGCTTTGCTGTCGGAGGACCGAAGGCAACCTAAGTACACGCGACCCATGGGCGGCAATTCTGGTCGCGGCCTGAGCCAGCTCCGAGGTCAGGCAACCTCCAGATAGTTGCGAAGGGCTCGCCGGATAATCTCACTGGTGGTCATGCCCTCCGCCTTGGCCCGAGCTTCGACCGCTTCTCGCAGATCGGGATCCAGCCTCACCGGCACGACCTCCGCCGGCCCCGAACCCAGCGAGGGGCGGCCTCGTTTGCGTTGTTTCAGGTTCCGCGCGGTGACGTGGGATGAGCCCCTCGTCTCGGCTCCCCTGATCATGCCACCGCCGGGCACAGCAGGAGTGCTCGGTGCCCGAAGTTCCGGTGGTTCACGAACCCATAGGCGATGCGCTTGAGGACCCCCAGCTTGGCGTTGGTCCCCTCCAGCCGACCGTTGGTCACCCGGTCGGCGTCGTGGAAGGCGAAGATCTCGTCTCCCCATGTGAGCAGGGCCTCGATCACCGCCCCGAACTCGGGGAGGGGCTCGGACTCATAGGCGGCGATGAAGGCCCCCAGGGCCCGGTTGGCCCCCTGGTCGTCAGGGGCCAGGTGGATCCCGTAGAGGTGCTGGAGGCACCGCCAGGCCGCCTCCAGCTCGGGATGGGCGGCCAGGATCCGCCCTAGCCGCTCGGCCCCCTCGTCGGAGAGCCGGTCCCAGCGGGCCAGCTGGAGGTAGCGGGACCTGAAGACCTCCGGGGCGAAGGCGGGGCGGGCTCCCGGGGGCCGGCCGGCTCGCTGGAGGCGGCGACGGGCCTCGATGAGCCCGGCTGCGAACCAGCGGGCCACGTGAAAGCGATCGACCACGTGGGTGGCCCCGCCCAGGTGGGCCCGAATGGCCGAGCGGTAGGACTCCGAGCCGTCGGTCACCACCACCTTCACCCCCCGGCACCAGCGGTGTCCCTGCGAGCGGAGGAACCCCGCCAGCGCCTGGGCATTCCGGTGGCGGACCACCCCCAGGCCCTCGCCGGTCTCTCCGTTGAGCAGCACCGTCACGTAGCGGTGCCGGCGCCGCAGCGAGGTCTCGTCCACCAGCAGGAGGCGGCAGCGCCGCCTCTTGCGCTCGGCCACCACCGTCTCCGACCACGAGGCCACCAGCGCCATGATGAAGTGCCACGAGAGCCCCCAGCGCCGGGAGAGCTCCCGGACCGAGAGACGGTTGACATCCCGGACCAGGGTGCGGGCCAGGCGGCGGGTCACCCAGGTCATCCGGTTGCTGACCAACTCCGGGTGGTCCTCCAGGTGCCGCTCCCCGCAGGTCTCACAGTGGAACCTGCGGCGCAGCCACACGAGGGTGGTAGGCCGGCCCCCATGGGTGAGGTCAGTGACCCGTACCCGGCGCCGGTCGTGAACCTTCCTGGTCCTGAACCCGCAAGTGCGGGCAACGGACCACCGAGCGGGTGTCCTCCACCTTCACCACCAGGCGCTCGGGCAGGTCCTCGGACACCTCCACCACCCGGATCCTTCGCAGGTGCAGGCGGATCGTCATAGCATCGGGTGTCATCGGAGCCCCTCCTCTGCTCGGCGGTAGGTTCACCACCGAGTATCGAGGGGCTTCGATCACCCACCGGGCATTTCA
>JBOGFC010000076.1:0-17144 GCA_050742155.1 Acidimicrobiia bacterium
CGTGGCGGGCCGCTCGGAAGGCCTCCTCCAACAGGTCGGCCATCTCCAGCGAGAGCGCGTTGACGGGCGGCCGGCTCATGGTGATGACGGCCACCGATCCGTCCCGGGAGTACTCGACGTCGGCCACCCTCAGCCCCGGAAGAGCTTGCGTAGCCCGCTCAGCGCCAGATAGGCGGCCACCGCCCAGGCCAGCACATAGCGGGTCGTCAGGGAGGGATCGTGGATCGAGTTGAAGATCGCCCCATGCTTGGTGACCTCGATGAACCCCACCGGGGCAGCCGCAACCCCCAGCCCCATCCCTCCGCCGGCTCCGTCTCGCTCGGCTGGCCCGCCCCCACCTCCTCCTCCCCCGCCCCAGCGCACCTTGGCCACCGGGATGACGATCCGGTCCTCGAGCTGCACAGGCTGGCCGAAGACGGCCTTATGCGAGGCGCCCTCCTCGATGCGCTCGGACAGCTCCTCGATGAGCTGTTGCAGGTCGACCATGAGATGACCTCCTCTCCACCCCCGAGCCTATCGGGTCAGCCATCCGCCAGGATCTTCTCGGCCGCCGACCAGGGGTCGAGGCGACGTTCCTGCACGGCTTGGAGGAGCTCGGCGATGCGGTCCTCGCCGGCTCCCTCCCCGGCCCGTCGCCCGACGGCTTGGGACAGCGCCCGCTGGAGCTCCCGGCGGGCTCGCTCTTGGCGGCGTTGGCGGAGCTCCCCGCTGCCCTCGAGATGGCGGCGATGGCCTTGGATGGCCTCCCACGCCTCCGGAACTCCTTTGCCCTCCGTGGCCACCACCGGCACGATCGGGGGCGTCCACGGCTTCTTCTCCCCCAGCTGCAGCATCTGCTTGAGATCGCGAACTGTGCCTGGCAGGCCGGAGCGGTCGGCCTTGTTGACCACGAAGACGTCGGCGATCTCCAAGAGGCCCGCTTTGTTGGCCTGGATGCTGTCCCCCCAGCCCGGGTTGAGGACCACCACGGTGGTGTCGGCGCTCTCCACGATCTCCAGCTCGGCCTGGCCGATCCCGACCGTCTCCACCAGCACGTAGGGCTTACCCACCGCGTCGAGGATGGCAACCGCCTTGGGAGTGGCCTCGGACAGCCCCCCCAGGTGCCCCCGGCTGGCCAGTGAGCGGATGTACACGCCGGGGTCGGAGACGTGGTCCTGCATACGCACCCGGTCCCCCAGGATGGCCCCTCCGCTGAAGGGGCTGGACGGGTCGACGGCCACCACGGCCACCTCCTCACCGAGTCCCCGCAGGTGGCGAATCAGCTGGTCGGTCAGGGTGCTCTTGCCCGATCCGGGGGCACCGGTGAGGCCCACCACATAGCCCCGACCGGCTCGGGGATAGAGGAGGGCGAGGACCTCCCCGGCTCCCCCATGGTGGTCCTCGACCATGCTGATCAGCCGGGCCAGGGCGCGCCGGTCGCCATGCAGGGCCGCCTCGACCAGGGAGGAGGGGTCGTCGATGCGGACCATCCAGCGGGAGGGTAGGGGCTGGGCGGCGGTCGGTCGAGGAGGAGAGGTCCGGGCCGGCCGAACCTAGACGGTCACCACTTCCTCGACGCCGGGTACTCGCTGCTGCAGGATCCGCTCGATCCCGGCCTTGAGGGTCATGAGCGACATCGGGCAGCCGGAGCACGCCCCCACCATCTGCAGGGTGACGGTGCCGTCTTGCACGCCCAGCAGCACGAGATCGCCCCCGTCCGCCTGCACGGCGGGCCGGATGTACTCGAGCGTCTCGTTGAGGGCCTCCAGGTCCACCCGTCCCCCGGAGTCGGGGCGGGGCGCTTCCAGTGTCACTTCCTGTTCCATCTCGTCATCCATTACGGGATCACCTCCAGGATAGTGAACACCGCGAGGTTCCCGGAGGGCGACCGGCCCTGCACGAGCACCTGGTAGATCCCCGGCCCGGCCGGCCGGCCGTCGAGCGAGGCATCCCACAGCAGCACGACCGGACCGGCCTCCTTGACCCTCCACTCCGTGGTGGCCACCACCTCCGGACCGCGGAACACCACCACCCGCAACTCCGAGGGCGTGGAGAGGACCCCGCGCAGCACCGCCGCCCGTCCCTCGCGGACCGGCGATACCGCCTCCAGCCCGCTCAAGGTGGGCGGCAGCCCGAAGCCCTCCGGGGCGACCACCGCCACCAGGTCCTCCGCGGACCGAAAGGTCCACTCCCCGAGCGCCCCGGTCACCAGCGGCTCTCCGTCCGCCAGCAGCGTCACCGGTCCGTCGGAGGAGATCCTCACCTCCTCCAGGGCCCAGTCGAGGCCCACCGCCACTTCCTCAGGGAGAAGATCGCCGGCCTCCTGAGGCTGCAGGCCCCCGTAGAAGTGGGCCAGGATCTCCTGGTAGCCGGCTCCGCGGTCGGCCATGGCCTTGGCCCCGTACTGGCTCATCCCCACCTGATGGCCCCACCCGCTCCCCTCGATGACGAATACCCGTTCCCGGAGCGGGTAGCCGGGCCGGAACTCGTCCGGGATGCGCACCTCCTCGTGGATGGAGAAGGTGTAGGAGAGGATCACCTGGGGGTACCGCCTGCCGTCCGGCCGCTGGGCGGGCAGCTCGCCGGGATGCCGGCGTGGCCCGTAGCGATTCATCAACCTGCGAAAGTCGTCCAGCTCGATCAGTCGCTCCCCGGCTCCGGTCATCAGTCGCACCTGCCAGGGACCGCCTCCGTCGACCGTTTCCAGCACGGCGGCCTCACTGATGTCGGGCCCCACCAGGTATTCCGCCTCCCGCAGCACGTCGGCCAGCTTCCACGAGGCCAGCTCCACTTGCCAGCTGGCGAAGGGAGAGTCTTCTCCCGGGGAATCGACTGCCTGCAGGTAGGGGAGCGGCTGGCTTCCCTCGAAGACGTCCTGTACCGCCCTGGTACGCCCGCCCGAAGTGGAACTGTACAGAGCTTGAGCAGGACGACCCTGGTAGATGAGTACCTGGTCGGCGGTGTCGCCGACCGCCGCCGCCCACCGTGCCCCGTCGGGCCGGTCGAGCTGGTCGAGGCCCCGGTAGACCTGACAGGCGTCGGTGGCGCAGATGTCGAACCCGTGGGTGGCGGCCGCCCCCGCTCGCCCTCCGGCCAGGGTCCAGGCCAGGTAGGTGCGGGCCGCCACCGCCTGGGCGCGCAGGGCCGCTTCGGGCCAGGAGAGCGGCACCTCCTCGATGCCCATCAGGTACTGCTCCGGAGGCAGGTGCTCGACCACCACCAGGCGGCCCTGGGAGACCTTGACTTCCAGACGGCCGCTGAAGCGGCGCCCGTCCCAGACCAGGGCGCGCCCCTCGGCGGGCACCAGCTCCAGCCGACGGTGGTATCCACCCACCTGCTCGGTTTCCTGCGCCAGGGCCGCAGGCGGCACCGTCACCAGCAGGCAGGCGAGTATGACGCCGAGGTGCCTAGCCATCCTCAGGCCGGCGGTCGATCTCCGCATTGAGAGATCGCAGGTTGCCGACGAGATCCTCGTAGCCGCGGTCGATGTGGTCCGCCTCGGAGATGACGGTCTGGCCCTCGGCCCGCAGGGCCGCCAGCACCAGTGAGGCCCCGGCCCGGATGTCGGGAGCCACCACCGGGCAGCCGCTCAGGCGCTCCACCCCGCGAATGACGGCGTGTTGCCACTCGACGCTGATGTCGGCCCCCATGCGGGTCAGCTCACCCATGTAGCGGAAGCGGGCGTCGTAGATGTTCTCGGTGATCACGGAGGTCCCGGAGGCCACCGAGAGCAGCGCCACGATCGGCGGATGCATGTCGGTGTGGAAGCCCGGGAAGGGCAGGGTGGCGAAATCGACCGGTTGGGGACGGTCCGGACCCGACACCGAGAGCCAATCGTCTCCTTGCTTCACCTCGCAACCTGCTTCTGCCAGCTTGCGTAGTTCCATCCTGAGGTGCGATGGGTTGCAGTCGTTGACCCGCACATCCCCCTCGGTGATGGCTGCCGCCACCGCGTAGGTGCCGGCCTCGAGGCGATCGGAGATGACCCGGTGGGTGGCCGGCTCCAGCTCCGCCACCCCGTCGATGCGGATGGTGGAGGTGCCCGCCCCCTCGATGCGAGCCCCCATCTTGGTGAGAAAGGCGGCCAAGTCCTCCAGCTCCGGCTCGCGAGCGGCGTTGACGATGAGGGTCTCACCCCTGGCCAGCACGGCCGCCAGCATGATGTTCTCGGTCGCCCCCACGCTCGGGAAGTCGAGCCTGACCTCGGTCCCCCGCAGGCCTTTCGGCGCCCTCCCCTCCAGGACCCCGTGCTCCAACTCGAAACCGGCCCCCATGGCCTCCAGGCCCTCCAGGTGCCAATCGATCGGCCGGGCGCCCAGGTCGTCCCCACCCGGCAGGGCCACTCGCGCCACCCCGCAGCGCGCCAGGAGCGGCCCCAGGACCAGGATGGAGGCCCGCATCTTGCGGACCAGCCGGATGGGCGCCTCGGGACGCAGGTCGCCGGGCACTTCGATGGTCAGGTGGTGGTCCTCCAGTCGGCAGCTCGCCCCCAGGTGCTCCAGGACCTGGCGCATGAACTCCACGTCGAGGATGCGGGGCACGTTGTCGAGTCGATACACGCCCGGGGCCAGCAGGGCGGCCACCATCTGCTTGAGTACGGCGTTCTTGGCCCCCAACACCGAGACGGAGCCCGAGAGGCGAACGCCCCCGGTCACGAGGATCTCTGGCATTCCCCGGTCATACTACGGCGTGTCGCCCGAGTTCCCCGTCAAGTCTCCTCGAGGCTGACCCCCTCGAGGAACACCCGGGCGTGGGGTTCCCACCCGATGTCGGGCGCCCGTACCGTCACTCCCACTGCCCCCGGCCCTGCCCCGATGGGGACCAGCCGGTGCCACTGGACCAGCCCCTCCACCCGGCCGCGGGATCGTACCGACCCGTCGGGCTCGGGAACCAGCTCCTCGAGCCGGGTATCGGGGGTGCCCTCTTCCTGGAGCTCCCAGAAGTCACGCTCTACGCTCTCCACCGGCGAAGGCCAGGTCCCCTGGTTGGCCTCCACCAGGAACTGCATATTGATTAGCGACACCGAGGCGATGGCTTGCGGCTGCTCCGAGTGCTGGAAGGTCAGCGATTCGTCCTGCTCCTCGACTTCCCAACCGGCCGGATACCGGACGCAGAACTCGGCCGTGCAAGCCTCGGCGATGGCCTCGAGCGGCGGAGAGGCGGCCTGCGGCTCCCCTCCGCAGGCTGCCAGGACCGCCCACAAGAGGGCCGACGACCGCCGCATGAACGGTCAGGTTACCGGGCTACCCTCCCGATGGTGCGCGTGGCCGTCGCCTCAGATCATGCCGGGTTCGCCCTCAAGCAGGCCTTGGTCGAACGGCTCGGGGAGGCCGGCCATGCGGTCTCCGACCTGGGGACCGACTCCGAGGAGCCGGTCGACTACCCGGACTACGCGGCGGCGGTCGGGCGAGCCGTGCAGGAGGGGAAAGCGGAGCGGGCCATCCTGGTGTGCGGGTCGGGGGCCGGGGCGGCGATCGCCGCCAACAAGCTGCGCGGCATCCGGGCGGCGATGGTCGGCGACTCATACACCGCCCACCAGTGCGTGGAGCACGACGATGCCAACGTCATGGCGCTGGCCTCCCGGGTGATCGGAAAGGAGCTGGCCTGGGAGCTGGTCACCGTATTCCTGGCTGCCCGCTTCAGCGGGGAAGAGCGCCACGTGCGACGCCTCGATAAGGTCAAGGCGATGGAGGCCTGATGCGAGTGCGGGTCTTCGAGAACCCCGACGCCCTGGCGGAGATGGCCGCCGCCGCCATCGCCACCTGGCTGCGGCAAGCTGCCGAGGCGGGACGAGCTTCCTTGGGCCTGGCGGGCGGCGGCACGCCCGGCACCACCTACGCGCGGCTACGCGACGAGGACACCCCGTGGGAACGAGTGGACGCCTGGCTGGGGGACGAGCGCTGGGTACCCCCCGACCACCCGGACAACAACGGCCGCCTGGTGCGGCGCACGCTCCTCGACCACGTGCCGGCTCGCTTCCATCCGGTCCCCTGGGAAGTGGGTTCTCCGGAGGAAGCCGCCCGGCGATACGAGGAGACGCTGCGGGGGTTTCTCCGTCGGGTGGGCGAGCGCCTACGGCCCGACGTGGTGGTGCTCGGCCTGGGACGGGACGGGCATTGCGCTTCCCTCTTTCCCGACGCGGAGGCGTTGGAGGAGCGGCATCGCCTCTACGTGGCCACCTGGGTACCCAAGCTGGATGCCTGGCGGCTCACCGCCACCCTTCCCCTCCTCCATGCGGCTCGCCGGATCGTCTACATCGTCACCGGCCACCACAAGGCTCGAGCGGTGGCCGAGGCGCTGGAAGAAGTCTCGGGTTCCCCGGCCAACCGGGCCATGCGGGGCGACGCCGAAGTCACCTGGTTCCTCGACACGGGGGCCGCCTCTCGGCTGGAGGACACCGAGCGGGAGTTCGTGTAGGCGCCATCCCTTGGAGTTCCCTCCCCCTCTGGGGGAGGATCAGGGAGGGGGCCTATCGCTCCTGCTTGACGACGTGGCCTCCGAACTGGTTGCGCAGGGCGGCGATCACCTTGGCGCTGAACGACTCATCCTGGCGGGAGGCGAAGCGCCGAAACAGAGAGATCGAGATGGCCGGGACCGGGACCGCTCGGTCGACCGCGTCCTGCACCGTCCAGCGGCCCTCCCCCGAGTCTTCCACCCACCCCTCGATCTCCTCCAGGCGGGGCGACTCGCCGAAGGCGGCCACCAGCAGCTCGAGGAGCCAGGAGCGGACCACGCTCCCGTGCATCCACAGCTCGCCCAGCTGCTCGAGGTCCAACGAGAACTCCTCGGCGGCGGCCAGCATCTCGAAGCCCTCCCCGAACGCCTCCAACAGGGCGTACTCGATCCCGTTGTGGACCATCTTGGTGAAGTGGCCGGCACCGGCCGGCCCGACGTGGGCATACTTCCCATCCGGGGGCGCCAGGTCGTGCAGGGCCGGCTCGACGATCGAGAACATCTCCTTGTCCCCCCCGGCCATCAGGCAGTAGCCGCGCCGGTAGCCCCACACCCCCCCGGAGACTCCGCAGTCGATGAAGCCGACCTTGGATTGGGCCAACGATTGGGCTCGTCGCTGCGAGTCCCGGTAGAAGGAGTTGCCCCCGTCGACCACCACGTCCCCGGCCTCGAGCAGCCCGGAGAGCTCGCCGACGGCTCTCTCCACCGGCTCGCCGGAGGGGATCATCAGCCAGACGACCCGGGGTGGCTCCAGGCGCTTGACCGCCTCGGCCAGCGAGTAGGCGCCCTCGCCCCCGTAGTCCTCCAGCTCCTTGACCGGCCCGGGGCTGCGGTTGTAGGCCACCACCTCGTGCGAGGCGTCGATCAGCTTGCGGCTCATCGGCCCGCCCATCTTGCCGAGACCCACCATCGCCAGTCGCATCACTCCTCCTCGTCCCCGGATCGCCTCCACGCTAGACCGCTGGTCGGATCACGATCGGGTCCAGGGTTGGTCTGCTGCCGAGGGCCTGGAAGGCCTCACTCACGCTCGAGCACCCAGATCGCCTCTCCTTCTACGGGTCGCCCGAAGCCGGGCCGGTCGGTGATCCGCCCCCACTCCTCCTTGGTGTAGACGAACACGTCGGCGGGCACCGGGAGGCGGGTCGCGTCCCAATCGAGGGGGCGCTCCCAGAAGGGGCGCTCGGATCGTCGGACGATCAGCACCAGGTCGACGTCACTTCCCACCCCCCAATCCCGGCGCGCATAGGAGCCGAAGTACCCCACCCGGAGGACGTCTCGCCTGTGGGCCGCTTCCTGCGCCCACTTCCGGACGGCCCGATCGACCTCGGCCACATCAGGCCATTTGAGTACTGACGAACCCGATGATCTCACCGGCATACCAAATCGCCTCCCGGCTCTGGAGCGGACCGAAGTGCTCGAAGGGGGGCCCCTTCAGCATGGCTGTTGGGATAGCGAGCCGGGATGTAGTAGAGGTCCAGGATCCTGGCCCATTCCACCATCTCGTCGGGAGGCGCCATCGAGTCCGGCAGCTCACCAAGCAGCCGGGTCAGCACCTGGCCCCACACCTCCTGTCCCAGGTGCTGGTGCAAAGCCTTGATCGCCTTCTCTCCCGCTTGCTGCGAGGCGAAGCAGGCCCATTCGTGGCGCCCCGATTCGGCCGCCTGCTGGGCCAGGCCCACGTCTCGCTCCGCCTGGGCGACCCAGTCGCGCGCCCTGTTGACCACGACCACCTCCAATCCACTCCCAACCGTACCTCCGAGGTTCTGGTTCGCCCGGGAATAGTCGAGGGGGCTCGAGCTACCCCGTCACGATCACATACCCTTGGGGTGCCAGACGGTCTTGATCTCGGTGAAGGCGGTGATCCAATAGGGGCTCTGGGCGACCCGATCGTCGCTCCAATCGATGGGCTGCTCGGGGGGTCGGGCCACCCGCTTCACGTTCTCGGCGCCCAGCACCTCCACCTCCTCGAGCTGGTCCCACCCGAGGCCGAAAGCATCGAAGGCGTTCACGTCCATGTGGGCGGCCAGCACCGGCACAAGCTCCTCCCTGTAGCCGGTGACGATGTTCACCACCCCTCCGGGCAGGTCGGCGGTGGCCAGCGCCTCGGCGAAGGTGACCGCCGGGAGCGGGTTGTGCTCGCAAGGCAGCACCACCGCCGTGTTGCCGGAGACGATGATGGGCGCCAGCCGGCTGACCAGAGGCACGAGAGGCGGCTCCTCGGCGGCCGCCATGCCGACCACCCCGGTGGGCTCAGGAGTGGAGATGTTGAAGAAGGGGCCGGCCACCGGGTTGAGGTTGCCGGCCACCTGGTCGAACTTGTCGGCCCAGCCGGCGTACCAGACCAGCCGGTCGATGGAGCGGTCCACCTCGGTGCGGGCCTGGCGGGGCCCGGAGCCGTTCATCCCGAGCTGCTCGACGAAGCTGTCCCGGCGGTCCTCCACCATCTCCGCCACCCGGTAGAGGACCTGCCCCCGGTTGTAGGGAGTCTTGCCGGCCCAGGCGGGGAGCGCCTGGCGGGCCGCCCGCACCGCCTCGCGGAGATCCTTGCGGGAGCCCCGCGCCACGTTGGCCACCACCTCGCCATCCGAGGAGATCGGGTAGGAGCGGCCCGACTCCGAGCGGGGGAACTCGCCCCCGATGTAGAGCTTGTACGTCTTGCGGACCTCGAGGCGGGTCATGGGCTTGCCCGATCGAACTTTGGGCCGTGGCCCACCGTTTTGGTGGGTACGTACCCAGGGTTGGCAGGGAGGCTCACCACTTCAGGTAGGGCAGCAGGCCGTGCCGACCACCCTCCCGGCCGAAGCCGGACTCCTTGTAGCCGCCGAAGGGCGAGGCGGGGTCGAACTTGTTGAAGGTGTTGCCCCACACCACCCCGGCCCGCATCCGGTCGGCCATCCAGAGGATCCGGGAGCCCTTCTCGGTCCACACCCCGGCCGAGAGCCCGTAGGGGGTGTTGTTGGCCTTCTCCACCGCCTCCTCCGGGGTTCGGAAGGTGAGGATGGAGAGCACCGGCCCGAAGATCTCCTCCTGGGCGATGCGATGGCTCTGCGCGACCCCGGTGAAAAGGGTGGGCCGGAACCAGTAGCCCCGCTCGGGAAGCGGGCAGTCCGGCTGATAGAGCTCGGCTCCCTCCTCGATCCCCGATTGGACCAGCTCCTCGATCTTGTGAAGCTGCATGCGGCTGTTGATGGCACCGACGTCGGTGTTCTTGTCGAGGGGGTCCCCCACCCGCAGGGTGCGCAGCCGCTCCTTGAGCTTGTCGAGGAACAGGTCGTAGATGTTCTCCTGCACGAACAGCCGGCTCCCCGCGCAGCACACGTGCCCCTGGTTGAAGAAGATCCCGTTGATCACGCCCTCGACGGCCTGGTCGAGGGGGGCGTCGTCGAAGATGATGTTGGCCGCCTTGCCGCCCAGCTCCAGGGTGAGGTGCTTGCGAGTGCCGGCCACCGCCTGGGCGATCTGTTTGCCGACCTGGGTGGATCCGGTGAAGGCGATCTTGTCCACCTCGCCGCGCACCAGCTCGGCCCCGGTCTCGCCCGCCCCGGTGACGATGTTGAGCACCCCGTCCGGGAGGCCGGCCTCGGCGGCCAGCCCGGCGAAGGCGAGGGCGGTGAGGGGGGTGGTCTCGGCCGGTTTGAGCACCACCGTGTTGCCGGTGGCCAGGGCGGGAGCCACCTTCCAGGCCAGCATGAGGAGCGGGAAGTTCCAGGGGATGATCTGGCCGGCCACTCCGATCGGCTCGGGACGGAGGCCGGGAAAGGCCCATTCCAGCTTGTCTGCCCAGCCCGCGTAGTAGAAGAAGTGGGCCGTCGCCAGCGGGATGTCGACGTCCCGGGACTCCCTGATCGGCTTGCCGCCGTCCATGGACTCCAGGACGGCGAACTCCCGAGAGCGCTCGGCGAGCTGGCGGGCCAGGCGGTAGAGGTACTTGGCCCGCTCCTTGCCGGCCATCCTCCCCCAGTACCGCTCATGCGCCCGCCGGGCGGCCCCTACCGCCTCTTCGATGTCGGCCGGACCGGCCTCGGCCACCTCCGAGAGCTGGTCCTCGGTGGCGGGATCGATGGTGGGGAAGAAGCGTCCCGAGCGCGGCTCCACGAACTCTCCGCCGATGAAGAGGCCGTAGCGGTCCTCGATGGTGACGATGTCGGTCGCCTCTCGGGAGGCGGCGTACTCCCACTCCAGGGGAGCGGGACGGGCGGCCACCGGCGTGGAATCGGACATCAGTCCACCGTGAAGTAGTCGGGGGATTGGTAGCGGCCGGTCTTCACCCAGCGGATCTGCATGAGCACGTCGTTGAGCAGGGTGGAGGCTCCGAAGCGGAACAGGTCCGGGGTCATCCACGCCGAGCCGAGCGTCTCGTAGAGCACCACCAGATAGCGGATGGCATCCTTGGACGTGCGGATCCCCCCGGCCGGCTTCATGCCCACCCGCCGCCCGGTCTGGTGGTGGAAGTCCCTGATCGCCTCCAGCATGACGAGGGTGACCGGCAGGGTGGCGGCCGGCTGAACCTTGCCGGTGGAGGTCTTGATGAAATCGGCCCCGGCCGCCATGGCCAGCATGGAGGCACGACGCACCTGGTCGTAGGTGCCCAGCTCGCCGGTCTCCAGGATCACCTTGAGGTGGGCCTGGCCCGAGGCCTCCTTCACGGCCACGATCTCTTCGAACACCCGCCGGTAATCCCCGGCCAGGAAGGCACCCCGGTTGATGACCATGTCGACCTCGTCGGCCCCGGCGGCCACCACGTCCTCGGTCTCCCGGAGCTTCACCTCCAGCGGAGCCTGGCCGCTCGGGAAGTAGGTGGTCACCGAGGCGACCTTCACGCCGGTTCCCTCCACGGCCTGGCGGGCATACGGCACCAGACTCGGGTACACCACCACTGCCGCCACCGAGGGCACGCTCGGGTCGACCGGATCTGGTCGGATCGCCTTGGCGCACAGGGAGGCCACCCGCCCCGGGGTGTCCTTCCCTTCCAGAGTGGTGAGGTCCATCATGGCGACCGCCAGCTGGAGGGCCGCCAGCTTCGACTCCCGCTTGATGGAGCGCCGCCCTAAGGAGGCGGCCCGCTCCTCGGCGCCCACCTGGTCGACGGAGGGCACGGACCGCAGATAGCTCTCGATGGCCTGGCGGGTCACCGGCGCCTGCAGAAGCGCGGTCCCTTTGGGGGAGGGCTGGGGAGTCGTCTCGGTGACCAGCGAGCTCATGGCGATCATCCTACGAGAGTTTGGGCGGGAGCCCGCTACCTTGGCCGGGTGCTGTTCAGAGAGACGGGACTGCTCATCCTGCTGGTCGGGCTCGGCGTGGTGGTGCCCTTGCTGATGGCCCGCCCGGTCACGGTGGCGAGCGGCTACAGCATCCGGGGTGAGGACGTGATCGAACGGCGGACCACCTGCGGCCGGGCCCTCTCCATCCTCTTCTCGTCCGAGTACCACGAGGACGTTCGGGCCAGCACTCGCGACCACTGCACCAAGGCGGCCCGGAGCCGGCTGGTGGGGGTTGCCTTCATCGGCATCGTCGCACTCGTGGCGGCTTCCATCGGCATCCGGAACGGTCCGTACCGGCCACCGGAGCCGATCTCCGGCGCCATCCCTCCCCCCCGGCGGGCCATCTGGCCCAAGCACCCACCCAGGAAACCACGCTAGCCCGGCTCCCCGCCCGCCCGTCGCTCCACCCAGCGCAGCACTTCCACCGGCACCGGGAAGATCAGCGTGGAGTTCCTATCCGAAGCCACCTCGACCATGGTGGAGAGCACCCGCAGCTGGAGAGCGGCCGGGTGCCTCTCCAGCACCTCCGCCGCCTGTCCGAGGGTCTCGGCCGCCTCCATCTCGCCCTTGGCGTGGATCACCTTCGCCCGGCGGTCTCGCTCCGCCTCCGCCTGGCCCGCCATCGCCCGACGCATGGCTTCGGGCAGCTCGACGTCCTTCACCTCGACCAGGGTGACCTTGATGCCCCAGGGATTGGTGACCTCGTCGATGATCTGCTGGAGCCGCTGATTGATCTCGTCCCGCTTGACGAGCAGATCGTCCAGGTCGGCCTGCCCGATGATCGAGCGGAGCGTCGTCTGGGCTATCTGGGCGGTCCCCAGGATGTAGTCCTCGATGGTGATGATGGCCTTGACCGGCTCCACCACGTGGAAATAGGCCACCGCGTTGACCCGCACGGTGACGTTGTCTCGCGTGATGATGTCCTGGGGCGGGATGTCCATGGTGATGGTCCGGAGGCTGACCCGTACCATGCGGTCGACGATCGGGATGATGAAGAAGAGCCCCGGGCCCTTGGCCCCCATCACCCGGCCCAGCCGGAAGATCACCCCCCGCTCGTACTCCTGCACGATCCGGATCGAGTAGAAGAGGATCAGCAGGACGAAGGCGACCGCGATCCCCAGGCCCACCGATATGTCGATGCTCATGACTCTGCCTCCCTCGGCTCGACGATGAGTTCCAACCCCTCCATGCCTACCACTTCCACCGTTTCCCCCGGTCGAAGTGGTCGCCCCGGGCTGCGGGCCTTCCACCAGGTCCCGTCCAGCAGCAGCTGGCCGGTCTGCCCGCCGGCGTTGTCCACGGTGGCCGTCCTGCCCAGGAGGGCGCCCTCGCCGAGGAGGGCGGGTGCCCGGCGGGCCCGCCAGGCCAGACGCCCGGCCAGGACCGACCCCAGCCCCACCACCACCGCTGCCGGCCAGAGGACGGCTGGGCTGATGGCCAGCGGTCCCTCGAAGAGGAAGATGCCGGCCAGGACGAGGGCGATGGCCCCCCCGGCGGCGAAGACCCCCACTCCGGGGACGAACAGCTCGGCGGCCAAGAGACCGGCGGCCAGCACCAGAAGGGCGATCCCGGCCAGATTGAAGGGGAGCACCGCCAGAGCGAAGAAGCCCAGGATGAGGAGGATGACCCCCATGATCCCGCCCAGCCCCATGCCGGGGTTGGCCAGCTCGTAGAGGATCGCCAGGGTCCCCAGTGAGAGGAAGAGAAAGGCCAGGTTCGGGTCGGCCAGCCGCTCGAGGATCCGTCGGAGGGCGCCCATCTCGTAGCGCACCTCCTCCGCCCCGACCGTCTCCAGCCTCACCGAGGCGCCTCCGCCCAGCTCCACTTCCCGACCGTCGATGGTCTGGAGGAGCCCCGCCAGGTCCCCTGCGATCAGGTCGACCACGTCCTCCTCCGCGGCCTCAGTGGCGGTGATCGACCGTCCCTCCCGAACGGCCGCCTCGGCGAACTCCGTGCTGCGGTTCCGCACTTCGGCCACGGAGACGGCGAAGGCCACCGCGTCGTTGATGATCTTGTCGGTGATCTCCCCGCCTCCCAGGTCGACCGGAGTGGCTGCCCCGATCGAGGTGCCGGGCGCCATGGCGGCCACATGGGCGGCCATGGTGACGAAGGTCCCGGCGGAGGCCGCCCGAGCCCCCGAGGGGCTCACGTAGACGACCACCGGGACCGGAGCGTTGAGAAAGCCCTGCACGATCTCCCTCATCGAGTCGTCCAGCCCTCCGGGCGTGTCGAGCTCAACGAGGAAGGCGACGTGCCCTTCCCGCTCGGCCCGCTCCACCCCCTCCAGCAGGTGATCGGCGGAGACGGGGGTGATCGGCCCGTCGACCCGGGTCACCAGCACCGTGGGACCCTGAGCGCCCGCCTGCCCGGCGCCGACGGCCAGGAAAAGGAGGATCGCCCCGAGCGGATACAGCGCCATGGGTCAACCCTATTCGGGCTGCGGGCGGAACGGGCAGCTGCAACGACGAACCTAAGGCTTGGCTGTACCGAAGCGGTTCAATCCTGCCTTCAGTTCGCCGGGTCCGTGAACTCGAGGATGCGCCTCCAGGCGTCCGCGCAGGCCTCGGCGTGCTCGTCCATCGTGCGGTCGAAGAAGCTGTGCGGGGCACCCGGGTAGACCACCATCCGGTGGGGAACGCCCGCCGCTTCGAGGGCGGCGTCGTAGGCCTCGATGTCGGCGGCCGGGATCCCCTGGTCGGCCCCGCCGTACAGGGCCAGCACCGGGCACCGCACCGGCCCTTCCCGCGCCTCGGCGAGCGGTGACCTTCCCTCCGGGCCCTGGCGGGTCGGCGAGCCGTAGAACCCGATCACCCCGTCGATCCCCGGACGGGAGGCCTGCAGCAATGCCTGCCTTCCTCCGAAGCAGAACCCCACCACGAATACCCGGCCGCAGCCCAGCCCGCGGAGGTGAGCGGCCGCCGCCCGGACGTCCGAGGCGACCTGCTCGTCGGTCACCCTCTCCCGATGGGGGGCGAAGTCGAAATCATCGTCCCGGTAAGCGGTCCCGGCCGTGCGGGAATAGAGGTCGATGGCCAGGGCATGCAGGCCGGCCTGGGCGAACGCCTCCGCCAGCAGCTCGTAGTACGGGTGGAGGCCCCGGACGTCGGGGAGGATGACGATGCCCGGAGCGTCGGCCGCCGAGGTGGCGGCCAGCCGGGCGGCCACCTCCGTCCCGTCCCCGCCGGCGAGAGTCAGCCGGCGGCCACCGGCCGACGCTCCCGTACGGGGCGGCTGGGGAGGCCGGGCGACGCCGTCGAAGCACATGGGTCAGGCCCCGTACTTCTGCAGGCGGCCCGCGTTGGCCAGCATGAGCGGCATGAGGTGGAGGCTGGGCCGCACCCCCAGCCCACCTCGCAGGCACCAGCGCTCTCCGAACCTGTCCACCTCGTCCCGGCCGCAGCGCTCGCTCCACAGCACCACCGGCACAGGATGCCAGGAGTGGGCGGCCATCTGCGAAGGGGTGGCGTGATCACCGGTCACCACCAGCACGTCCGGGCCGAGCTCCCGGATCGAGGTGAGCGCCCCGTCCAGCCGCTCGATGGCGGCCACCTTCCCGGACCGGTCGCCGTCCTCCCCCGCCGAGTCGCTCGTCTTGTGATGGAAGAAGAAATAGTCGAACCGCCCCCACGATCCGGCCAACAGGTCCAGCTGCTGCCCCAGGGATCCGGGCGATCCCAGCACTTCCATCCCCAGCAGGCGGGCCAGCCCCCGGTACATCGGGTAAACCGCCGCCGCCGCCGCCCGGAGGCCGTAACGGTCGCTTAGGGAAGGCAGCTCCCGATGCGAGTCGAACCCCCGCAGGAGCAAGCCGTTGGCTCTCGGCCCTCCGGCCAGCACCCCGCCGGCCTGGGCGGAGAGCTCCTCCACCAGCTCGGAGGTGAGCTTGGCGGCCGGATCGAGCGCCGCCGGGCGAGCGGGCGGAACGCCGGCCCATTGCGGGTCGGTGTCGGCCACCCGGGGGTCGAGGCCCTCGCCGCGCAGGACCACCAGCAGGCGATGTTCCCGCTCGTGACGGAAGAAGACCTCCACCCCGTCCAGCTCCACTCCCTCCTGGAGCAGCTCGACGGCCGCCCGGCCCTCCTCGTCCGAGGGTCGCCCGGCGCGGCGGTCCACGACTCTCCCCTGCTCATCGAGGATGCACAGGTTGCCCCGGGCGGCTACGTCGCCCGGCTCGAGCCGGAAGCCCAGTCCGGCGGCGCTGAGCGCCCCCCGCCCCAGCTGGTGCTCCTGCGGGTCGTAGCCGAACAGGGCCAGGTGGCTGGGGCCCGAGCCGGGGGTGATCCCGGGCCCGACCGGCTCCAGCAGTCCGGTCACCCCATCGGCGGCCAGTCGATCGAGATTGGGGGTCACCGCCTCCTCCAGCTCGCTGGGGTGCCGGGAGTCCGCATAGCCGCCCAGGCCGTCCAGTACGACCAGGACCAGCTTGGTCTCGGCAGGTTGCAGGAGCGGAGCCACGTCCACGCGGCTCATCCTACGATGCCGCCTTCATGTCCCGACGCCGCATCTGGGCCGCGCTCCTCCTGGCCAGCCTCGGTTGGGGAACCGGCGGGGTCGCCTCTCGGGCGGCCCTGCTGATGGGAGTGCCGCCGGTCACCTTGACCGCTCTACGCACCGCGTTGGCGGCCCTGGCCGTGATCGCCTACCTGCTGGCCACCGGCAAGCATCGCCCCACCACCGGGAGTCACTGGTGGGTGGGCCTGATCCTCGGGACGGTCAGCGTGGCGGCCCCCTTCCTGTTCTTCACGCTCTCCGTGCAGTACGTGTCGGCCGGGTTCTCCGGGTTGCTCACCGCCCTCGTCCCGGCGGCCACCGCGCTCTGGGCCCATGCCCTCCTGGCCGGTGAACCCCTCCACCTGCGCAAGGCGGCCGGCTTGTCGGTGGCCTTCGCCGGGGCCGGCCTCCTCATGCTGTCCGGCGAGTCCGGGATTCCCACCGGGGGCCGTCCGGTGCTCGGTGCCGGCTTCGCCCTGGTCGGAGTGGCCTGTGCCTCCTTCGGAGGGGTCTACGCCAAGCGGCACACCAGCCGGTACTCGATCATGGAGCTGCTCGGCCCTCAGTTCACCACCGGCGCCCTGGCCCTGGCGGTGGCGAGCCTCGTCCTGGAAGGGTTCTCGGCGGCCGAGGTGCCTGCCCGCGCTTGGCTGGTAATCGTCTACCTGGCGCTGGCCTCGAGCTTCCTCCCCTTCGTGCTCTTCTATTGGGTGCTGCAACGGGTCACCGCCACGCGGGCCTCGCTGGTGGCCTACATCGTCCCGCTCATCGCCGTCACGGCCGGGGTGCTGGTGCTGAGCGAGCAGCTCACGGCGGGCATGGTGAGCGGCGGGGCGCTCATCCTCCTGGGGGTGGTGCTGGTGGACCGGCTGGAGGAGCGGGCCCCCCTCCCGGCCGCTCCGACGACCTGACACGCGCCCCGCTGGCCACCTCGAACCCGGCCCAGAGCAGGGCCGCCCC
>JBOGFC010000077.1:0-24334 GCA_050742155.1 Acidimicrobiia bacterium
CACGAGAAGCTGGGTGCCCACCTGGTCGGGGATGGCACTTACTTCGCGGTGTGGGCGCCCAACGCCCGGTCGGTCTCGTTGGTCGGGGACTTCAACGGATGGGACCGGGAGCGAGACTTGCTGCGGCCCACCGACTCAGGGATCTGGGAGGGCTTCGTGCCCGGAGTGGGCCAGGGCCAGGTCTACAAGTACGCCCTCGTCTCCCATCACGGCGGCCATCTGGTGGAGAAGGCGGATCCCTTCGGGTTCCTGCACGAGGTGCCGCCCAAGACCGCCTCGGTGGTCTGGGACCTCGAGTACGACTGGGATGACTCGCAGTGGATGCAAGGTCGAGGCCGGCGCAACTCGCTGGACGCCCCCATCAGTATCTACGAGGTCCACCTGGGCTCCTGGCGAAGGGTGCCGGAGGACGGCAAACGCCCTCTCTCCTACCGGGAGCTGGCTCCCCTGCTGGCCCAGCACGTGAGCCGGCTGGGCTTCACGCACGTGGAGTTCCTCCCGGTGATGGAGCACCCCTTCTTCGGCTCCTGGGGCTACCAGACCACCGGCTACTTCGCCCCCACCAGTCGCTTCGGAACCCCCCAGGACTTCATGTACCTCGTCGACCGGCTCCACCAGGAGGGGATCGGGGTGATCTTGGACTGGGTCCCTTCCCACTTCCCGGCCGACCAGCACGGGCTGGCCTACTTCGATGGGACCCACCTCTTCGAGCACGCCGATCCCCGCCAGGGCCACCACCCCGACTGGGGAAGCGCCATCTTCAACTACGGGCGCCACGAGATCTCCTCCTTCCTCATCTCCAGCGCCCTCTTCTGGCTGGACCGCTACCACATCGACGGGCTGCGGGTGGACGCGGTGGCCTCCATGCTCTACCTCGACTACTCGCGCCGGGGAAGCGAGTGGATCCCCAACCGCTACGGGGGCAACGAGAACCTGGAGGCGATCGAGTTCCTGCGCCGTCTCAACGCCGAGGTGTACCGGGCCCACCCCGAGGTGCAGACCTATGCGGAAGAGTCGACCGCCTGGCCGATGGTCTCCCGCCCCACCTATGTGGGAGGGCTCGGCTTTGGCCTCAAGTGGGACATGGGCTGGATGCACGACACCCTCCAGTACATGGCCAAAGACCCGGTGCACCGCACTTACCACCACGGGGAGATCACCTTCCGGATGCTCTATGCCTTCAACGAGAACTTCGTCCTGCCCCTCTCTCACGACGAGGTGGTGCACGGCAAGGGGTCCCTGCTCGCCAAGATGCCGGGAGACGAATGGCAGCGTTTCGCCAACCTGCGCCTCCTCTACGCCTACATGTACGCCCAGCCGGCCAAGAAGCTCCTCTTCATGGGAGGCGAGTTCGGCCAGCGGGAGGAGTGGCGCCACGACGAGAGCCTCGACTGGCACCTCGCCGAGCGCGGCCCGCACGCCGGCCTGGAGCGGCTGGTGGCCGACCTCAACCGCCTCTATCGGCAGGAGCCGGCCCTCCACGAGCTCGACCTCGACCCGGCCGGGTTCGAGTGGGTCGACGCCAACGACGCCGCCGCCAGCGTGCTGAGCTTCCTCCGCCAGCCCAGGTCGGCCACAGGACCGGTGCTGGCGGTCTGCAACTTCACCCCGGTGGTCCGCCACGACTACCGGGTGGGGGTGCCGCATCCGGGCCGGTGGGTCGAGATCCTCAACAGCGACGCCGGGCACTACGGCGGGAGCGGCCAGGGCAACGGCGGAGGGGTGGAGGCCGAGCCCATCCCCCACCACGGGCGGCCCCACTCACTGCGCCTCACCCTGCCCCCGCTGGGAGCGCTGTTCTTGCACCACGACGGGTGAGCGGGAGCCTCAGTCATGGGAACCCGGTCATGGGGCGGCTACGCTGCCGCGGTCACCTTCCCCAACACTTGGCATGGAACCCATCCCGCCACTCGAGCCCACCATCTTCGGGGCCATGTGGCGCTATCGGTGGCTGGTACTGGCAACCGTTGCGGTCTTCGCCGGTCTCGGACTCCTCTATAGCGCCAACCAGGCCCGCGTCTACGTGGCGAACGCGAGCCTCATCGTCGAGGACCCTCGCACCTCCAGCCCCTTCGAGCAGCCGAGCGGGCAACCGCAGCGCTACGTGGCCGACCAGGTGGAGATCCTGCGCTCGGCGGCCGTGGCCGAGCGGGCCGCCGAACTGGCCAACCAGGAGCTGCCCGAGGCCGGATTCGCTACCGAGGTCTTCCTCACCGGTGCCCAGGTGGTCGGGCGAGGGGACAGCGATCTCATCCAGATCAGCTTCGTGGCAGATGACCCCCGGATCGCCCAGGCGGGCGCCAACGCCCTGGCTCAGGCCTACCAGGACGTCCGCCGCTCCGAGGCAGCCAAAAACGCCTCGGCCGCACTGGAGCGTCTGGACGCCTCTCTCCAGGGGATCGACTACGACCTGGCCTCCCTCCAAGCGGAGATCACCAGCGACCGGCCCGCCGACCAGTTCAGCGATCCGCTCAGGCAGCAGTTCGCCGACGCCATCGCCCGAGTGGTGGACCTGCAGGCCGAGCGGGCTTCCACCACCGATCCCGACCGCTTGGAGGAGATCCGTAGTGAGCTGGACGACTTGTTCCGCCAGTTCCAGACCCTGCAGTTGATCCGCAACGTGGAGGCCCAGGAGCCCGGCTTGGCCGTGTTGCTCAACCAGCAGCAGGCGGCCATCGAGCGGAGAACCGAGCTGGCCGCCCGCCGGGACCAGATCGCCGTCGATGCCGAGCTGGCCTCGAGCGGGGTCACACTCTTCTCCCCGGCCCGCCTGCCCGCCCAACCGGTCGGTGGGGGGATGTTCCGCACTCTGGCGGTGGCCCTGGTGCTGGGTGCCCTGGCCGGGGCCGGGCTCGCTTACCTGCTGGCCCTGCGCCGGCGAACGTTCTCCAATCGGGCCGAGCCTCAGATGGTCCTCGGCGCCCCCCTGCTGGCCGAGGTACCTGGCTTCGCCGAGGAGGGCATCAAGTCCCAGGTGCCGGTCTGGACCGCTCCCACTTCGGCGGCGGCCGAGGCGTTCCGCTTCGTGGCCGCCGCCATCGATATCCAGGCGGCCGGGGCCGGCGCCACCTCCCTGGTCTTCGTGTCGGCGGCCCTGGGGGACGGGAAGACCACCGTCGTCGCCAACACCGCCATGGCGGCGGCCCGGGAAGGGAGTCGCGTGCTGATCATCGACACCGACTTCGGCAACCAGGCCCTGACCCATCTCCTGCGCGGCGACGCCGAGCCGCAGCGCGGCCTGACCGAGGTGGTCGAGGCCGGATTGGGGTTGCGGGAAGCCGCCGAGACTGTGCAGCTGGCCGAAGACGTCCGGCTCACCCTGCTGGGCCGGGGCCGGCTAAGGGTGACGGCGGCCAACTTCTTCCGCGCCCCCGCCACCCAGCAGTTCTTCGAGCAGGTCGGCAGGGAGTTCGACCTGGTCTTGGTGGACACGCCTCCCCTGCTGCGGGTGGCTTACGCCAGCACGGTCGTCCGCTACGCCGATGCGGCGGTGGCGGTGGTCCCTCATGACAGCGACGTGGCCGACCTGGAAGAGCTGAGCGCCCGGCTCACCTTCATCGGCACGCCGGTCGCCGGGTACATCTACAACTTCGCTCCCCTGCGCCCGGAGGTCACCGCCTCGGAAGGCTCCCTGAAGGACATCCTCGGGGTGGGAGCCGAGGAACTCGCCCGCCGGGGAGCACGCCACAAGGGGTAGTCCATGACTCTCTCCCGCCCATCGTGAGGGTGCTCCAGGTCCACACCCGCTACCGCCAGCCCGGGGGCGAGGATACCGTGGTGGAGGCGGAGGCCGACTTGCTGCGCGCGGCCGGCCACCACGTCGTGCAGTACCAGGCGGAGAACCCACCGAAGGACGGCGCGGCAGCCACCGCCCTGGCCCTCTCCGCCTGGAACCCATGGGCGGCCCGGCGCCTCCAGGCGGTGGCCGAGGAAGCCGGCCCTGACCTGGCGCACGTCCACAACACCTGGTACGCCTTGTCCGCCTCGATCCTGCGGGCTCTCCGGCGGTTGGGGATCCCGGTGGTGATGACCCTGCACAACTACCGCCTCATGTGCTCGAACGCCCTCCTCTTCCGGGACGGCCGCCCCTGCGAGGACTGCGTGGGCACCCACCCCTGGCATGGCGTGGTGCACCGCTGTTACCGGGGCTCGGTGCTGGCCTCTACGGCGGCGGCTACCGCCATCGCCCTCCACCAGGGCCTCCACACCTGGGAGCGGGACGTGGAGCTCTTCCTGGCCCTCACCGAGTTTGCAAGAGGGCGCTTCATTGCCGGCGGGCTGTCCGCCGAGCGTATCCGGGTCAAGCCCAACTTCGTCCCCGATCCCGGGCGCCGTCCCCGGCCGCCCTCCGCCTCCGCCACCCTGCTCTTCGTCGGCCGGCTCTCCCCGGAGAAGGGCATCGATCGGCTGCTCGACATCTGGGAGGGGCTGCCCCACCATCCCTTCGAACTGGTGGTGGTGGGCGACGGACCCCTTCGTCCCTCCCTCGAGGCGAGAGCAGTCCCCGGGGTTCGCCTCCTGGGCCCCCTCGAGCGGGAGGAGGTGGGCCGCTGGATGCGGGAGGCCCGAGCCCTGGTGTTCCCCTCCCTCTGGTACGAGGCCCAGCCCCTGGTAGTGCTGGAGGCCCTGGCCGGCGGGCTGCCCGTGCTGGGTTCGGAGCTGGGGGCGGTCCCCGAGCTTCTCGAGGAGCTGGGCCCCGGGTGGACCGTCCCGCCTCAGGCCGGAGCGTGGGCCGAGGCGTTGCGTAGCCTCGAGGACGACCGGGAGGTGGAGGAAGCAAGCCGGCGGGCCCGGGCCACCTACGAGGCCCGCTTCACTCCTCAGGCCGGGTTGGCCCAGCTTGAGGCTGCCTACGCCTCGGTCCTCGGCTAAACAGCTTGCCCCCCGCCACCGAGCGTGTTAGAAAGTCACGCACTGGCGCCCGAGAAGGCTAAGGCGGGCCATGGGGGGATCGTAGAAATCGCGACTGCCGTCGTCGCAGCTTTGCACCAGCGGCAGGCGATAGCGGAGGCTCGCCATGGAACACGTTTTGGTCACGGGGGCAGCCGGCTTCATCGGCCACCACCTGGTCACCTACCTGAAGCAGCGTGGCTACTGGGTGCGGGGAGTGGACAGCAAGGTTCCTGAGTACACGGAGGTCGACGCCGATGAGTTCGAGATCCTCGACCTACGCCGCTGGGACGACTGCCTGCGCGCCACTCGGGGAATCGACCAGGTCTATGCCCTGGCCGCCGACATGGGAGGGATGGGATTCATCTCCCAGCACCACGGCACCATCCTCCACAACAACACCCTCATCGACCTCCACACCCTGGAGGCCTCCCGCCTGAACGGGGTGTCCCGCTTCCTCTACACCTCCTCGGCCTGTGTTTATCCCGACTACCTGCAACTCGAGGCGGACGTGACCCCGCTTAGGGAAGAGGACGCTTATCCGGCCGACCCCCAGGACGCCTACGGCTGGGAGAAGCTCATGGGCGAGCGGGCCTGCCGGTACTACGCCGAGGAGTTCGGGATGGAGACCCGGGTCGTCCGTTTCCACAACGTCTACGGCCCCTACGGGACCTTCGAGGGGGGACGGGAGAAGGCACCTGCCGCCCTCTGCAGGAAGGTGGCCCAGGCCCCGCCCGACGGGGAGGTCGAGATATGGGGGGACGGGGAGCAGACTCGCTCCTTCTGCTACATCGACGACTGCCTGGAGGGGATCTACCGAATCATGCACTCCGATCATCCGGGGCCGCTCAACCTGGGCACCGACCGCCTCGTGTCGATCAACGAGCTGGCCTGGATCATCATCGAGATCTCCGGTAAACGCGGGTTGCACCTCAGGCACGTGGCCGGCCCACAGGGGGTGCGGGGCCGCAATTCCAACAACACCCGGCTGCGGGAAGTGCTCGGGTGGGAGCCGGCCGTCCCCCTCGAAGCAGGGCTGGTCCCCACCTACCGGTGGATCGACAAGATGGTGCAACGGAGAGTCTTGGCGGCGGCCCCCGCCCGATGAGCCGGTGAGCACCTCTCTCCCCCGGGTGGACGTACTCGGGGTGGGCATCAGCGCCATCACGATGTCGATGGCGGTCGACCAGATCGGCCGCTGGATCGAGTCGGGCCAACAGCACTACGTGTGTGTGACCGGGGTCCATGGGGTGATGGAATCGCAGTCCGATCCCGAGCTCCTTCGCATCCACAACCGATCCGGGCTGACCACCCCCGACGGGATGCCCATGGTGTGGGCCTCTCGCTGGGCCGGGGCAGGGCAGGTGGAGCGGGTCTACGGGCCGGACCTCATGTTGGAAGTGTGTGACCGGGCCGCCGAACTTGGGTGGACCTCCTACTTCTATGGGGGGCGCGAGGGGGTGCCCGAGATGCTGGCGCTCCGGCTCTCGGAGAGATTCCCCGGGTTGAAGGTGGTGGGTACCCATTCCCCGCCTTTTCGGCCGTTGAGCGAGGATGAGGACCGCATGCTGGTCGAGCACATCAACCGGGCCGACCCGGACATACTGTGGGTGGGCCTGAGCACCCCCAAGCAGGAGCGATGGATGGCCTCGCACCTGGATCGGGTCCGGGCCCGGGTGCTCATCGGCGTGGGGGCGGCCTTCGACATCCACGCCGGCCTCCTCCCCCAGGCACCGCGCTGGATGCAGCGATCCGGTGTCGAATGGCTCTATCGCCTGTACCAAGAGCCCGGCCGCCTATGGAGACGGTACCTGGCCAACAATCCTCGCTTCCTGGCCAGGGTGGTGATGTCCCCGCCCCGCCTGCGCGGAGTCCCAAGGGTGACCCAACCGGCCCGTCGGCATGGGCGGGGGAGGCCCGGTGCCTTCGTGGTCCTGGTGGGGCCGGATGGGGCAGGGAAGACCAGCGTGGCCCGAGCCTTGGCCGACACGTTCAGCGGGCCCACCGCCTACTTCCACTTCCGCCCTCCCCTGTTCGGTCCACTTCCATCCCGACCCCCCGGCCTGTCGGCCCCCCCACCGGGCAAAGGGCAGCCGGGTGGGCTGCCCTTGATCGGATGGTTGCGGCTGGCCCGCACTGTGGCCTGGTGCTGGGCCTCCTACCTGGGCCGTATCCTTCCTTCGTTGCGGGTGGGCGGGCTGGTGGTGGGCGACCGGTGGGGCTACGGGTATCTCGTACAGCCCCTGGCCCTGAAGTTCTACGGGCCCCCCTGGCTAGCGCAGGCCGCCGTCCGGGTTCTTCCCCGGCCCGACCTGGTCGTCAACCTGGCGGCTCCGCCCGAGGTGATCCGCCACCGCAAGCAGGAACTGGCGGAGGACGAGATCCGACGAGAGTTGGAGGCGTGGAAGCGGCTCCCGGTGCCCAGACTGCGAACCTTCTCCACCGAGGATCCGCCCGAGGCCGTCGCCCGGGCCGTCTTGCAGCAGCTGGGCCGGTGAACGAGCTGTACAAAGACTTCCCGCCCGGCTGGGGGCACGTGAAGGTCCCCACCACCTCTCGTGAGGCGGCGCTGTCCGGCCTCACCCTGTACGCCGCCTGCCGGAGACGGGGTCTCTGGGCGCAGCGGTTGGCCTGGGCGGGCATCAGACTCGCCGGTCCGTGGGTCATCCCCGGGCGACGCCTCCCCTGGTCGCCGCCCATGGACACCGCGATTTGGAGGGAGCTGCGCCGCCGCTGGAGGGACGAGTTGGGGGAGTTCGACTCCCTGGCCATCTACGAGCGAGCCCAAGCCTCCCGCCTCGGCCTGGCCACTCTCTTGCTCGCCCAGGGCCGCCCGGTGGCCTTTGTGAAGCTCCGCTTGCACGCCTCGGCCGAGCTGGACTCGGAGGCAAGGGCTCTCCAGCTGATGTTGGGCGGCCGACCTGAGCCCTTCTCGGTTCCGCAGCTCCTGGGCACGGGTGCGTTCAGTGGGTGGCATTACCTGGCCTGCGCCCCGCTTCCGCCCGGAATCCACCACCCGGCCCACTCCCCGCCTCTGAAAAGCATCGTGGTCCGGATCGAGGAGGGCCTGGCCTCGCTCGAGCGCCCGGCCGGCACCCCTTCTCACTGGCGCCCCATGCACGGTGACCTCACCCCCTGGAACCTCCGTCGGGCTGGTCCGGAACGCCTGGTCCTCACGGACTGGGAGGAGGCCGGGTGGGGCCCCCCGGGCGCCGACGAGGTCCTCTACCGCACCGCCGAAGCGGCGCTCTGGCGACGGCGGGCGGGCGTCTCCGATCACATCGAGGCGGTCCGGTTCTGGCGGGAGAGGGTCGCCGCCCGTCCCCAAGACGACCGGGACTACCGTCTCACCCGACTGCTGTCCCGGGCGTTGGACCGCATGGAAGCCCAGTTGTGACACTCACGCAGATCCCTACGCAGCCGGCCCCGGAGGTGCCAGCCCTCCCAGAGAAGCCATCCCCTAAGGCCGCCGCGCGCCTCGCCTGGTCCGTGCTGGTGGTGGCGGTCCTCTTCGCCATGCTCTCCCGCACCGCAGTGGCCTTGTCCGGCGCGCCCGCCGTGGTCAACTTCCTCCACTTCCCGCTGGTGGGTTTGGCCTATACCCTGGCTCGCCGCCGGAGCCGGGTCCGGGCCATCCGCACCGGGGAGCGTCTCCTGGCCCTCTCGGCCATCCTCACCGCGGCCAGCTGGTTGGGGGGTTCCGACTCGTCGCTCCTGCGCACCATGCTGCTCTGGCCGGTGCTCATGGAGCCGTTCGTGGTGATCCTGGCGGTCTGGCACCTGTCCGCGCAGGGCATACCCAGCCGCTGGGCCCGCTACCTGGCGGTGGGGATCGTGCTGGCCGAGGTGCCCATCGCCGTCGGCCAGGCGCTGGCGTTCGGGATCGGCGATGCCGTGCAGGGCACCCTGGTGCAGCAAGGGGCCGGTCACCACGTGCTCGGAGCGATTGGGCTCATGGTGGCCCTCGCCGCCCTCGCAACGCTCATGAACGGACAGGCCTCGTCGCGGTCCATCGCCATCCCGGCCATCCTGGGGGGATTCCTCCTGGCGGTTATCACCGACATGAAGCAGGGCGTGGCGGTGTTCTTCCTCGTCCTCCCCTTCCTTGTTCTGCGTGGGCTCCGGCAGCGGAGGATCACAGTACGAGGGTTCGCCTCCGCTTTCCCGAGGGCTCTCGGAGCTGCAGCCCTGGCAGCAGCCCTCGGTTTCGGGGCGATCTTCTTCAACCAGGGATTCCGGCTCGCCGTCACAGAACCCTGGCGTCTTCCCACAACGCTGGAGGCCAAGACGGCAGCCCTCTCACTCTCCCTGGCCGCGATGGCGGAGAACCACATCGCCTACCTGGTGGGGCTGGGACCGGGTACCACATTCACCCGTGTAGCCTGGCTGTCCTCCCCGCTTGGGGAGCAGTCGTTCCTGTACGCGCTGCGTTTGAAGCCCACGCCGATCACGCTGGAGATGACCAATGCCCTGGTCAGCAATCCCCTGTGGATGGCCTCCTCGCTCAGCTCCCCCTTCTCTACCTGGACCGGCGTCTTCGGCGACCTTGGGCTACTGGGCCTCCTGACCTATGCGGGGCTCTGGTGGGTGTCCTGGCGAGCAGCAAGGAAGTCAGGACAGGGGCTGGCGGCCCAGGCGGTGATCCTCTTCACTGCGGCACTGGGGTTCCTCTTCAACTGGATGGAGGAGCCCGTACTGGTGATGACCGCCGCCCTGGTGATCGGAGGGACCACCAGCGTCCAGGAAACGCCGGACGATGAACTGCCGCGCCGACTGGTGCGGCGAGTTCGACTTGCCTAGGCTTCCGCCGCACCGGGAAGGCCAGGTTCCCATGGCGCGGCGGTTTCGCCGAGGTTTTCTCATGCTGACCGTCCTCTGCGGAGGCGTGATCGCGGCGGCCTGTGTAGGGCGCTCGACAGTGGCCGAACCGATGGTCGCAACGACGGCCGGGCCCAGCAAGTCATCTCAAGCCCCGACCACGGCCAGTACCAGCGTCGCCGACCTCCCGGCTCCTAGCAGCGACGCCGTGACGTTTCCGAGCGACGCCGGACTGGTCAACGTGCGGGACTACGGAGCAAAGGGGGACGGTCGAACCGATGATACCCAGGCCATCCGTAGGACAATCCAGGACAACGTGGGGAAACAGCGGATCCTCTTCTTCCCGGCAGGCACCTACCTGGTGAGCGACTCTTTGCAATGGCGCGATGCACAAGGAAAGTGGCTCGCTTACTTGACCCTTCAGGGGGAGGGGCAAGCGCACACAACTATCAAGCTCGCAGACGGAGCTCCCGGCTTCGATGACCGAGAGCAACCCAGGGCCGTCGTTGTCACCGGCTCCGGGCTCTCTAGGGGAGCGCCGTCGGCCGGCGGTAAGGACTACGAGGGACTCGGGGAGGGCAACGAGGCCTTCCGGAATTACGTCTTCGATCTCACCATCGACACGGGGCGCCGCAACCCTGGCGCGGTGGGGATCGACTTTTTGGCCAACAACAACGGCGGGATCGTGGACGTCACCATCCGATCCGGAGACGGAGTCGGCGCCGTAGGGCTGAGCATGACCAGGAAGTGGCCCGGTCCCGCACTCTTCAAGAATCTTTGGATCGAGGGCTTCGACTACGGGATCGCCACCCGCTGGACGGAGTTCGGCCTCACCTTCGAGAACCTTGTCCTCATCGACCAACGGGTGGCTGGCATCCACAACGACGGCAACGTGCTCTCCATCCGCAGGTTGACCAGCCGCAACACGGTCCCGGCCATCGTCAACAGCGGCCCGGATGGGCTCGTGGTCCTCTTGGAAGCCGATCTGAGCGGCGGATCTCCCGCTGCCAGCGCCATCTCGAACGCGGGCTTCCTGTTCACGCGCTCGGTGATGACAGCGGGGTACCGGTCGGCCATCGAGGGCTTGCCCGGAAACCAGGTGGAGCAGTATGTCTATCCCGATGTCTTCGGCTCCACTAACCCCCCCGCCGAATGGCTTCCCGTCCAGGAAGCTGCCAGGCCGGCCCCCGATCCCTTGAGCGAATGGGCCAGCGTCACTGATCCAGCCTTCGCCGGAGGGGCCGACCCCTTCGACTCCCGGGACGACACGGCGGCCATCCAATCAGCGCTCGATTCCGGGAAGTCGACCATCTACTTTCCGTCCAGTGGTCGTCCCGACCTCGGGAGGTATCTGATCAACGACACACTCGTGATTCCCCCATCCGTGAATCGCATCATCGGCCTGGAGTCGTTTCTGGCT
Organism: Acidimicrobiia bacterium; assembly: GCA_050742155.1. Taxonomy (GTDB): domain Bacteria; phylum Actinomycetota; class Acidimicrobiia; order Spongiisociales; family JALYHC01; genus JBOGFC01. The sequence goes on from JBOGFC010000077.1 coordinate 11,129, forward strand.
CCCATGGCCCAGGGCCAATTTGGAAGTGCCGAGCGCCCTGCTCCCATGTTCCGTTTCGAAGAGGGTTCTTCCGAGGATGTGCTGGTACTGGAGAGGATCAGCATTGGCGTGTACGGGCGTCGGGCCGAGGGTGCCATCGGCTTCGAGCATGCCTCTCCCAGGACACTGGTGATGCGACACGTCACCTTCCGTGGGTACCACAGCCAGCCTGGGGCCGGCCCGTTGTTCCTCGAGGACTTCTGCTGCTCGAAGTTGGAGTTCAACGGGCCGCAGAGCATCTGGGCCCGCCAGCTGAACGTCGAAGTGTCTCAGACCAAGATCCACAACCGGGGTGCCGACCTGTGGGTACTCGGCATCAAGACCGAGCTACCTACGACCGTCATCGAGACCACAGAGGAAGGAAGGACCGAAGTGCTCGGCGGCCTCCTCTATCCCGTCAACCCGGTGGCCCCCGACACTGCTGCCTTCGTGAGTATTGATGCCCAATCCAGGCTGGTCTATGCAGTGAGTGCCTATCTCGATGGCTCTCGGAACTACACCGTGCAGGTACGCGCTACCCGGGGCGAAGAGACTCGAGAGCTGTTGAGTAGCGACGTGCCCGTCCGGGGCGGCTACGGCTCGCTGATTTGGTTCGAAGAGGGGGGTGCCCTCTCGCCGGCGGAGTCTTCGCTCAGGGGGCCGTTCGGGGAACCAGGTGAGGAGAGGGCTCTGTGAGCTCGGACCTCAAGGTGCTCTTGTCGGCATATGCCTGCGAGCCGCACAAAGGCTCCGAGCCAGAAGTGGGTCTTCGTACGGCCTTGGCGGTGGCGCGAGAACACGAAGTTTGGGTCATCACGCGTACGAACAACCTGGATCCACTTCGTCGGTTCCTCGAAGATCACCCCCTCGCAACACGGATCCATCTGGTCGGAATTGACCTCTCCCACCGGGCGCTGCGGGCGAAGAGGAGACTCGGGATTCTCGGAATGCACTGGTACTACGACGCGTGGCAGCGGCAGACGGGTCGGGTCGCGCGGGATCTCGACCGCCAAGTGGGTTTCGATCTCGTACACCATGTGACGTTCGCTAGTCATTGGACCCGGGCAGGCGTAGCGCAGGTCGACAAGCCTTTGATCTGGGGACCGGTCGGGGGTGGTGTCGACCCGGTCTGGTCTCTGCTTCCAGCTCTCGGCGCTCGCGGCGTGGTGCAGGACGCCATCCGGTCCTCCGTCCGGGTCCTTGCTCGTGGACTGTCGAGGAAGGCTCGGCAAAAGGCGAGGGTGATCTTCGCTCAAAACCGGGAGACTGCACGGCGATTGACAGGTATTTCGGGAAGAGTTCAGATCCTTCCGAATGCCACCGCGGTATCGATGGAGATGCCATCCGGCGTGCGAGTGAGGAGCCGGGATGTCGTATTCGCGGGCAACCTGATCCCACTCAAGGGAGCGCGGCTTGCCATTCAAGCATTTCGTTCGCTGAGAAGGGACGATGCGAAGCTCAGGATCTTCGGTGATGGGCCAGAGCGATCGCGCCTAGAGGCGATCAAGAGCGCGTTGGGGCTTGATTCACAGGTGTATATCGAGGGAAGAGTGCACCGAGACGAGCTGATCCGTGTTATCGCCGGCTCTGCGGTCCTTGTGCATCCTGCAATCCACGACGAGGCGGGCCTAGTCGTGGCTGAGGCGTTGTCCGTCGGTACTCCTGTCGTCTGCCTGGATCGGGGAGGTCCCGCCGAGATTGCAGCGAGGTGGCCGACTGCGCTCTCTCGAAGAGTTTCGCCTTCTTCCTCCACGAGTCGTACAGCCCGTCGAATCGCATCTGCGATCGAGGTATTTCTCGAGAGTCCACCTCCGATCCCGCAGCGTCCCATCTCGCCGTTGACCGACTTCGGCTCCGAGATCCTGAGCGCATATGAAGAAGCCGTCTCCGTTGGTCGGACGGGGGGTGCCTCACGGCTATGAGCACGGTTTTGGTTTCGGTGATCATCCCCGCCTACAACGCCGAACAGTTTGTCGCCTACGCCGTCCAGAGTGTGCTCGCCCAGACGCATCCGCATCTCGAGGTGATCGTCGTCGATGACGGCTCCACAGACGGAACGGCCGCGGTCGTGCAAGGCATCGACGACTCTCGATTGACCTTGCTGAGGGGTCCCAATCAGGGAGTTGGTCATGCCAGGAACCGAGGGCTGGCGAGTGCCTCCGGATCACTGATCGCCTTTCTCGATGCCGACGACGGCTGGCTCCCGGTCAAGCTGGAACGGCAACTGGCAATAGAGCTGAAACAAGCGGATGTCGTCGGCTGTCTCATGCGATATGAGAACGTCGATGGCGACCTCCTCGGGGTGGCCGGTGAGTCGATCGGCCGTCACGACCATGAGCGAATCGCACAGGCACGGTTTGTTCCGTTTCCGATCTCGGCGGCGATCTTCCGTGTGCATCTGCTGCGATCGTTGGGCGGGTTCGACGCCAGTCTCGACGTGATTCCTGGGCTCGTTCAGGATCTCGACTTATTTGCTCGCCTAGCGGCGCGGGGTGCCAGATTCGAGCAGGTGCCGGAGGTCTTGGGCGTCTATCGCGTTCATCCGGAGTCGGCATCGGCCCGCCATCTGGCGTCCCAGAGGGCCGGTACGCGCTTTGTGCGAGCGCGATTAGAGGCACAGCGAAAAGGGGAAGAGCTCTCTTGGGAGGACTTCCTAACGACCTATAGACCGAGCTGGCGCCAAAGATACGGGGACCGTTCCCAGACGTGGTATCGACAGGCCGGCCTCCATCTTGCCTGCGGACGGCGCCTGAAGGCAGTTGCGCTCTTAAGCTTGGCCCTGCTAGCCAATCCGCTGTATACCCTTCCTCGCCTGATCCGACAGCGACCCTGGACCGGGGCCCGGCTGTGAGTGCCGGATCCTCCTCACGATCCGAGTTCGTTGTGGATTATCTGCGAGGTCTCTCGCAATTCGACGGTTGGGCCGTGCTTAAGGGTTGGCGAGGAATACCCGAAATCCAGGGAGACCTCGATCTCATCGTTGATCCCAACGCTGTAGAGGCGTTGATAATGTCGACGTGGGAGTTCCTGCGCCACAACAAGAGGAGCGGTGACGTCCTAGTCGAGTGCCGCCATATTCCCGAGGTCCCGCGGATCCTCGCACGCCTGCCCGGCTACGAGTATGCGGACGCCTTCTTCGAGGTGGACTTCGCCACAGTGGTGCCGCTCCGAGGGTTCAGGGCGGTCACGTACGAGCGAATCGAGCGATGGATCATACGGGACCCAGCGCTGGGATACCCTCGGACCGAGGAATCTTCCGAGCAAGCCATCCAATTCCTTTTCGGCTGTGTTGGCTGGTACCGGCTCGGGTGCCGGGTCGACGAGGTCAGTGGAATGTCCGGAGTAGTGAGCAGTCTGATCGGCGCGGTGCCCGCTCGCCTTCTTCTAAGGGCGTCGACGCGGACCGTCTCCTTGTCCGCCCTCCTCACCTCAGCCTTCCTACTGGCTAAGGGGCTCGCCGATCCCGTCCACATCACCGAGAGGATCTATTTCCGTGCAGGAGGCATTCGATGTCCTTTCGATCCCAGGAGGGGACGGGTAGCCAGGACCATTTCCGGTGGAGCCAGCCTCCTCGTGGCACAGGCCATCGGCACAGGTCATCGGGTGGAGGCGTGACCCCGCTTCGAGCGCACATCGGCAGAGCCGTCTCGCAATCGAAGGGCCCCACGATGGCCCGGAAGAGCGCACCAGCATGTTTCCATATTCCCAGCCCGCGCCTCGCGATGAACAACACAGGTGAGGCCTGGACTACGAGGCCCGAAGCACTGGCCATGGCTCCGCCAAGTGCGCCGAAGCATGCACCGTCAGTAGGCTGCCCATTACGACGAGCATTAGGCTGGCTTCCGCCCCAGAGGAGAGCTGGGGACTGCTTTAGTTCCAGAATGCTGCCCGCGATCGGTGCCCTCGTAGCCATTTGGCGAGTTGAAACAGACCACTACCTGCGGAAGGCAATGTGGGTGTTCATCGGCCTGCTCGTGCTGCTCTTTGTATTCGCCGGTATCGTGGACCTTTTCAGTGATGCCTACCCAAACGAACCGTTGCGCACAATCGAAGAGCTTGATGAGCAGATTAGTTTGGCCTTGATAATTGCGTACACTACCGGTCTTGCCATCTCAACCAAGGGGCTCCAGTGACGGAACCCGTGTTCTTGCTGGCAATGGGACGATCTGGATCAACGCTGTTGCAGCGGCTCTTGGCATCTCATAGCCAGATCGCAGCCGTGGGTGAGACGTGGCTTCTCTTACCACATCTCTCCAGTCTGAGAGCCAACGGGGCTTATGCCGAGTACGGCCACGCGAGCGCGGTTCGAGCAATCGAAGACTTCAGCGCTAACCTCCCGGGTGGAATGAACGGCTATCTCGCAGAGTTGCGCGAGTTCGTGACTCGACTGTACGCTAAAGCAGCTCCGAACCATCGATACTTTCTTGATAAGAGCCCTCCCTACTCTCTCATCGCGCCAGAAGTTCTCCGCGTGTTTCCACAGTCCAAGGCAATCTTCCTGTGGCGCAACCCATTGGCTGTCGCCGCATCCAATATCGAGACATGGGGCAACCCAGGAAAGTGGAATCTCTATGGGCAGCACCTCCAGCGAAGCTTGGCCCAGCTGGTGGAGGCTTACGTAGACAACGAAGAGCACGTATGTTCAATCCGTTACGAAGATCTCGTCGAGAGTCCGAGATACGAGCTGGGCCGCCTGCTCGCTTACCTTGGGTTAGAGATGGAGGAAGGCTTGCTCGAGCGCCTCGAAACGATTCGCTTTCAAGGCGGCCACATAGGTGATCCCCGGGGAACTGTTCTATACAAGTACGTTACCGACGAGCCTCTCGACAAATGGAAGCGCACCATGTGCAACTATTTGCGCAAGCGCTGGTGCAAACGGTATTTGAGCTGGATTGGTCGCGAGCGGTTGCATGTTATGGGGTACGAACTCGGGGGCCTGCTAAGCGAACTCCACGAGGTACCCACACGGCCGGGCTATCTGCTGTCAGATGCGCTTCGGATGACGTATGGAGCTGTATGGCGTGCTTTGGAGGAAAACGTAATCCGAAAGGGAGGTGAGCGCCGCTGGCTACTCGATGGATGGGCCCATCGGCGAAAGCTGCGACGTGCGGCGCTGTCCCACATAGACGGTACGGTGCGTGCGGACTGACAAGGGCCTCCGTGTTGCTCTATTCACACACGCCCTCGATGGTCGTGCCGTCAGTCAGGTAGTTATTGCTGTTGCCAGAGCGATGACGGCTTTGGGCGTCCAATCTTCAGTCATCACCACTTCGACGGAGGACGGGGTGGTAGGCAACGACGTTGAGGTAGTCCGAGTAGGCAATTCTACAGGGCGCACCTACCGGGCCCTTCCTTCGCTTATCCGATTGCTGAGGCGCCGACCGTTTGATGTCCTCATATCCCATGTCAACGGCCCCAACAGGACAGCCGCGGTGGCACGGATCTTGGCCGGTGCCCGTCGTCCGTTCCTCATTGCCGTGGAGCACAACCACTTCTCGAGCTATACCTGGAGCTTCCCCGTTTTGCGCCGGTTGGCCACACGCGCCCTGTATCCGCTGACTGACGCGATTGTCGCTGTATCGCCCGGTGTTCAAGATGACCTTGCCTCCTTGCTACCGCGCCTATCGAAGAAGATCCGTGTCATTCCTCCGCCTCTGACTCGCTGGGACGATATTCCCTCCCTAATTGCGGCAGAACCTGAGCATCCGTGGCTCCTTGACGGACTTCCTACGATCACAAACGTCGCCAACGTGAGTCCCAGAAAGGACCAACGCACGCTGATAGAGGCACTGGCAATTCTGAACGTTCGGGGCAATCCTGTCCGCTTGCTCATCATCGGACGCGCTGATGATCACGAGTACGCATCTCGACTAAAGGCGCTAGCGTCCGAACTGGGAGTTCAACACTTGGCCGACTTCCTCGGATTTCGTGACAACCCCCTCAGTTTTGTTGCCCGCTCGAGGGCCTTCGTTCTCTCGTCCGTAAACGAAGGCATGCCGCTGTCGCTGTTGGAGGCAATGGCGTGCAATGTCCCCATCATTAGCACCGACTGTCCAAGTGGCCCAGGCTGGCTCCTGGAGGAGGGCCGATGTGGGCTACTCGTTCCAATGCGCGATCCGAGCGCCATGGCCGAGGCAATCGAACGTGTGCTGCATGATCCGGTTCTTACTGACCGTCTAATCGCTGCGGGGCGGGAGCGTGTTGAGTCGTTCTCGCCTCAAAGGATCGCTCACGCTTATCTCGACCTTGTTGGCGGATGATCCTTGGCTGCGGGCTACCAACCGGACGCGACCAGCAACCCTCTGAGCATGCTACGGGCGCGTCTTTTGGCGGGATCGACGTGGGCTCTTGGAGCCAGGGTGCTCACTTCCGTGACCTCTTTGGCCTTAGGAATCCTTCTGACACGCCTCCTGCGGCCAGGAGACGTCGGCATTTACTTCCTCACGATGAGCGTCGTGACTGTGGCGGCCCAGCTCGCGACGCTGGGTCTGCCTCGGGCGACCCTCCGAATGGTTGCGCAGTCGGTGGGTGGCAGAGATACCGCGCGTGCCCGTGGGACTGTTCGTACAGTGTTTCGGCTCAGCGTGATCGGTTGCCTGGCAATTGCCATGTTCCTCGGGATTGGGCCCGGCGCCTGGCTAGCGAGCACGTTATTCGATTCTCAGATGATGGCCCAGATCATGCCACTTGCTGCCTTCTGGGCGGTGCTACTTGCCTTCCAAGGCCTGCTCACCGAGACCTTGCGGGCCTTCCACGACGTCCGGTTGGCAAGCCTTCTGCCGGTCATCACGGGGCTTCTCTCCGCTGCCGCGCTTTGGGCCGCCACGTGGGGAAAAGAGGCCACGCTTGCTCAGGTCGTACTGCTGACACTCATGGCCCTCCTGGCGACCAGCCTCTTCGGCCTCGCGCTCATCCCTCGAAAGCTGAAGCCATTGGCTACCGAGATCAAAGTCCGAAGTATGGAGGTCCTTCGCGTCGCCTGGCCAATGCTTATGACAGGTCTGAGCCTCTTCGCTGTGTCCCAAATTGATCTCTGGATCATCGGTGCGTTCCGCAGCCAGGAGGAGGTAGCCATATATGGAGCATCTCTCCGCGTTGCAAGTCAAGTTGGTGTACCTTTGGTCGTTCTCAATGCTGTAGTGCCCCCTGTGATCGCCGAGATGTTTGCGGGGGGCGAAAGAGAGAGGCTATCTGTTCTTCTGCAGACCTCAGCACTGCTGGCGACCGTGCCAGCCCTTATTCTCTTCGTCATTCTTGCGTGGCTGGGAGAGCCGCTGTTGACGCTTCTGTTCGGTCCCTCCTATTCCCAGGGCAGCGGCGTCCTGATGGTATTGAGCCTCTCGTATCTTGTCAGCGTGGCGTCGGGGTCGTGTGGCTTCGCCCTTTCGATGACCGGACACGAGCGCAACCGCATGGTGATCACGCTCCTATCAGGCTTCATCTTGGTGGGTGGAGGGCTACTGACGGTCGGACGGTTTGGCCTAATGGGAGTAGCCATCTCAAGTACGTCCGCCGTCGTGGTTCAGAACGTGCTCGGCGTGCTCGCCGCCCGACGACAAGCAGGAATATGGACCCAGGTAGGCATTAGACCTGCCCGAGCTCTCCTGGCTTCCCTTCGCCGCGCGCCGCGGACTAGGGCTAGATAGCGACTCGGTGTCCCGTTCGCGTGAGCAAATGTTTCTCTTTCCCGAGGGCAACCCGGGCACGGCGAGCTTCAGCCCTTCGTCGGGGTGAACGGACAACTCAGATCAGAGTGGGGATCAGGGATAGGACTCTTTCCGCCAGGTAACCCGGGTCTACGCGTTTGAGTGGGGAGAGCGGCCTCGGAGGGGTGAGGGGGATGGGGTGTTCCAGTCGATCCCTCCAATCCTCGACTACCAAAGCGATCGCGACGAGCTGGGTCGAAGTTCTATCAATGGATGGATCAAACATGAGATTCCGGAAGACCCATGGGGTAACCACGGTATGAACCGACGACTCGGGGATGGTGAGGATTTCGGGGCTAGGGCTTGCCCCCAGGCGTTAGCGAAGTGGGCCAGGGGAAGGTGTTCGGCACCGGGGCGTCGGCCGGGGGCGGGTTGGAGGCTTGCTGAGACCGGACGTCCATCAGAGGACCAGGCTGTCGCCTTCCTTGGGTCGCTTGCCCTCCGGGCCGTATCGGTCAACGGGCTGCCGGTGCAGCAACCCTGGTTCTGCTGATCATCAGGAGGATTCGCGTGCCGGTGCGCACGTCTCACAGCCGGCGACGCTTGAGGCCTTGTTCTCGTTCACCCCGGAGTCGATGGGCCCAACGCGGTCATGACCACCAGCCCGCTCGAGTAACCGACCGCAGCCGACAGAGCCAGGGTCTCGCCAACTTCCTCGATAGTGGTCAATGGCCCGTACATGTCGCTGTACAGGTCGACGGGGCCCGCGAACAGAAAGAGGCCGAGCAACAGGAGCAGGAGGTTCAGTCCGACGCGCCGGCGCACGTTGATCATCCTGAAAGTCGCCCACACCGCCGCCGCGCCGCCCACGGCGGACAGCACAAGGAGCGACAAGAACTGGCCCCAGGCGTCTTCCGGCACCCCGAGCCGCTGGGCGAGGTCGGCCAGTGCGGGAACCGTGGCCAGCCCCCGTCCCACTTGAGAGTGCAGGGCGATCCAGTCTTCCAGCGCGACCAGACCGAAGACAAGGGCGAAGATGCCCATGCCGGGAGAGCGGGCGAGCTGCGCAACGAAGCCCAGGCCGGCCACCACGATGATGCCCTTGATCAATGCCCAAAGGTCCGTCGCCCGAGGCGAGCCGAGAACCAACTGCACCCCCCAAGCCAGCGCGTCGCCGCTCACCACAGCCATCGCTACGAAGAGCGCCGCATCTCGGGCGTTACTCGGAAGGCCCCGGGGCTGGCGACCGGGCAATCATCCGCCGAAGCCTGAGCGGTGACGACCTGCGGCTCGGAACGTGGCTGGCACTCTGGAAGACAAGGCGCCATTGTCGAGCTTCGACCCGCCCCTGAGCCGTCATGACGTCTGCCTTCGTGAGGAGATCGTCTCCACCAACCCGTCTACCGCCTCTTTCATCGAGCCCCACTCCGGAGGCCGCCGTAGCTCCCAGCCGGGCAGGGCCGCCAGCTGCAGTAAGTGTTCCGGATGCCTGGGAGGGAGGACCAAGCTGAGGTTCTGGGCGAGCCGCACCAGCCGCTCGGGAGCGGGAAGGGGGACCAGCTCGACTGTGTCGCTCGAAGCCAGGAACACCCACCCAGCCAACGGGAGACTTGACGGGATGGGATCGAGTCTCAAGCGCCAACGTTCCCTGGGCCCATAGGGAAGGAACTCCTCCACTCCCAAGTGGCGAGCAGCCTCGGCTCGCAGGTCCACGCACCTAGGGCCGGCGAACACCCTGACCCCCTCCACTGCCAGGAGATCGTCGGCCACCACCTGGTAGTCATGACGCGCCATCCACCCGAGGAGGGAGCTCTTCCCCGATTCCTTTTCCCCTAACACACCCCATGCTCCGCCGTCGGCGAGAAACCCGCCGGCATGAAAGCTGAGCCATCCCTCCCAGCGACAGAGCACGGAGGCCACCGGTGCCAGATACGGGTGGACGACCTCATCGGCCGACAGAGGCTCGCCCACGACGAACTCGGCCCGTCTGGTGAGTCGATCCAGAGTGACAGCCCCCATCTCGCCGAAGCTGAGTACCAGGTGGTCGTCGTCGATGCGTCCCTTGGGGGCCGGGGGCCTGTCTTCCTGGGAGAAGAGAAGCTCCACGGGCGGCCAGCTGTCGTCGCAGGCCACGAGGAGCCTTCGCGGGAGGTGGGCTCCCTCGAGCCGCAGGCCATACACCCCGTGAGGCGTGGGCCCAGGCGGCCCGGAAGGAGCGGGCGAGGTGTTCGGGCTAGACACGGTGGCCCGCCAACGGTAGCCTGGAATTGAGCTGGAGCCCATGAAGGGAGAGATCGCATGGCCGACCCGGCTTTTCCCCAGCAGCCGCTCCGCTATGAACCGCCCGCCCTGCGGGTAATCGGCTCGGTCGAGGAACTGACTCAAGGTGTAACCGGCACGATTGCCGACGGCCTATCAGGAACACCAGGGCGGCACTCCACGCCGGGCCCGCCTCCCAGCGTTCCCTAGGCGGCCCGCCGCCCTCATCTCCGAGCCTGCCGGCCAGGCACGATGTTGCCTCGTCCGTCAATACCCAGGACGACGTCCTAAGGCGGCCGGGACCGTCCACAGCAGGATCTTCAGGTCGGTCAGCAAGGAAGCTCGGGTCAAGTACTGAAGATCGATGTCTGTGCTCTCGTGCATCAGGCCCTCCCCCCGCGCCGAGATCTGCCAGATCCCGGTGATGCCCGGCTTCACCAGGTGCCTGAGGTGCTGCCAGGGCTCGTAGCGAGCCACGATGTGCACCAGCTCGGGGCGGGGTCCCACCAGGCTCATCTGACCCAAAGCCACGTTCCACAGCTGGGGGAGCTCGTCGAGGCTCCACTTGCGGAGGAAGCGGCCCAGCGGCGTGATGCGGGGGTCGTTTGCGGTCTTGTGACGGGTGCGTCGGTCGGGCCAGTGGTAGGGCTGCTGCTGCCTGCGCCGGTCGGGGAGCATCGTGCGGAACTTGTACATCGTGAAGACCTTGCCATACCGTCCCACCCGCTGCTGGGTGAGGATCGCCGGTCGTCCCATGGTTCGCCGGATCGCCAGGATGATCACCACCGCCAGGGGGAGGGTGACCCCCGACAGGACCACTGCGGCCAGCCGGTCCAGCACCGGCTTGACGAAACGGTCGTACGACCCGGGCTCGTAAGCAGCTTGGGCCGATCGACTGCGGAGATCGACGACGATCTGGGTCGCATCGAGGATGGCCGGATTCGCAACGCTCGTCCGAGGGATTCCGGCCTGCCGGAGCTCGTCCGTCATGTTCCCCTCCCGAGGTAGACGGTGCCTCCGCCCGCAGCCAGGTCGGGCACTCTACGTGATATCGCCGGCCGTTTCAAGTCCCCTGTCAGCAGGGCGGAAGCGGTCGCTCTCGATCCCCTCCAGCTTGCTCTCCTCAACGTCCAGTCCGGCCAGCTGGTAGTCCGAAGAGGCCAGGAGATGCTCGACGAGATGCGAGCCGATGAAGCCCCCGGCGCCCAAGATCGCTATGTGCAAATCCCCCACGTTCCTCACTCCTCGAAGTGGGGGAGCCTGGGAGACCATCGGGCTCGGTGTCCTCGAGCATCGGCCGCGCTCGGTAGGTGGCGTCGCCGGTGGGAGGCCGCTGACCCTCGGCTTCGAGGGTCGGATTCGAGATGGTTGGCAGACGGATTCCGGGTGGCCGGAGTTCGTCCGTCATCTTCCCCTCCCGAGGTAGACGGGTGCCTCCGCCCGGGGCCCAGGTAGAGCAAATCTTCGTTAGATGAGCGGCGGTTTCAAGGCCCGTCAGCAGAGCGCAAGCACAGAACCACGACTGAGAAGCGCCGGGCGACGCTCGGCGTCTGACTTGAACCATCCGGTTCTCTGCCGGCTGGTCGATTCGGAGCTTTGTCTACCCTCCGACGGGTACGACCGAACCCACGATCGGGGTGGCATTGGTGAATCCGTCCGGGGTCGGGCCGATCTTGTTGAACTGCTGGGTCAGCTCAGCCACCGATCCGAGGACTCGCAGGACGGGGGGCTCATAGATGGGAGCCATGTGGACTCCTTTCTCCGTCACGCGCAGGCTACGCCCAACCACGCACCGTGTCAAGCGACTCTGTGCCGCCCTCGCCGAGCCAGCCAGGCCGCTTGCAGGAGGTGGGCGGAACGGAAGTCCCGGGGGATCACCCCCGGGGGGAGTCGGTCCGAATCCCCCAGCCACACCCGCCGCACCAGCTCAGGATCCACCAGTGTGCCTTCCACCCCCGCCCCGTCCCACCCCGCGGCGAAGCGGTCTGTGTGCCGGCTCAGGAAGGTTCCTGTAAAGGTGGCCTTGGTCGGCCGTTCCAGCACCCGCCGGGGCAGCAACTTCCCAGCCACTGCTGCAAGCGCCTCCGTCCGGTCGTGGAAGCCTGCGAATCCCCCTGCCCGAGCGAAGGCGGCCAGAAAGCCCGGGTCGCCGAAGGGCGCGATGACCTTGCATTGGTGGTCGGCCGACAACAGCCGCAGGGTGTGTCGGAGGAGCCGGGTGTAACGCTGCCGCCAGAAGCGGTGTAGCTCCCGGCTCCACCGCAGCGGGTGGGCAGCCTCCTCTCGAGCGAGGGCCAGCCCCACCAGCCGGCGGACGCCGGGCCGGAGCCATCCAGGGATGGCGTCCGTCTCCAGCCGGCGCCGGGACAGGACGCGCCGGCGCATCCAGGGAGGGGCCATGGCCAGGCCGGTCCGCAGGATGTCTCGCAGCCGGGGAGGCTCACGCCCGGCGAGGACTTCCCGTACCCGCACCAGGCGGGGTAGTTGGCTGAAGACCTCGTCGCCGAACACCCCGGTGATGAGCGAGCCACCGGGCGCTTGCTCCAGGATGGGGACAAGAAAGTGGGCGTTGGCCGGCCAGACCAGGCCGTGGCGCAGCAAGATTCCCTCGGCGTAGGGGCCCACCAGGTCCAGCTGGTCGGCGAACTCGAGGCGCACCCACTCGGTGAGCCCCAGGTGGCGGACCACCTGCTCCTGCCACTCCCCCTCCTGGGCCGTGTCCACATCGGGGAAACGCAGGGTCACCGGCAACGGCAGGTCCAGCCCCTCCCTTCTCGCCACCCCAACCGCCAGCGCCAGCAGGGCGGAGGAGTCCCGGCCGCCCGAGAAAGCCACCAGGCAGGGAGGCCGGAAAAGGCCCTCCCGCACCGTCTCCTCCAACGCACCTCGGGGGGTGACTCGAGGCTCGGGCACCGGCAGGGCCGGAGCCGTCCGGTCCGTGCCCACCACCAGCCCCGAGGCGACCTCCAGGGGGGTGAGCCGGAGCTCTGTCATCGGGCAGGGAGGCGGACCAGCTCCCGGTAGACCTCCTGGTGGCAGCTGGGCTCGCCGTCCACCCAGGCGTGAGCCCGAAACTGCTCCCGGGGACTGTTCACGCCGATGACCACGTCCCGGTCGTCTCCCTGGGCAGCCATCCACCGTTGCAGGATCAGGGCCCGCTGGAGGCAGGTATGGGGTCGGCGGCGCAACACTCCCAGCACGCCCCGTATCGAGGCCGGAGCCAAGCGGGGCGGGGCGGGGAGGATGAGCTCGGTGAGAGGCCGGCGGCGTAAGTCGCGCCGGA
>JBOGFC010000078.1:0-7025 GCA_050742155.1 Acidimicrobiia bacterium
GCGGTCCCCAGCCCTCCCCCGGAGGGGGAGGGTGCCCGGCCCGAAGGGACGGGCGGGAGAGCGGTCCCCAGCCCTCCCCCGGAGGGGGAGGGTGTCCGGCCCGAAGGGACGGGCGGGAGGGGGTGACTCCACAAGCGAAGAAGGGGAGATCATCTCGCTCGCTCCACGATCTCCGCCAGACGCCAGCGCTTGGTCCGCGAGAGTGGCCGGGTCTCCACGATGCGAACTCTGTCGCCCAGGTGAGCCTCGTTGCCCTCGTCGTGGACGTGAAAGCGCTGCCTCCGCTGCACGGTCTTGCCGTAGCGTGAGTGGCGCACCGAATCGGCGATCTCGACGGTGACCGTCTTGTCACGGGCGTCTGAGACCACCGTCCCGACTCGGACCTTGCGGGCCCCGCGTTCCGTCATCTCGCTTGCTCCTCCTGGGCGTAGTAGGCCTCGATCTCCTGCTCCCGTAGCAGGGAGGCGATGCGGGCCACCTCGCGCCGTACCTGCCCCAGCCGCGCCGTGTTGTCGAGCTGGCCGGTGGCCATCTGAAAACGGAGGTTGAAGAGCTCCTCCTTTGCTTCGGCCAGCCGGCCGACCAGCTCGTCGGGCGTCAGATCCCTCAGCTCGCTCGCCTTCACCACGACTGCACCTCCATTGCGCACCTCGAGTGGGGAGCCCGGCCTCCGCTGACTCTCACGCTTCCTCCCTGGTCACGAACCTCGTCTTCACCGGCAGCTTGTGGCCGGCCAGGCGCATGGCCTCCCGGGCCACTTCCACCGGCACCCCGGCCAGCTCGAACATGATCCGGCCTGGCTTGACCACCGCCACCCAGTACTCCGGGTTCCCCTTCCCGGAGCCCATGCGGGTCTCGGCCGGCTTCTCGGTGACCGGCTTGTCGGGGAAGATGGTGATCCACACCTTGCCGCCTCGCCGGATGTGCCGGGTGATGGCCACCCGGGCCGACTCGATCTGCCTGGCGGTGATCCAGCCCGGCTCGACTGCTTGCAAGCCGTAGTCTCCGAAGGCCACCTTGCTTCCGCCCTTGGCGGTCCCCTGCATGCGGCCCCGGTGGACCTTGCGGAACTTGGTCCGCTTGGGCATCAACACGGTTACTCGGTCTCCTCTTCCGTCAACTCGTCGTCCTCAGCGGCGGGACCCTCTTCGATGTCCGGTTCGGACACGGCTGCCTCGTCAACAATCGGGCGCTCGATGTCCTCCCGCTCCTCCTCGAAGAGGTCCTGGGCCTCGGCCGCGCCGATGCGCTTGCCCCCTCCGGCTTCGATCAGCCGCCTGCCCTCGCTCCGCTTGCCCCCTCCGGCTTCGACCAGCCGCTTGCCGCCGCCCGCTTCGATGAGCCTCCGGCCGCCACCGGTACCGGCCGCCTGCTCGGCCCGGGCCTTGGCGGGAGCCCGACGGCTCGGGCCGCCCGCCGCCAGGGCGGCCTCGGCGGCGATCTTCTCGCGGGTAGCGGTCAGGGAAGGCACCACATCACCCTTGTAGACCCACACCTTCACCCCGATCGAGCCGACCGTTGTCCGAGCGGTGGCTTCCCCGTAGTCGATGTCGGCCCGGAGGGTGTGGAGGGGTACCCGCCCTTCCCGGTACCACTCGCGGCGGCCCATGTCCGAGCCGCCCAGCCGACCGGCCGCCTGAACCCGCACGCCCTGGCCCCCCGCCTTCATGACCGTGCCCAACGCCCGCTTCATGGCACGTCGGAATGAGACGCGTCCCTCCAGCTGGTCGGCCACCCCACGGGCCAGAAGCTGGGCGTCGGTCTCGGGATCTTTCACCTCGATGATGTTCAGCTTGACTCGCTTGCCGACCAGCTCCTGGAGCCCGTCACGCAGGCGATCGGCTTCGGACCCCCGCCGGCCGATCACCACTCCGGGCCGGGCCGTGTGCACGTCGACCTGAACCCGATCTCTGGTGCGCTCGATCTCGACGCGGGAGACGGCACCGCGGGTCAGTTCACCGAGCAGGTAGTCGCGGATCTTCCAGTCCTCGTTCACCAAGCTGGTGTACTCCTTGTCGCTGTACCAGCGCGACTTCCAGTCGGTGACGATCCCCAGCCGAAGCCCATACGGATGAACCTTTTGACCCATCAGCCCTCCTCCCGTTCGTCCTCGGCCACCACGACGGTGATGTGGCTGGTCCGTTTGCGGATGCGGGTGGCACGTCCCCGCGCTCGTGGACGCCAGCGCTTTAGCGTGGGCCCCTCGTCGGCGTAGGCGTCGACCACGTGCAGGTCGGCGGCCTCGAGCTCGTGGTTGTGCTCGGCGTTGGCCACCGCCGACTCCAGCACCTTGCGGACCAGCCCGGCCGCCCGCCGCTCGCTGAACTGGAGAACGGTGCGTGCCTCGCCGACCGGCAAGCCCCGGACGAGATCGAGCACCCGCCGTACCTTGTAGGGCGACTGCCGCACGAACTTTCCCTGCGCCGAAACCCTCACCCGCCGGCCTCCTCTTCACCCTCTTTTTCCTCGCTCGGACCGCCGGCCGCCTGGGGTGCCCGGGCGCCCGGTGCCGCCGACTCGGCGCCCGCCCTGCGACGAGCGGCCCGCTCCCCCGAGTGCCCTCGGAAGCTGCGGGTCGGGGCGAACTCACCCAGCTTGTGTCCCACCATCGACTCGGTGACATAGATGGGTACGTGCTTGCGGCCGTCGTGGACGGCCAGCGTGTGGCCGACCATCTCGGGAATGATGGTGGAGCGCCGGCTCCAGGTCCGGATCACCCGCTTCTCGTTCCTGCGGTTGAGCTCCTCCACCTTGGCCAGCAGGTGCTCGTCGATGAAGGGGCCTTTCTTCAAGCTGCGTGCCATGTCTACCTTCGTCCCTTCTTGGTCCTCTTCCTTACGATGTAACGGTCGCTGGCCTTGCCCTTGCGTCGGGTGCGCCCCTCGGTCTTGCCCCAGGGACTGGTGGGATGGCGGCCCCCCGACGCCTTCCCCTCCCCGCCTCCCAGCGGATGGTCGACCGGGTTCATGGCCACGCCGCGCGTCTGGGGACGAACCCCCTTCCAGCGCATGCGACCCGCCTTGCCCAGCTTGATCAGCTCGGCCTCCGGGTTACCCACCTGACCGACCGTGGCCCGGCAGTCGAGTGGGACCATGCGCATCTCCCCGGAGGGCAAGCGCAGGAGCGCCATGTCCCCCTCTTTGGCCACCAGTTGGATGGCCGTCCCGGCCGCCCGGGCCAGCTTGGCGCCCCCTCCGGGGCGCAACTCGATGGCGTGCACCACAGTGCCGGCCGGGATGTTGCGTAGCGGAAGGGCGTTACCAGGGCGAATCTCAGCCCGGGAGCCCGACTCAAGCACGTCGCCCACCTCCACGCGCAGCGGAGCCAGCACGTAGCGCTTCTCGCCGTCGGCGTAGTGCAGGAGGGCGAGGCGGGCATTGCGGTTCGGGTCGTACTCGATGGCGGCCACCTTGGCGGGGATCCCGTCCTTGTCGCGGCGGAAGTCGATTCGCCGGTAGCGGCGCTTGTGCCCTCCGCCCCGATGCCGAGAGGTGATCCGCCCATGGACATTGCGACCACCGGAGCCGGAACGAGAATCGAGCAGGCTCTTCTCCGGCTCGGCCTTGGTGACCTCGACGAAATCGGCCACCGTCTGAAACCGGCGGGCGGGCGAGGTGGGCTTGCGCTTGTTCAACGGCATCTCACACCCCGAAGATGTCGATCGAATCGCCGGGGGCCAGCTTGACCAGCGCCCGCTTGCTGTGGGTGCGCCGCCCGACGACCCAGCCGGTCCGCTTGCGCTTGCCGATGCGGCTCATCGTGTTCACCGAGAGCACCTCGACGTCGAAGATCGACTGGACGGCCTGCTTGATCTCGGTTTTGGAGGCCCGTCGGTCGACCAGGAATGTGTAGGTATTGAGGTCCTCGATCTGGTCGTAGGACTTCTCGGAAACCACCGGGGCGAGGATGATGTCTCGAGGGTCCTTCATGACTCATCCTCTTCTGCCGCTTCTCCTGGTGTTTCTTCTTGGCGGGGCCGGTCGGCGGCTCGGCCCTGCTCGGTAGGTTCGGAGCCAGCCTGGCCCTCCACAGCGGCGGGTTCCCGCACGAAGTCCTCCTCGGACACGTCGTAGCCGGCGGTGCCCAGGGCCGCCAGCGTGTCCTGGGTGAAGACGATGTTGTCGGCCCACAGCACGTCGTAGGTGATGAGCTGGTCGGGGCGAGAGACCAACACATGTTCCAGGTTGCGGAAGGAGCGCTCGGCGACCGAGTCGCCCGATCCGACGACCACCAACACCTTGCCGACGGCCTGGATGGTCTCCAACAACTCGGTGGCCCTCTTGGTCCTGGGTGTGGTCCAGGCGAACCGCTCCACCACCTTGATCCTCCCCTCCGAAGCCCGGGCCGACAGGGCGCTCCGCAGGGCGAGACGCTTCATCTTCTTGGGGGTGCGATGGCCGAAGTCGCGGGGATGGGGTCCGAACACCACCCCCCCGCCGCTCCAGATCGGCGAACGGATCGATCCATGCCGGGCCCGGCCCAAGCCCTTCTGACGCCAGGGCTTGCGCCCACCCCCGCGCACCTCACTGCGGGTCTTGGTGCTGGCCGTACCGGAGCGGGCGGCAGCCAGTTGGGCGGTCACCACTTGGTGCATCACCGGCCTGTTGGGCTCGATCCCGAACACGTGGGCCTCGAGGGCCACCTCGCCTTTGGCCTCCCCCTCGGCGGAGAACAGGGTCGCCTGCACTTTCTCAGCCACGCCCCTTCACCGCCTCCCGCACCAGCACCACCCCGCCGGTCGGTCCCGGTACCGCTCCCCCCAACAGGAGGATGCCCCGCTCGCCGTCTACGTCCACCACCTCCAGGTTGAGGACCGTGCGCCGCTCTCCCCCCATGCGACCGGCCATCGGCATGCCCCGAAACACCCGGGATGGAGTGGCACAAGCACCGATCGAGCCGGGAGCGCGGTGCACTTTGTGGACGCCGTGGGCAGCCCCTTGCCCGGAGAAGTTGTGGCGCTTCATGACCCCGGCAAAGCCCTTCCCCTTGGTCATCCCGGCTACGTCGGCCTTCTGGCCCTTCTCGAGGATGTCTCCCACTGTGATCTCCTGCCCCACCTCGTACTGGTCCGGGTCGTCCACCCGGATCTCCACCAGGTGGCGGGACGGGCGCACGCCGGCCTTGTCGAAGTGACCGGCCATGGGCTTGGTCGACCTGGCCGAGCGCCGATCATGGAAGGCGATCTGGATCGCCCCGTACCCGTCGGTCTCGGGTCGCTTGACCTGGACGACCCGGCAAGGCCCGGCCTTGATCACCGTCACGGGGATGGCCCGGGAGTCGTCGGTGAACACCTGGGTCATGCCCAGCTTCTCGCCGAGGATGGCCTTCACGTCCGCCTCCCATGGCTGCGCTCCTCCACGCCCCCTCCCTTGAGGGAGGGGGTTGGGGGGAGGGTCACCACAGGCAGCAGAAGAGGTCTCATAGCTTGATCTCCACCTCCACCCCGGCGGGGAGGTCGAGGCGCATCAGTGAGTCGACCGTCTTGGGGGTGGGCTCCAGGATGTCGATGAGCCGCTTGTGGATACGCATCTCGAAGTGCTCCCGGGAATCCTTGTCCTTGTGCGGAGAGCGGATCACGCAGAAGCGGTGGATCTCGGTGGGGAGCGGCACCGGCCCCCTGATCCTGGCTTGGGTGCGGATCACCGTCTCGGCGATCTTGCGCGCCGACTCGTCGACCACCTCGTGGTCGTAGGCCTTGAGCCTGATCCGGATCTTCTGCTCGTTCTCTGCCATCTAACTGAGTCTCTTCCTAGTCTCCCCTCCCCCTCAGGGGGAGGGATCTTCCCAGTCTCCCCTCCCCCTCAGGGGGAGGGATGGGGAGGGGGTTGCCCTTCACTTGCTGATCTTCACCACCCGGCCGGCCCCCACCGTGCGGCCTCCCTCCCGGATGGCGAAGCGGAGGCCCTCTTCCATGGCGATGGGGGCGATCAGGGTCACCTCCATCTCGGTGTTGTCACCCGGCATGACCATCTCGGTGCCGGCCGGGAGGGCCACCTCGCCGGTCACGTCGGTGGTGCGGAAGTAGAACTGGGGCCGGTAGCCGGAGAAGAAGGGGTTGTGGCGCCCCCCCTCCTCTTTGGTCAACACGTAGACCTGGGCGGAGAAGGTGGTGTGGGGGGTGATGGTGCCGGGCCGGGCCAGCACCTGGCCCCGCTCGGTGTCGTCTTTGCCGATCCCCCGCAGCAGCACCCCCACGTTGTCCCCGGCCTGGGCGGAGTCCAAGAGCTTGCGGAACATCTCGATCCCGGTGGCCACCGTCCGCTGGGTGGGGCGGAGGCCGACGATCTCCACCTCCTCGTTGAGGGTGAGGGTGCCCCGCTCCACCCGCCCGGTCACCACCGTGCCCCGCCCGGTGATGGAAAAGACGTCCTCGATCGACATCAAAAAGGGCTTGTCCACCTCCCGGGTGGGCTCCGGCACGTAGGTATCGACCGCCTCCATCAAGGCCAGCACCTCCGCCTCGGCGGAGGCCTCCCCCTCTAGGGCCCGCAGGGCCGAGCCCCGCACCACCGGCAGGTCCTCGCCGGGGAACTCGTACTCGGTGAGCAGGTCCCGCACCTCCAGCTCCACTAAGTCCAAGAGCTCCGGATCGTCCACCATGTCGACCTTGTTCAGGAAGACCACGATGGAGGGCACCCCCACCTGGCGGGCCAAGAGCACGTGCTCGCGGGTCTGGGGCATGGGGCCGTCGGCCGCCGAGACCACCAGGATGGCCCCGTCCATCTGGGCGGCCCCGGTGATCATGTTCTTGATGTAGTCGGCGTGCCCGGGGCAGTCGACGTGGGCGTAGTGGCGGGCCTCGGTCTCGTACTCCACGTGGGAGATGGCGATGGTGATGCCCCGCTCCTTTTCCTCGGGGGCCTTGTCGATCTCCTCGAAGGGCATGAAGGCCACCTCCGGGTTGCGCTCGTTGAGCACCTTGGTGATGGCGGCCGTCAGGGTGGTCTTGCCGTGGTCGATGTGGCCGATGGTGCCCACGTTGAGGTGGGGCTTGGTCCGCTCGAACTTCTTCTTGCCCATGTGCT
>JBOGFC010000079.1:0-9219 GCA_050742155.1 Acidimicrobiia bacterium
GGGAACTCGTCGAGGCCCACCTGGATCCTGATGACGGGAGCACCTGCCACCACGTGATATGCGGTCAGCACAAGTCCCGATCGCTCGTAGATAAGCCCGGATCCCGATGCCTCGAACGCCCCCGCGACATCGGCTCCCTCTACCACGACTCGAACCGTGGCCGACCTTGCACCTTCTATCCCGAGGCGTTGACTTGCGCCAGCATCGTCACCCGACACATCCCTTTGACCCGCCGTAATACATGCGCCGGCCACCAGGGTCATTCCAAGGAGCACACTCGGTGGAATGGAGCGAATGGCATAAGAGCGCAGCGCCACCCTCAGCTACCAGGAATAGGTTGGGGACCAGAGCCTTGGATCGTCCGGTGCCATCGCTCGATTTCCTCGAGGATCATCTTCTCTACTTCCTCCCAGTCGTGCGCCTGTGGAGGGTCTAGGTGCCGGTTCGCTGGCGTAATGAACACGATCACGTTCTTCCCTCCAGCTCGGAGCGCCTCGACGTTCGACGCCGAGTCCTCGATGTAGAGGTCAGCGCCGACGGCCGCCTTGTCCCTCATGAAACACAGATCCCAGTAGGGAAAGTCGTGCCGGTCCAGCCATTCGATGGTTTGGGCCACCGCTACACGATGGAAGAACTCGAAGTACAACCGGTGGGTGATGATCCGGATTCGGACGCGCTCGCGGGTCCATAGGCGACGGAGGGCCAGCGATGCTCCGGGCACGGGAGGCAGGTCTCGAAAGAGATCGCGTCTCGTTACGGCATATCGGTAGAGGGCGTCGAACCCGCCAGCGGCCTCTAGGTTCCACTCCGGGTAGTTGTACGTCGGACAAGGAGAGAGTTCCTCGACGGGCACGTCGAGCCACTCCGCAGCGATCGGCCGAAGGCCTGCGGCAAAGTCCGCACAGACGCCATCCAGGTCCACTCCCAGGACGAAGGAAGCGGTCCGATATGTCGACGACCCGGCCGCACCCATGAGATTCGACGCAGTACTCGGTTCCACGAGGGCCACTGATGCCTCCGACTGACACCCCGTACTCCTTCGGCATCACGTCTCGTCCAGTTGAGGGCCCGGGTGGTTCAATGTCTAACAGCGGCCAGGCTTAACTCCAGGTAGGCGGCCAGGTAACTCCCGGTAGGCGGACAGCTCATCTCCCGGTCGGCGGACACCTCATCTCCGACGTCCTGGTCCACCAAGGAGACCCCTCCCCGGGGTGAACTCACGGCGCAACCCTGTCGAGCCACCCGAGAGGAGGAGCCTCGTGAAGAAGTCTGGCAAGGAGATCATGGAGATCCTCGAGGCATGCGACCTGACCCACTGCTACTGGTCGGCCGCCGCCCTGGCGGGCTGCGACCCGAAGACCGTCGAGCGCTACGTGGCACTGAGAGACCGCCGCGGCGACCCCTACGCCCCTGGGCGCCGGGAGCGGATCACCGACCCCCACATCGAGAAGATCGAGGAGTGGGTGGAGCGCTCCCGAGGCCGCATCCGGGGCGACGTCGTCCACCGGCGCCTGCAGGCGATGGGCCTATGGGGGCTCCGAGCGCACCCCCCGGCGGGCGGTGGCCGAGGCCAAGGCCGCCTTCAGGGCCGGCCGGGCGCCGCCCCTACCGACCCTGGGTCACCGAGCCGGCGATGTGGCTGCATTGGGACTGGGGAGAGGGGCCTCTGTTGGGGACGGGGGGAGACGCACGGCGCACCCAGCTCTTCTGCGCCTGGCTGGCCTGGAGCCGCTACTGGGTGGTATCCCCACCTGGGACCGGACCCTCCGCCAGCGCCCCCTGGGTCGTCGATGGGTTGGCGGACCATCATCATCGCCCAGGCGTTCCAGCGGTACCCACAGGTCGGGCATTCGGGTTCCCCGGTGCGGCTCGTAGGTTTTTGTGGTGCGCTCCGCAAGTCGGGCAGGGGGGCGTAGGGCGGTGGCATAGGCAGCTCCTGCCGGCCGAGATGGTAACCGTCAGGGGGCGGCCGGACGGCGAACCGCCAGGCAGGTGTGTGAGGCCAGCCACGACTCCTACCGTCCGGCCGGGGGGGCGATGCGGGCGAGGGAAAGGGAATTCCACCAACCCACGTCGCCCTGCACAGACACTAGGCCGCGCGGCCGAGCTGCGCCACGAACCGGATGGGTACGCCCTCCGCGTTAGGGTGCCACCCGTGGACCAGTCGAGCTGGACGACACCGTCCGGTCCGGGCCTAGACGGACGTTGGCGGACCAGGACATCCCGGAGGAAGTGGCTCGGGGCCCGGGTCAGGCCGCCCGCAGCTCCACCTCGAACCGGAAGGGTGCGTCTACCCCTGGCACGGTAGGCCCCGGCCGAAGTTACCTAGGGTTGGACACGTTCGCCGGCGAGGAGGGGGAGCGTCTGGGTGAGTGGTCCGGCCCCCGGGCGCCTCTCCGACCGGCTCCGTGGCCGGCTCGTGTTCCCAGTCTGGCACCCCTGGGCCGACCTCGAGGGCTTGCTGGCCGGCTCATCGAAGGGGGAGGCCTGAGCCGATGAACCACCCCCAGCCGCTTGGCCGCCCGTTGCTGGGGCTCTTGCTTCACTGGGGGTCGACCTCGCCGTCGGACTCGGCGACGTCGAGGACCCGGAACCCATCCAATCCCACCAGTCTGTCCGGGCTCGGGGCCCGGTCGGCCTCGGCCAAGACCTTCAGTTTGTAGTCGGCGGTGAACCACCGGCGCCGTGCCTTCTCGGTGACCTCGGAATCCGGCCGCTCCTCCGCCTGCCCAGTTTGCACCGCGGGCCTTCGCCCGGTGAGAACCATCGCCATGAGTTCGTTCTCCTTCCCCGCCCTCTGCTCACTAATTCCGGTGGGTAAGTGGCCTCACATCATCTTGGCACGAAGGGTCAACCCGGACTCCCCCATTGCCGATACACCCAATGCGTACAATTACATCTTGTGACAGCCTCGATCATCGACCAACTGCGCAATCAGGCCGCAGAACAGGCTGGCGCTCGCCGTGAACTGGTGGACGGCTTCTTGTCGGCCAGATTTCCCCGTCCTGTTCAATGGGGATTCGTGGCGTTTCCTCCGCTGGACCTTTTGGCTGAGGACCAGAACGAGAGGCTGGCCGTTTCGGTGGTGAGGTTCTCACTAAAGTTCAGAAAGCGGTTCGTCAGGGCAAGCCGAACAGGCGACCCCAGAGAGATGATGTCAGTATTGGAGTCATCTCTGCAGCAGCTTATGGACATTTGCCGACGTAGAGACGGGCTTCGGTATCGAGACATTGCAGTCCTCTACAGTCAGATCCTCGGGCCAGTATCCATGCTTATTTTGAGGTCACGAGTTGATTGGGAGAGGGTCCACCGAGCGGAAAGAGATGCTTTCGATGGTGTCTTCCGCCCGGAGCTGTGGTGGCCGGAGTGGTGGCCGGCCGACTTCGAACGGAGATGTCAACGATTTGTCGAGGACCATGAGAAGGGTTGGGTCAAGCCAGGCGAGACCAATTGGGAAGCCTTTCATGATTATGTAAAGGCCTCTGCTTCTCTCGTTACCCAACTCCGGGTTGAGAACCCGAATCTGCATGATGCAGTGCGCAAAGCCCTCGGGTTGTCATAATATCTGCGGCTTGGCGGGAACATGGGCGACAGAGACTTACGGAGGCGGTACACCAAGTTCGCCTCAGTCCGGAACAACTCAAGGCTGCGCTTGATTACGCCGAGAAGCTTGAAGGCATCAACTGGGGTTCTGCTCAGTTTGTCTCGAATCGAAGTCTGCAAGAATTTCTCTCTCTTTTTAGATCACATCCACATCGGGGATGAGCACGGCCTGACCGCAAAGAGTCTGATCGTCGCCGACTTTGCGGGTATCAATCGGTGGGAGATGCTCAGCATGCACATTGCCTTGTCTACTCCCGAGACATGGGAGGCAGATCTTGACGAGTCGCAGGTGTTACAGCTGGAGAGGATTTTCGTAGATCACCTTTGCGATCAACTACTGGAAGCCTACGGAGACCCTGCGACTGTGTCCTATAAGGTGCTCCCCGACAACAGGGTCGATTGGAAGCGCTCGCGGCTTATGTTGCGACCGTCTGTCGTGAACGTACTCCCGCACCTCTCGGCACAATCGGGGTACATCACATCTCTGGCTATCAGGGACCTCGTCAGGCGGCTCGCTCCGCCCCAGAGCCATCTTCGTAGGAGCAACCCTTTCGAGATGGTGATGAGGGTTTACGAGAGCGGGCTCCTGATCGACTTCGCGAATTGGAGATTCACAAACAAAGCCAGACAGGACTTGGGACCATTACCTGAGGCGCCGCTTCCTGTCAACTGAAGTTGTCCACCGCTCCCCCACTCCTTGGACACCGGATAGACCGGGAGGAGCATGCCTCCCTGTGCTAGAGAGGAGGCGAGATGCCGGATCTCAGATCAGATCAGACGGTCTTCTGGTAGAACGCGTCAACGAGGTCAAACAGGAGCTCGGCGACCTCGGACTGCCTCAGAATCTAGAGGTGATCACGAAAGAGGGTTCCGAGTCGTCGGAAGGAGACTCGGAAGGAGACGGCTGAGCCACGACTCGACAACCCCGGTGCGGTTGTGCCTGATTGCTTCACCTGGTATCAGGTTGGTAGAAGCCGAGAGGATCGCCGACGCCCTCATCCTGCGCCCTAGACCAGGCCATCACGGTGCATGTTGGGCGATAAGGGCGCAGCAGAGGGTCGCCCCGCCGCGGAAGAGCCGCAGTGCGTATTCGTAGTCTGGGCGCTCCTTCTTAGGTGAAGTCTCGGTACTGCCCTGGGCGACTAGATGCTCCGTTCGCTGGTTGTAGAGCGACGCGAAGTGATGGACCCATGGCCAGGTCTGCAGGAATTGTTGTGTGCCCAGCGCTGTACCGAAGGCAAGCGTGTTTGCCGTCGCGCCACCAACGAGCTTGTCACTGATTCCCTCAGCCGTCCCCGCCACTTCGAGGGCTCGGTAGAGGAGGACCTTGGCAACCTCGCTGAGCTGGTCGATCGCCTGTCCCCAGTTCTCGCTGCCCTCGTTGGTGGCAATCCGATCGAGACCTTCCCGCAGGGCCTCCCCCCACCTTCCGAAAAGCCGCGTGGGGTCGAGCTGGTTCCACCACGTCGGGTCGAGGCCGGCCATCTCCCCCAGGCGCTCGTGTGCGGCGTGAAGATCGCCAATCTCGAGCCGCCGGATCGCACGCTCGGCTTCCGAACGCACGGTGAGATCGGGATGGTCGTCTGCGATCGTCCTGAGCAAGCCGGGGTCCGACTGACGGTCCCCGTGGTCGGCGATTATGCGTATGGCACGAACTCGGTCTTGGGCTCGGGGCGCAGTGGTGGCGATACGCCTGGCGTCGGGCAGAGCCGCCTCGGGCTGGATGCGGTCCAGCATTGTCACGGCTGTGATCGCCACCTGTGGGTTCGGGTCGGAAGCGAGGGCGACGAGATGCTTGGTTACCCTGCCAATGGCCGCAGCAACGGCAGGCTTCCCCCTGGCAGTCTCGGTGCCGGAGCGTTCGCGGAGAAGCTCCACAAGGGAGTCTGTCGCCGCGGCTCTGGAGAGAGCCGAGTAAGCGGATTGGCGGACCCGCAGGTCGTCGTGCTGCCGGCAGATTGGTCCCAGCGCTTCAACCGCCTGCTCGGTGGCCGCCCCATCAGCAAGATGGTCGCCGATCAGCTCAATCACCTTCACCAGGGTGGCATTGTCTGGCGGAGGATGAGCACTCCGGTCGTTGACGATTTGGAGGAGTAGCTGGTAGCGGTTGTCGGTGCTACCGAGGGCCTCGAGCAGTTCCCGTCGCTCGCTCGCGGTGAGGTGGTTGTTGTAGTCACACACCGCCGATGGGACCTGCGCCAGTCGGTCTTGTGCCGACTCGCTCTCCTCCAGAGCCCTCCACGAGGGGAGGTGAGCAGAGTCATGCCACTTCGCGAGGACCGCAGACGACCCCGCTGGTGATGAGGCGAGCTGTGCTAGGGCTCGCTCGTCGTCGCCGGCCGCTTCCACCAAGCGCTCCGCAAGATCCTGAGTGAGATGGGAAGCGGTTGACGCAAAGACGGCGTCGCGGGCCGCTGGTCTGAGTCCGAATACCTCAGAGATGAGGGCCTCGAGGTCGGTGATGTCAACGGCGGCGATGACAGCACCCATGATCGCTGCGCGGTTGGGCTGGGCCCAGCGGCTACGTCGGTACTCCGCGATGCGCAGGTCGGATTCGATGCTGCTCAAGGCATTCACCAGCTCTGGGCCATCGGGGGTGATATCGCCACCAAGGGCTTCGCCCAAGAGGAGGTGGACTCCCAGCCGAGGCATTTGGCCGGCGCTGGTCGCCTGATCCGCTGTTGCGCTGACCCTGGTGGAGATACGGCTGCGAGCGGCCGTCGCCAGGGCCGGATCGGACCGTCGCTTTGATCGCCGAAGCAGCTCCTGCCAGAGCCGATCTTCTTGGGTCTCCCATGGCGCCTGCCTTACGAGCCAGTTAATGCTCGTCGTCGGCCACCAATCGGCGTCGAGAGACTGGGCGATGGAGGCCGCATGCTTGGAGAAGAGATGGGGGAGCAGGTGTTGGTTGAACCAGGCCTCTTGGAGCCTGTCGGGCACTGCCTCTACGAGAGCCTGGAGCTGTTCGGTGCTGAGAGTGCCCAACAGGGTGAGAAGACTCGGTAGTGGCGACCAGCCCCGCGGTGGGTAGAGAGAGACGAGGTCGATGAGGGCTTCCAGATCCTCGGTGGTGACACCCTTTAGGTGGGCCAGGACTGCGTCAGCGGCTTGCGCCTCGTTGGCCTCAGCGCACTTGTGAGCCAAGTTGGTGACAACCCTTCGGTCGTCGAGCTTGCTGCTGGACCCAAGCAGCGTTAAGGCCTTGGTCACAAGTGGGTCGGGAGCACCAGTCGGAGCATCCTCACCGATCGCTGCCGCGACGCCGAGGGCGCGAGAGAGGTCATGGGTCGCAACCCATCCCAATAGCCGACTTGCTCGTCTCTTGTCAGTTACCTGCGGGATCAACGCGGAGACGCGTTGAAGCTGATCCTCGCCCGGATTGAGCGCTTCTGGGCGGGTGGCAACAGCCTCCTCCATCACCTCCAGAAGATTTCCCTCCTCCCCTTTCTCAACCGCGGCCACAGCCAACTCCGCGGCCACCGAGGCGCCTTCGGTCCGACGCAGGAGGATTGTCAGCCGATCGGCGCTCGGCTCGTCCCACACCGCTACAACCGCGAGGGCGGTCAGGTCACTCTCCTTCATGGCCCGCTCAAGGGCCTGCGTCGACCGGTCATCGAGGCAGAGGTGTACTGCCTCAAGCGCCAAGCGTGAGGTGGTCACGCCCTCATGATGCTCTGACAAGGCCGCAGCGGCCAGGAATCAACGGGGACAGCCGGATCAGCGCGCTAACCAGCGGCTGTTCGCCCTCGTCCAGGTGCCACCGCCCTTAGGATCCTTGAGAGTGTCGAGTGAGCGTGATGTTGCGATCCTCCAGGCGATTGAGGAGTTGGACCGGATACTCGGTGGAGTGATCGCTGCGGGCGAGGTCACGGTCCCTGCGCGGCCTGCCGCTCTCCGCGCTCTAGAGAACCTCTGGCTGGCCCGTCGGACGCTCGGCAGCGTCCACCCCGAGCCGCATAAACACCAGACCGAGGTCGTCATGCGTATATATACATCCTCCGCCGCCCGTATGAGTTCGGCCTCAGTCCGCTGTGATAGCGCCATGTAGTCAATTCTCGCGGTCCCCTCGACCCGAGGGTGGTCGATGAAGAATCCCGGTCACGCCATGGGCAAGGCTCCGGTGACCTCGGCTCCGATCCCATGCTTGATGCAGGTACCTGACAGAGCTCCACGGCCCGGCTGGGGTGAAGCTCGGCGAAGCGCTCGCTGGCTCCGAGGTGGGGACCGCGTCTCTCACTCGTCGAGAGGCCGGCCCTGAGCACAACGGCTTGCGATGCAGCGGTGGCGGTTAAGCGATCACGGAGCAAGGGAGAGGGAGCGTCGTAGCCGCTTCTCTGCACGGAGACGCTGCTGGCGCAGTGTTTGAGGATGCACATGGCTGACAGCAGCCAAATCGTCCAAGGAGATACCGCCCGCTCGGGTCAGCACCACCAGGCGGGCGGTTTCCTCCCGAAGCCGTCCCCGTTCGCGCACCCACTCGACCAGCTCCTCCAGCCGCTGCTCCTCATCCCCGTTGATTGCTGCAGGGCCGTCGGTGTTCTCGAAGCGGGTGAAGTCATCGACCAGCACCAGCGGCTCCGAGCGATCCCGAATCGCCGCCCGCAACGCCCGCCGTCGGGTGTTGGCGAACACCCGGAAGCTGGGAGGCGTTCCCGCCGGCTCGGCGGCGCAGTGGGCCAGTACGTCCACGGCGGTGGCCACCACCCGGGCCGCCCGCTCCTCTGTATCCCATCCCCGCAACCCGTCGATCAGGCTCTTGATCCCAGGCAGCACCACCTGCAAGGCGACCCGCCGAGCTACGGGATCATCCTGAAACCTGTCCAGCAGGGCTGCCAGCACCCGGTCACGGTCAGCCCAGTCCGACACGTCACGCCGCTGGGCCGCCGCCAAGAGACCGTCACCGTCCTCGAAGGCAAGCCGTGCGTCCTCCGCGGCCCAGGTCTGGAGACGACGGCTTAGCCACCAGGAACCAGCCATGGCACGCCATTCGGCCTCCAGGCGCCGGATCACCTCCGTTTCGGCCGCCCGCTGAGGCGACGACCCCACCATCGGCAACCACTCTCCTCGTTAGCCAACGAGACGACGGTCACCCAAGGCGGTTTCAAAACGGACGCAGCAACGGACTCAAACCAGTCGCAACCCGGTGGAAGGCGCGAACATGGAAGGCGCGAAGGAGGTTCGCCCTGCGAACTAGGGGAGGTGCTGGAAGGGGACCCACAACAGTGTCGGGACACGCCACAACTCCATCGGGGGCGAGTTGGAGACTGATCACATTCTGATCACGGATTCCTGACGACAGGTCGGGATCAGCCGGGACGCCTCGGGAAGCCGGTTGGGACGAAAACCCATGTAGACGCCATGAATCGGGATGAGAAGTGACTACCCGGGATGGGGTTCTCTTGACTACGGATCTGAAGACGCACGCCCAGCTTGGTCAGCCCCGGTTTCGTCAGGCAACCGGCGCCTCCCTCGAACAAGGTCCGTCTCGCCGTTCGAGCAGGCAGGACAGCGCAGGATACGGCTAGCTTGCGGCTTCTGAGGCTCGCCCGTTGGAAGGCGCCCATACGTGATCGGGGTGCTCGACTTCCAGTTCGACGTTACAACCACTGGACGGAC
>JBOGFC010000080.1:0-2500 GCA_050742155.1 Acidimicrobiia bacterium
CAGCAAGGACGAGGAGGAAGGCCAGCAAGGCAACCACCGGCCCCGGCAATCGCCTCCTCCTGAGGAGGGTCAACTCGGGTTGCGGCCGACGGCGGACTACCATTTGCCCGCCCCGGCGCCGGTGCAGATCGCGCTCTACCCGTTCAACCAGGCCGGCGACTCCCAGCGTGGAACCCCGCTCCGCCAGGAACTGGAAGGCGTCTCGATAGCGACTCATCTCTCGGCCTCCTCTGTGAGCAACTCGCGCAACCTCCGCCGGCCCCGGGAGGCCATCATCCGTACCGCGCCGTCTCGCATCCCCAGCATCTCGGCCACCTCCCGGAAGGCATATCCCTCCACGTCATGCAGGAACAGCACCGCCCGCTCCCGAGGCCTGAGCCGCAGCAGCTCGGCCACGTCCGACGGATAGACCGGATCGGCCTCCGCAGGCGCCGACCCGATCAGTCGGGCCAAGGCGCGGCGTCTCCGACGGAAGCGGCGGCGATCCGACGTCGCCAGGTTCACGATCGTCCGTCGGAGATATGCGCCAACATCGTGGAACTCGCTGAGAGGCCGCACTTGCAGCGCCCGCACCAACGCCTCCTGAACCAGATCATCCGGATCCACCTCGACCGGGCCTACCGCCCCAGCGAATCGGCGCAACGGTCCATACAGGCCGGCGATGACCGCCACCTGATCCCGATCGAGCGGAGCCTGCTCCATCACGCGACGCTGGTTCCCACCACTGTCTCTGTATAGAAGACGACGCAGGCGCCCGATGTGCAACACCCACCGAATGCCGGGTTCCCGATATGTTCACCTGTCCGGCGCACCACCCCGGCGGGTCCTCGGTTCGTTGAGGGCCAGGGTCAGGGGGCCTGTCCGGTGGCGGCGACCAGCCAGCGGGCCGATCCTGGGATAAGGAGTCCGAGCAGGACGAGCGGGATGTCGGCCTCGGCCAAGGCGAGCGGGGCCATGCCACTGCATCCGGGCAGGTCCGGGGGACAGATGTACTGACCCACGTAGGAGGGAAGCAGCACGAGGGCGGTGACCGCCACTGTTGCCGCCAGCCCAAAAAAGCCGCCGAACCGAAGGGCCAGCACACCCACGCCGACGTTCAGCAAGACCAGCACGCCTGGCACCCACCAACGGGTGGACGGCCCCCAGCTGAGGACCCCCTCCGACGAGATCTGGCGAGCGGAGACCGCGACGGCTCGGCTGAGGTAGATGGTCACCACCCCCAACACCAGCCCGAGCAGGAGCGAGCGGAGGGAAGTCATCACCGGGCTCCAGTCTACGAGTGGACTCCGCGACCAGGCCAAGCCGTCCCAATCCGCGTATAGGGCCACCGGGCGAACGAGCGTACTCGAGAGGATTCATGAGGTGGCCCGACGTGAGCTACCCATCGGCTGCGCCGTATGCGTTGTGAGTGCCCCCCTACAGATCTCTTGTCGTACGCTTAGCCTGCTGGTGCCTTTACTCAGTGAAGGGATCCCCGGAGAAGACGTGACAGAAGACGAGCAGAGCTTCTCGGTGTTCGTCCGCGATGTTGAGCCACGGCTTCGGCGAGCACTGGTGGCGGGGTATGGGCCCGAGGCGGGACGTGAAGCAGCTCAGGAGGCCCTGACCTACGGATGGGAGAACTGGGAAAGGATCCGGCAGATGAGGAATCCGGCTGGCTACCTCTACCGGGTAGGGCAGAGCCGGGCCAGGCGTATGCGTTGGCGTCGTAGGCGACTCTTTCCCCCAGCCTCCGGCACCGGTGAGCCGTGGGTAGAGCCGGAGCTCCCCAAGGCCCTTGAGCGTCTCACCCCTCTCCAGCGCCAGGCAGTGGTCCTCGTGCATGGTTGCGGATACCCCTACCGGGAGGTGGCCCAGCTGCTCGAGATCTCTGAGAATGGTCAGGACGCTGGCTCCCCCAGGCAATGAGCCGGAGGCACAAGGCTCCCGCGGTCGCCGGCGACTTGTCATCGGCCTGCTGATTGTTGCGGTGGCGGTCGCAAGCGGGAGTCTCGGCTGGCTCTTACGCGGGCGCATCGATCAGTTCAGTCCCACAGCCGTCCCTCTAGGGCTCGCTACCGAGTTCCCTCCTGGCTCAGTCACCGAGCGCGTGCTCGATATCGGCTACTTCCATCCGTTTGGCGTGGAGAGTCCATCGCCGGAGCTTGTCCCGGGGCAGGCGGTGCCGACGACGCGCCTCTTTGTTGTGAACGATCCCGACGCCGGGCTGCTGGCCTTGCTACAGCGAAGTCCGTGGCGCGGGTGCCGCGTCGTTGAAGTGTCACGAGCCCAAGCGATCGAGTTCGGCCGTGGGGTTCCGAGCCGGTTCGAAAGAGGGTTCCTCGATCCATGCCACGGTGGGCTGTTCTCTCTCGATGGGCAACATCTTGCGGGCCCCGGGCAACGCGGGCTTGACCGTTTCCCCCTCCGATACCTACCCGACGGAACCGTTGCAGCCGACCTGACCGAACTACAGACAAGTTCGGGTGCAGCGGGCTAAGCCGATCAATACGTGTCAAGG
>JBOGFC010000081.1:0-61789 GCA_050742155.1 Acidimicrobiia bacterium
TCAGGAGCGTCGTCGGCAAGGACGCAGGACGAAGGCGCACCGGTGGTGCGTTGAGGACGAGGACGCAGCCGACGGCGGTCCTGGCCGCCCTGGACGCGGCAAACGTTGCGTGACGGGGCACTAGATGGCGATGCAGGCCGGTCCCTGCGGGTAGGGCACGGTCTTGCGGTCGGCCCGGGGCGTCTCGATGATCGAGCTGGTGCGGATGATGAGGTGGTTGCGCTCGTCCACCTGCACTTCGAAGCGGTCCATGTTGCGAGGGGCCGGGCCGCCCTCGTACTCGCCGTGCTGGTTGTACCTGGAGCCGTGGCAGGGGCACTCGAAGCCCTGTGACGTGTCACACCAGGGCACTCGGCATCCCAGGTGCACGCAGCGCTGGTAGAGGGCCGTCACCCCCCCGGCCACCACGGAGGTCCCCTCGAAGGCGGTCCCGGCCGTCTCGTCATCGCTGAAGGGGACCACGTAGGCCCGGGCCTCCGGGATGTATCCGCCGGCGGCAGCGATGGTGCCGTCCGCCTGCCGGAGCCTTCCCAGCAGCTCGTCGACGTCCCCGGCGTCGATGTCGGCCCCGAAGCCGCCGCCCAGCTTGGGCCAGAAGAAAGCCAGCATGGAGAGCCCCATCAGCGCCAGGTAGGCGCCGAACGCGGTGAGGAGGGCCCGGTTGAAGAACTGCCGGCGGGTCACCCCGGCCTCCTCGGCGGGGACCTCCTCCACCCGGCGCACCTGGACCGCCTCCACCGCCTCCCCCTCCTCTTCTTCTTCCTCCTCGACGGGACCCCTGGGCGGCGGGGCAGGCTCCGGGATGGTTCGTTCCTCGGGCCGGCCTGGTCGAGCCAACACCGGCACGGCCATGGAGCGGTCCCGCCGCCGGGTGCGGCGGTCGAGGAGCGGGGCCGGGCTCTCGGCGGTCTCCCGGCGGAAGGCGATGGCGAACACCGCCACCATCCCCATGATGGCCACCGCCGCCACGGCCAGGGCCAGGATCTGGGGGGCCGTCATGGCGGGCCTCCCACGCTCACCGGGACTGCTCGGCGAACCAGGAGGTCTCCCGGAACCAAGCCAGCAGGTCGTCGAACCAGATCCCGTCCGACCACGGATAGGTGAAGTTGAAGCCCGGGCCCCGGAAGAGGACTCCGAAGATGGTCAAGGTGCCGGCCGCCATCAGGAAGAAGGTGAACAGCATGATGGCGAACTTGCGGTCGGTGGGCCGGGTGGAGGGGTTGCGGTCCATGTAGGGGATGGCCATCAGCGCCAGCAGCCCCAGGCCGGGGATCAGGACGCCGGCGATCTGCGGGTCGAAGTAGGAGAGCAGCTCCTGCAGGCCCAGGAAGTACCAGGGGGCCTTGGAAGGGTTGGGGGTGAGGTTGAAGTTGGCCAGCTCGAGGAGGGGGGCCTGGAGGACCACCGAGAGGACGGTCAGGAAGGCGGTCACCGCCAGCAGGGCCGTGAACTCGGCGGCCACCAGGTGCGGCCAGACGCTGACCCGGTCGATGGGCTCGGCCTTGACCTGCTGGATGGCCCGCGACTTGACCACTGTGAGGAGTCGGTGGCTGCGCACTCCCTCCGGAAAGGCGGGGGGCGGCTGTTTCTGGGGGGTCACCGAGGTGGGCCCCGGGGGCTGGGATGGCTGGCCCCCTCCCCCTTCGGGGGAGGGTTGGGGTGGGGGTTCGACTACCGGGGCGCCCACCGCAGCCGGACCCTTCTCCTCCTCGGCTCCGGGCTCGGCAGCGGGGGCCTCGGCGACGGGGGTGGGCTCCGCCTGGCCCCCTTCGGGGGCAGGTTCGGCCGCGACCTCCGGCACGGCAGGCGGGGCCGCCTCGCCCCCCGAACCCCCCGGGGCCGGCGGCGGGGCCTCGCCCTTCCACTCGGCCAGCACCTGCTCGACCGGGACGCCTCTCGCCTTGGCGCGGGCCTCGGCCGATCTCTGCAGCAGGTGGTCTGGGATATCTACCACGCCGCCTCCTCTAGAGCGGTCCGGAGATGCCGCCGTCCTTCCGCACCCGCCAGAAGTGCACGGACAGGAAGACCACCAGTATGAACGGCAGCATAAAGACGTGTAAGACGTACCAGCGCAAGAGGGTCGGGGCCCCGATCTCGACGCTCCCCAGCAGGGCGAAGCGGACCTGGTTGCCGAATACCGGTGTGTATCCGGCCATGTTGGTGCCCACCGTCACCGCCCATAGGGCGAGCTGGTCCCAGGGAAGCAGGTAGCCGGTGAAGGAGAGCAGCAGGGTGAGGAGTAACAGGATCACCCCGACCACCCAGTTGAACTCCCGAGGCGGCTTGTAGGCGCCGTGGTAGAAGACACGGGACATGTGCAGGAAGACCGACAGCGTCATGAGGTGGGCGCCCCACCGATGCATGTTGCGCACCAGCGACCCGAAGGCGACCCCGGTGGAGAGGGCCTGCATGTCCTCGTAGGCGGTGGGGACGGCCGGCGTGTAATAGAACATCAGGAAGACGCCGGTGATGGTGAGCAGGATGAAGAGGAAGAAGGTCAAGCCTCCCAGGCAGAGCGTGTAAGAGAGGCGCACCCCGTGCCGCTTCACCTTGACGGGGTGAAGGTGGTACAGGACATTGTTCATGATCACGTAGGACCGGTTGCGGGGGCTGTCGGAGTAGGCGGCCCGGAAAGGAGAGCCGGGACGGAAGATGCTCGACCAGACCTGGCTCTCCCGCACCCGCTGAGCCTGGCGGCTGACCTGGTCGGGCAGCTGGGCGATCCGCCCCCGCAGCCCGTTGCCGTTGTCGTTGGCCACTCAGCCTCCCGTCACAGCTTGCCGTAGATGTACCCGTGCGTGTGGTCGCGCTCGCCGGTGTCGACCTCCCAGGGCGCCAGCTCATCCTCCCCGAGCGCCTCTTCCGAGCCTCGGGCCGCCGGACCGAACTTGCCCAGCACGATGACGCCGGTCGGGCAGCGATCTACGCACAGCGCACAGCGAGTGCACTCGTCCTCGTCGACCACGAAGATCACGCCCGCATCCGGATCGTCGGCCGGATGGGGCACGTTGACCGCCTCGGCCACGGAGTCCGGGGCCAGCATGTGGATGCACTTCCAGGGGCAGATGTCCACGCAGCCCTCGCAGAGGATGCACTCCGACTGGTTGATCAGCAGGAACTGCTTGGACCGCACCGAGGCCTGGACCAGGTCGGTCTCCACCTCGGCGAGCTGGTAATCGTCCCGGAAGGGGGGCAGCTCGAACCAGACCTCCTTGGCCATCTCAGCGCCCTCCCGCTCCGGGCGCCTTCCCAAACGCTCCGGTCCCGGGCCGGACCAGGGTCCGCCCGTACGGCGAGGTGCGAGGGGGTGGTGGAGGAGGAGGCTGCTTGGCCCGCTCCTGGAGCTGGTAGGCGCCCACGATCACCGCCAGCAGGGCCACCGTGTTGTAGCCCCCCGAGATGGCGTCCTTGATGGCGCCGTAGCTGATCGACACCTCGTTGTTGAGCATGAGCCAACGGGGGATGGTGAAGGCCCGCTTCTGGGCGGTCCAGGCCAGGTCGCTTTGCGTGAGGGTGAGCCATTCGGAGGGGATGATCCCGAAGAAGAGGACCACCTCCAGAGTGGCGATCAGGGCGGACACGGCCGCTCGCGCCCAGGTCATCGGCCGGTCGAGGAGCCAGGCGTAGACGAAGGCGGCCACGGCGAGCTGGCCGCCCACCAGGGCGACGATCTGCCCGACGGTCCTCAGCAACCAGCCGCGCGGGATGGCCGGCAGGATCGGTAGGCCGGTGATCGGATCCTCCTCGGGGAGTCCGGTGAAGTGAGCCAAGGCGATCCCCGCCGCCAGGACGATCAGGCCGACGGTGATCCCGAGGATGCCGATTCGGATGCGCCGCGCATCGTTCATGTGAATTCCTTCACTCTCGAACTGCTCACGCAGGCTCATTAGTAGCAGGCCGGGGGGGGAAGCCGAAGAGCCGGCCCTCCGCTCCCTCTGGGAGAGGGGTCGGCAAGGGCCGGTGCTTTGACGGCCGCGGCCCGGGCGAGGACAATGCCGCCACCCCGGGCGACCACGAAGGAGGGGCTTGCCAACCGTCACGGAGAGGAAGGCTTCGCCCGCCCCGTCGGGCCGGGGGCGCAGCCGGCTGCTGGGGCTGGTGGCTTCCGAGCAGGCCGACTCGGCCGCCCGCCGCCACCTGGCGGTTGCCGCTCTCTTCTTGGTGGTGGCGGTCTTCTTGGGCTTGCTGACCTTCTTCCAGGCGAGGACGCCCGGGTTGGGCTCGGCGTTCCTGGCCTACGGGCGGGTGCGGCCCATGTACACCAACGCGGCGATCTTCGGTTGGTTGGGACTGGGCGGAATGAGCGTCGTGTACTACCTGACCCCCCGGCTGACCGGGGTGCGGCTCTGGGGCGAGAGCCTGGCCAATGCCAACCTCTGGCTCTCGGTGCTGGCCTACGCGGTAGGGATCGCCTCCCTCGGCCTCGGGCTCACCGACGGACGCACCCTCCTCGAGTTCCCGTTGTGGCTCGACCCGGTGGTGGCGGTGACGCTGGCGGTGCCGGCGTTGGTGGTGACCCGCACGGTGGCCCGGGGGCGGGAGCGCAACCTCTACGTCTCCCTCTGGTATTTGCTGGCCGCCCCCTGGTGGGGCCTCCTCCTGTACTTGGCCGGGAATCTGCCGGGGCTGTCGGGGGTCGGCTCGGCCGTCCAGAACTGGTTCTTCGCCGGGAACGTGCTGGGCCTGTGGCTGGCCGGGCTGGCGGTGGGAGCGGCCTACTACGTGGTCCCCAAGGCCACTGGCAACCCTCTCCACAGCCATGCCTTGGCACTGGTGGGCTTCTGGTCGCTCGCCTTCACCCAACCCTGGACCGGCCAGTCCGGGGCGGTGCACGGTCCGGGGCCGGACTGGCTGGAGACCGTGGCCATCGTCTTCTCGGTGGCGCTGCTGATCCCCATCCTGGCCGTGGTGGCCAACCTGGCCGCCACCATGCGAGGCGAGTGGGAGATGCTCGATACGTCTTTCGCCTTGCGTTTCGCCTTGCTGGGAGCCGTCTCCTATGTTTTGGTGGGGGTGATGGGAGCCTTCCAGGCCACCCGCTCGGCGGCGTCGGTGATCGGCCTCACGCCGTGGGAGGAAGGCACCTTCTCCCTTGCTCTGTTCGGGGTGCTCACCTCGTTCGTCGCCTCGTTCATCTACTACGCCTGGCCGCGCCTCATCGGACGGGACTGGTTCCGGTTCTCGCTCGGCGAGTGGCACTTTCGCCTCACTGCCGGGGGGGTGCTGGTGATGACGGTGGCGCTGTGGGCGGCCGGGCTGATCTCCGGATACAACTGGGCGGCCGGGGCCTCCACGGGAGCCTTCGCCAACACCGGGGAGGGCTTCGCCCAGAGCCTTGCCGGGGTGGGGTTCTTCTCCTTCCTGGCCACGTTGGGGATGGCGGCCGTGAGCCTGGGGCAGGGGCTGTTCGTCTTCCACCTCTATCGCACCTACACCTCCGGGCCCGCCATCCCCCAGGAGATGCTCGTCACGGTGGACCGGGAGCCCGAGGTTGGCTGAACTGTCCGAAGTCGCCGAGAAGCTGGGCGTTCCGGAACGGCTCATCGAACGGTCCGCTTCCGCCCGGGCGTCTGCGGAGGGCGTGCCGGTGGAGGAGGTCCTGGACGCCTGGCTGGAGGGGGGAGCCATCGAGACAGGTGTGGCTCCTGCTGCCGTCGAGGAACGGCTTCCAGAAGAGGAGGCGCCCGAATTCGAAGAGGAAGTCGTCGAGGAGGAGGAGGCTGTTCCCGTGGGGGCCGCCGCTCCCGTGGCCCAGGCTCCTCCCGTGCAACGTCCGGCACCCGCTCCCGTGGGGCGCCCGCCCCGCCCCACGGGGCCGCCTCCCCTGCGGGAGCCGGAGAGGAGCGACAACCCCCGCTTCGTCCTGGCCGGGGCGCTCTCGCTCTTCGCCCTTGGGCTGGTCATGACCGTCGTGCTGCCGATCCTGGAAGCCGCGCAAGCCCGGCCGACCGAGCTGGCGGCCACCTGGCGCAATTACCCGGCCCTCAGTTCAGGGGAGGCCTCTCCCACCTTGGCTGAGGCCGGCCTGGATCCCGAGCTGGTGGCGGGCGGCCGCCGGATCTACGTGACGGAGGGCTGTTGGTACTGTCACACCCAGCAGGTGCGCCCGATCATCACGGACGCGGGGTTGGGTCCGGTGACCCGGCCGGGCGATCTGGTCTTCGAGCGCCCCCACCTCCTGGGGAGCCAGAGGATCGGCCCCGACCTCATGCACGTGGGCGCCCGGGAACCCACCGATCAGGTCGAGTTCGTCAAGGCCTACCTGATCGACCCGCAGGCCGAGCGACGCTACTCCTCCATGCCCCCCTACGGCCACCTTTCCGACCAGGACCTCACCGCCCTGGCCCAGTACCTGGTGAGCCTGAAGGGCTCCCTGCCCGAGGAGGAGGAGGGAGACGAGGGTGAGTCCACGACCACCACGACGGCCCCGGCCGGCTGATCGGTGAAGGGGCCTACTCTGCCAACAGATGGCTGATCTCTCCGAAGTCTCCACCAAGCTGGGGGTCCCTGAGCGGCTGGTCGAGCGCTCGGCGGCCGCTCGGGCCGCCGCCGAGGGCGTCCCGGTGGAGGAGGTCCTCGACGCCTGGCTGGCGGGTGGGTTGGTAGGGGGGGAGGGAAGTCCCCCGGCCGCGGGGGCGCCGGTGAAGGAAGAGGCTCCCCCCGAGGAGGCCGCGGAGGAGGTCCCCGAAGAAGAGGAGAAGGCCGAGCCGGTCCCGGCGCCGGCCGCAGCCGAGCCCGAGCGGGTCCCGGTGGCGGCGGCCGTCGAGCAGGAGGTCCTACCGGACGAGGAGCGGGACCTGGTCACCGTGGTCGGAACCGTCGGTCTCCGGGAACGGCGCGATTCCTCCATCCCCCGCTGGCTCCTGGTGGCCTTCCTGGTGGTGCCGCTCTACGCGCTCTTCTATGTGGTGGTCTATGCCGGGGGGGCGGAGTGCGGGGCCGCCGGGCTGCTCCAGGTGGACGAGGAGACCGGCGGGCTCCTCAACTGCGACGGCAGCCCCTTCACGCCCGGTGGGGTGGCGGGAGGAGAAGGCGACTTCCTGGCCATGGGCCGGACGCTGTATGCGTCGTCCCCGGCGGTGTGCGCCCGCTGCCACGGTCGAGGTGGTGAAGGCGGCACTGGGCCGCCGCTCTCCGGTGGGGCCGTGCTCCAGACCTTCCCCGACTGTGACACACACGTGCAATGGGTGACGCTGGGGTCCAACAATTGGCCGGAGGGGACCTACGGGGCGCCCCAGAAGCCGGTCAGGGGGGGCATGCCCTCGTTCGGGATCGAGGTGGGAGGGCCGCTGTCCGAGGAGGAGATACGGGCGGTGGTCCTCTTCGAGCGGGTCCAGCACGGCGGCCGGCCCCTCGAGGAGGCGCTCGCCGAGTGCGGCCTGGCGGAGCCCGCGGAGGAAGACCCCGCTCAGGAGGGCGCCGAAGGGGCCTCCACTTCGACTACCGGGGGATGATCGCCGGGTCGGGCCAATCCGGCCCGGCCGTGGCAGCGAAATCCCACTAGGGACAGAAGAGTCGAGGCGACGCGCCTGCGGACCGCCAGTAGTGGGGTCCGGGGCAGCGAGCAGGGAGAGAGGCGGGTCTGGTGACGGCTCCGCATCCCGCCCAGGATCAGCTCCTGGTGCACCTCATCAGCGGCGGGAACACCGAAGCCATGCGCAGGTTCTACGAGCTGCACTTCCCGAGGGCCCTGAGGGTCGCCCAGCGGATCCTGCGCTCTCGTGCCTTGGCCGAGGAAGTGTGCCAGGAGGCGTTCCTGCAGCTCTGGACCCAGGCCGACCGGGTGGACGACGCTCCGGGGGCCGGACTGCACTTTCTCATGCTGCTGATCCACCGGCGATCGATCGACGTGGTCCGGCGTGAGGAGCGCCATCGCTCGGTCAGGGCGTCGGCTCCTCACCTCCCGGACATCGCCGACCAGGTGGTGATTGCCGACGCGTGGAACAGGGTCGTGCGGGAGGCCAACAACCTCGAGGAGCCCTATCGAAGCGTCGTCGTCCTCGCCTATCTGGAGAACCGCACCTGCCGGCAGGTGGCCGAGATCCTGCAGGTGCCGGAGGGCACCGTCAAGTCGTGGAGGCGGGCGGCCCTCAAGCAGCTTCGGGCCAGGCTCGCCCACCCGCGGGCACGGAAGCTTGGTGGGCTGCAAACCCCGGCTCGGCCCTCGAGCGCTGCCTGAGGGTGACCAGGCCAGTTCGCGAAAAGCTCCCTCATCGAGGGCCGGCCGCCCAGCGAATACGAGGCGAGCCGTACGACGAGCCGGCGCGGCTCGACCGGCCCCCAGCGGGGCGGAGCTGAGGGAGGCGTCCTTGGGTCGTGGAACAGGTGGTGACGGTCTCAGGGTTCGCTGGGCCCGCGACCTCGGCATCGTCCTCATCGGCCTGGTGCTGGGCCTGGGCTTGGCATACCTGCCGGGAAGCGCCTTGTTGGCGCGCCGCTCGGTGCTCGACCTACCAGGGAATGCGTTGACTACGCCGCCGGCCGCCTTGGCGGAGCCGGCCATGCCGCCCCCCAGGCAGTCGGGGTCGCCACGAGCCACCGTGGAGGGCTTCTTGGAGGCCGAGGCGGCGGGCGACCTGGTGGCTTCCTTCGGCTTCCTGAGCGCGGATGACCGCAACGTCTTCGGCTCTCCGGCGGCCTGGGTCGCCTCGCATGCCGACCTGCTCCCCCCGGTCACCGGATTTCAGGTCGAAGACGTGGTCGACCAAGAGGGGGAGGCCGAGGTGGTGACCCTGGTCGGGTTCCGGCCCAGCCTCGACGAAGTGATCGGGTTGGTCCCGGCCCGGGCCCGTGTCACCTGGGTGGTGAGCGCTGAGGGCGGTGGCTGGGGCTTGCGTCTGGAGGAGAGCGTGATGGAAGCCCTGTACCCGCCGCCCTGGCAAGCCAGGGAAGACGTGCGGAGCTGGGCCGAGGCCCGTCTGGCGTGCCGGCCGGCCCTCGAGTACGGGGCCGGCCTGATCGGGACTCCTGCGCTGGCGGACGGGCTGTGTGGAGCCGAGGGGCCGGTCGAGGTGGGCGGCCCGAGCCCCCCGGACGATCCTGCCGCGGCCGCTCCGTTCCTAGCGGCCTTCGGGCCGCAGTTCGGCGAGTGGGCGCAGGTGCTGCCCCTGGTCGAGCCGGTGCCCATGCGGGTCGTGGTGGCCCCGTTGGGCGACGACTGGATAGTGATCGGGGTCCTGGAGGAGGAGGCGTGAGCGAAGCGAAGCGGGAGCGGTCGCCGCCGGGGTGACGGCAACCCACACACGCGACGACACGAGAGGGAGAAACAACAACATGTCATCTGTACGAAATGAGGCACCCAAGGTGCTCCTGGCGCTCGGCTTGACGGCCGTGCTGGCCTTGGCACTGCTGGCCCCGGTAGGGGCCTCGAGCCACCGGGAGGCGCCGCTCATCACGGAGGACCCGGTAGCCGACAATACCGACGTCTACGCCTTTATGGATCCAAGCGATCCGAACAAGGTGACGATCATCGCCAACTGGATCCCTCTCGAGGAGCCGGCGGGCGGCCCGAACTTCTTCAAGTTCGGCGACGACGTGCTCTACGAGATCAACATCGACAACAACGGGGACGCGGTCGACGACATCGCCTACGAGTTCCGGTTCCGCACCACGCTGCGGAACCCGAACACGTTCCTCTACAACACGGGGCCGATCACCTCGTTGGACGATCCGGACTGGAACGTGGTCCAGACGTACACGGTCTCCGAGATGCGGGGCGGACGGCGGACGGTCTTGGGTGAGAACCTGCTCACCCCGCCGGTGAACATCGGGCCTCGCTCCACACCCGACTACGAGAGCCTGGCCGCCGAGGCGGTGCGCACGGTGAGGCGGGGGATCGAGGTCTTCGCCGGACAGCGGGACGAGGTGTTCCCAGTAGACCTGGGATCGCTCTTCGACCTGGGCGGGCTGCGACCCTTCAATCCGGCGCATGTGATCCCGCTCCCCGCGGAGCCGGGCATCGACACCACGACGGGCTACAACGTCCACACGATCGCCATGCGGATCCCGACGGGGCAGCTGGTCCGGGGAGGCGATCCGGTGATCGGCATCCGCTCGACCACCTACCGCCGGGCCGGCCGTGTGTTCGAGGGAGGCGACGGCGCCAACCTGGTCCACTCCGGGCCCTGGGTGCAGGTGTCTCGGCTTGGGAACCCGCTGGTGAACGAGGTGGTCATCCCGCTCGGGAACAAGGACCGCTTCAACGCATCGCAGCCGGCCGACGACGGCCAGTTCCTGGACTTCGTGGTCGATCCGGAGTTGGGAGCGTTGATCCCGGTGCTCTATCCGGGCGTGCAGGTACCGGGGGAGCCCAGGAAAGACCTGGTGACGATCTTTCTCACCGGGATCCCGGGGCTCAACCAGCCGGCCGGGGTCACTCCCTCGGAGATGCTGCGGCTGAACACGTCGGTAAGCCCGAGCGGCTTCCCCAACGGACGGACCTTGCAGGACGACGTGGTGGACATCGCCCTCCGAGCGGTGGCAGGGATCTTCTGCGACTCGCAGAGCGGAGATCCGGAGGACGGATGTGAGGGCTTCACGCTTGCCGGGAGCCCGTTCAACGTCTTTCCCAACAA
Organism: Acidimicrobiia bacterium; assembly: GCA_050742155.1. Taxonomy (GTDB): domain Bacteria; phylum Actinomycetota; class Acidimicrobiia; order Spongiisociales; family JALYHC01; genus JBOGFC01. Next base: position 10,575 of record JBOGFC010000081.1, read on the forward strand.
CGCGCTGGAGGACGGGGCCTCCGGGAACGACCTGCCATTCCTGGCGCAGTTCCCGTACATGCCGACACCACACGCCGGCTACGACCACGTCCACGACCACTCCAACACCGGCTAGGGGCCGATGGTGGGGCTGACCGCCGATCGCCGGGTCATCCGGTCCGGTGGAGGGAGGCGTGGGGAGGGGGCCCTCAACGGGTCCCCCTCCCCGCGCGCCCGCTCGCTCACCCTCCTGGCCGTGGCGGCCGTGATCGGCGTGGCGGTGGGCAGGTTCCTCGCCTTCGATGCCCCACCCGTGGCTTCGGTGGCTCCCGCCCGAACGCCCGAAGCGATGATCGCCGCACTGGAGGAAGCGGTGGCCGGAAACCCGGACGACCTCCGCTCACTGCAGGCCCTGGGCCTGGCCTACCTGCGCCGGGCCGCCCAGATCGGGGATCCCTCCTTCTTCTCCTTGGCCGAGGAAGCGCTCGATCGCGCCGACCGGCTCGCCCCGACCGACTCTCGTACCCTGCTCGCTCGGGGGGCGCTGGCCTTGGCCCGGCACGAGTTCGCCCCAGCTCTTCGGCTCGCCACCCAGGCCCACCAGGCCGACCCGTTCGACGCCGAGGCCCTCGGGGTGATGGTGGACGCCCAGGTGGAGCTGGGGCGCTACGACGATGCCGCTCGTCGCCTCCAGCAGATGCTCGACCTTCGTCCCGGCCTGGCGGCCCTCTCCCGAGTCTCCTACCTGCGGGAGCTCCGTGGTGACCTCCCCGGGGCGATGGAGGCGATGCACCAGGCCCGCACCGCCGGTGCCGGATCCCCGTTCGATGTAGCGGTGGTAGAGGCGCTCCTGGGGGACCTCTCATTCAGCCAGGGGGACGTCGACGCCGCCGAGGGTGCCTACCGGCGCGCCCTCGAGCTGTCGCCGGAGTTGGTCACCGCCTGGGTGGGCCGCGCCCGGCTCGAGGCGGCCCGCGGGGATGCGGCGGGCGCCATCGAAGAGCTCCAGGATGTCACCGCCCGCTTCCCACAGCAGGACGCCCTCATCCTGCTCGGGGAGCTTCTGTCCAGCGAGGGTCGGGAGGATGAGGCAGAGGCCGTCTACGAGCTGGTGCGCGTCATCGCCAGGCTGCAAGAGGAGGCCGGTCAGGTGGTCGACCTGGAGATGGCCCTCTTCGAGGCCGACCACGGACGTCCCGAGCAGGCCGTGAACCTCGCACGGCGCGCCTATGCAGTCCGGCCGACCATCTACGCCGCGGACGCCCTGGCGTGGTCGCTGGCCCAGGCCGGTGAGGCGCAGGCTGCCCGGTCGTACCTGGCCGAGGCCAAGCGGCTCGGCACGGCCGATGCCCTGTTCCACTTCCATGCCGCGGTCATCTACGAGCAGGTCGGCGACACGAACGGCGGCCGCAGAGAGCTGGGGCAGGCTTTCGAGACGAACCCATGGTTCACGTTCTTCCTTCGGAACCGGGCGACCGAGCTGGCCGACCGGCTCGGAGTCCCGGTTCCTTCGGAGTGGGGACGATGAAGCGGCGGGGCGTCGTCGTGGTCGGGGTAGCGGCGGTGTTTGTGGTCCTCGCCGGGCCGGCCCGGGCGCACCCGCTCGGCAACTTCACCACCAACGTCTACGCCGGCCTGCGTGTCGCGGCGAATCGTCTGACCATCGACTACGTGGTCGACTTGGCCGAGATCCCGGCCTTCCAGGCTCGGCAGGGGATCGACGCCGATCGGGACGGCCGCCTGCAGCCGTCGGAGGAGGCCCGCTATCGCCACGGCCGCTGCGAGGCGCTGGCCCAGGGCATCAGGGTCGCCGTTGACGGTCGGGTCTCTCCCATCCGAGTGGTGACGAGCTCCCTGTCCTTTCCCCCGGGACAGGCCGGGCTATCGACGCTCCGTTTGGAATGCCTGCTGGCAGTGGACGTGGGCTGGCAGGACGAGTGGCGGATCGTCTTCGCGGACCACAACTTCCCCGACCGGATCGGCTGGCGGGAGGTGACCGCAGTCGGCGAGGGGGCCTCGCTGGCGGCTTCGGACGTCCCGGCCCGAAGCCTCAGCGACCGCCTGCGCAGCTATCCCGCGGACCTCCTGCAGTCTCCGCTCGACCGGCGCACGGCCGACCTCGTTGTTCGACCCGGAGGGCCCGACCGGGCCGGTACCGCAGCAGCCGAGCCAGTGGCCGTGCGCTTGGTCGGTCGGGTGGACCGAGCCATGCAGGCGTTCCACTCACTGGCGACCGTGGAGAGGCTGACCCCGTCCTTCTTCTTCGTGGCATTGTCGCTGGCGCTGGGGTTGGGCGCGCTCCACGCCCTGGCTCCCGGACACGGAAAGACCGTGATGGCCGCCTACATCGTCGGCCGGCGAGGGCCCACCTGGCATCCCTTGCTGATTGGTCTGGCGGTAGCCGCCACGCATACGGTGGGGGTCTTGGCACTGGGCATCTTCCTGTCCTTGTCCCAGGTGCCGGCCGCAGAGCGCCTCTACCCCTGGCTCGGAGTGGCGAGCGGCCTCCTCATCGCCGCCATCGGGCTGGGCCTCCTCTGGAGGATCGTGCGGCGTCATCCGCATCCCCATCGGCACGGTGCCGGGGCGGGCTGGAAGAGCCCCGTAGCCTTGGGGGTGGCGGGGGGCCTGGTGCCCAGCCCGTCGGCCCTCATCGTGCTCTTGGGAGCCGTGGCCCTGGGCCGGGCCTGGTTCGGGGTGTTGCTGGTGGTGGCGTTCGGCCTCGGCATGGCCGCCACACTGGTAGGTGCGGGCCTCCTCCTGCTGCGGGCCGGGCGTCGCCTGGAGCCGAGGTTGAGCGCGGTTCCCGACGGCCTGACACGACTGATGCGGCTCCTTCCGGCGGGGACCGCCTCTCTGGTCTTCCTGGGAGGCCTGCTCCTGGCGGCCCGCGCCGTGACGGCCGGCTGAGACCGTGGGTCCAACCTCGGGAGGGCGAAGCCGGCGGCGGGACCACGGAATCGGCTACTGCCTCATCCCCCTCGTGGCGCTGGTCTCGCTGGTCGCCCTGACCCGTCCCGCCGCCGCCCAGGAGCAGGGCCCGGTCGCCGGCGGGCCCCTGGTGCCCTTCCCGGTGGCCGGACCTCACTCCTTCGTCGACGACTTCGGCGTTTCCCGCCCGGGCGGCCGAACCCACCACGGTATCGACATCTTTGCCAACAAGATGATCCCCGTGGTGGCCATCGCCGACGGCACCGTGGAGTGGATGCACGACGAGCGGGGGGGACGCTGCTGCGCCCTGGGGATCCGCCACAGCAATGGCTGGGCCTCCTGGTACATCCACCTCAACAACGACTCGCCCGGGACCGACGACGGGCAGGGTTGGGGGTTCGCCGGCGGGATCGGGCTGGGTTCGCAGGTGCAGGCGGGCATGGTGATCGGCTGGGTGGGGGACAGCGGCAACGCCGAGAGCACCCCACCCCACCTGCACTTCGAGCTGCACATGCCGGACGGAACCGTGGTCAACCCCTACCTCCAGCTGCGGGCGGCCGTCGCCGGGTCCATTCCGGCGCAGGCCTTCTTCCAGGGATCCGGGGTTCTCCCCGTCACCGGGTTGCCGGTCACCCAACTGGGCGGGCTGGGTGCCGTCCTGGTGACGCTCGGGGTGCTGCTGCTGGCCAATGCGCCGAGGCGTCGGGAGCGGCTCAGGTGGCCTTGGCCTCCGCCATGAAAGCGGCCGGGAGTCCCCTTCAGCGAACAGGGGCCCTGCCTTCCGAGACCGGGGCGGTGACCCCCGCCTTTCTCGTCGCGCTGAGTGCTGGGTAGCCTTTCGGCCATGTCTGGAGCGGAAGTGGTCGTGGTGGGAGGCGGGCCGGCCGGCTCGGCGGCCGCCTACTGGCTGGCCCTGCTTGGCCACCCCGTCACGCTCGTCGAGCAGCAGCGCTACCCGCGCGACAAGACCTGCGGGGACGGTCTCACTCCCCGCTCCATTCACGAGCTCGAGTTGATGGGGTTTGACTTTTCGGCTGCGGAGTTCCACCGCACCGATGGGCTTCGTTCCTATGCCGGTGACCTGAAGCTGGAGATGGCCTGGCCTCGCCATTCCGTCTACCCGAGCTGGGGGGGGATCATCCGGCGCACCGATCTGGATGCCCAGGTGGCCGCCCTGGCCGAGAAGCAGGGCGTGGTGGTCCGCCAGCAGGCGACCGCCGCCCCGGTGCTCGAGGAGGGCCGCCTGATCGGCGTCGAGCTGACCCACGACGGCGAGGCCGAGGTCCTCCACCCCAGGGTGGTGGTGATCGCCGACGGATCGCAGTCGCGCTTCGGGCGCGCCCTGGGGACGCAGCGGGAGCGGAGCTACCCGTTCGGCCTGGCGGCGAGGGGGTACTTCACCGCCGCCAACTCGTCAGACGGCTTCATGGAGAGCCACCTCGACCTGCGGGACCGGCGAGGCGACACGGTGCCGGGGTACGGGTGGGTCTTCCCGCTTGGAGACGGGACGGCCAACGTCGGGGTGGGCTTGCTGTCGCAGAGCCGGCGCTGGAAGGGCACCAACACCTCGCTGCTCATGGACACCTTCGTGGAGATGATCCCCGAATACTGGGAGATCTCGCCGCAGACGGCCATCAGCAAGCCGCGGGGCGGCAAGCTCCTCATGGGCTTCTCAATCGCTCCGCTGGCGGGACCCAACTGGGTGGTGGCCGGAGATGCGGGCGGGGCGATCAACCCTCTCAACGGGGAGGGGATCGCCTACGCCTATGAGACCGGCCGCCTGGCGGCCGAGGCGGTGCACAAGGCCCTGGCCTCGGACGACCTGACCATCCTGGCCGGCTACCCCCAGGCGCTCCAGCAGGTCTATGGGCCCTACTACAAGGTGGGGCGCATCTTCGTGAAGGCCCTCGGACGCCCGGTGGTGATGCGGTCGCTGGTGCGGACCGGGATGCGCAGCCGCCCGCTCATGGAGTGGGTGCTGAAGGTGATGGCCAACCTGCTCGAGCCGGATGAGCGGAGCATCGGCGACGAGGTGTACCGGGCGATCGAACGGCTGGTGCGGGCGGCGCCGGGCCGGTAGCACTCGTTCTTGTGACGCTTAACCACCGATACGGTCGATAGCCGTCACGAGAACGAAGGCGACGCCGATCGCGGCTGCATCCACCACTCGCTGAACTCCCGGCAGCGCCCCTCCTCGTCGAAGCGCACGACGAAGATGTTGCTGTAGCGCTGCTCGACTTGGGTGCGATCCGGGTTCCAGTAGGTGGTCTCACCTTGGGCGACGGCCAAATCTCCGTTGGTGGCGATGGCGCGGTAGTCGGCGTCGAACACCTCCGCCTCCTCCTCTACCCAGGCGCGCACGATTGCCTCCCGGCCCCGGGTCGGATCGTCGAAGGGGTTCCACCGATAAGAGGCATCTTCACTGAAGAGGTCGCCGATCGCCGCCGGGTCGAGGCTCCGCCAAGCCTCGACATAGCGATCCAGCCAGGCCTGGACGTCCTCCAGCCTCACAGGAGCTGCGCCCCGGCTTCCTCCAGGGCGGCCAGGGCCCCCTCGCCATGCTGGGGCTCCAGGTTGACGGCTCGCACCGCTTCGGTGAGCACGCTGGTCCGGTATCCCTTGTCCACCGCATCGATGGCGGTGGCCTTCACGCAGTAGTCGGTGGCCAGGCCCACCACCACCACCTGGTCGACCTTGCGCTCGTCGAGGAGACGGTCGAGCTCCGTGGGGATGTCCTTCTCGGTCTCCGGGTCTCGCACGGTGAACCCCGAATAGCCGTCCTCACCGTTGGAGCCCTTGCGGACCACCGGGCCGTCCACCACCAGGTCTGGATGAAACTCGGCCCCCCAGGTATCCATCACGCAGTGGACCGGCCAGACCCCCCCGTCCTTCTCGAAGTGCGGCGTTGACTCTGGGTGCCAGTCCTGGGTGTAGATCACGGGGGACCCGGCCTGCTTCGCCTTGCGGACCTCCTGGTTGATGACCGGCACCACCTCCTCGCCGCCCGGTACGTACAAGCTCCCCTCGGGGTCGGCGAAGTCGTTCTGCACGTCGACCACGATGAGGGCGGTGTCGGGCCGATAGTTGATCGGTTCAGTCATGGCTCTCTTCCGGGGCCAGCGCCTGGATGTCCCGCAGGCCCCGGTAGCCCTCGGCGTAGTCGATGCCGTACCCGACCACGAAGCCGGCACCAACGGTCATGCCGGGGTACTCGATCGGGATCTCGCAGTTGTTCTCCCGTACCAAGAGGGCGCAGCGCCGCACCGAGGCCGGGTGGCCGGCCCGGATGCGCTCGACCACCACGTCCATGGTGAGCCCGGTGTCGGCGATGTCCTCCACCACGAGCACGTGGCGATCTGTCAGGTCGGTCTCGACGTCCTTGGTGATCTGGACGGCTCCGCTGGAGTGGGTCCCCTTGCCGTAGGAGCGGGCCCGGATGAAGTCCACCTCGAAGGGGATGTCGAGCTCCCGCACCAGGTCGGCCAGGAACACGAAAGACCCTTTGAGGATGCCCACCAGCAACGGCTCCTTGCCCCGGTAGTCCTCCGAGATCTGCTTGGCGATGCGCCGCACCGCCTCCAGCACTTCGGCTTCCGAGAAGCGGGGCTCGAGCGGATCCACGTGGACAAATCCTACCGCGGTCCTCCCTCAGCATCCGGGGGAGCAGGTTTTGTCGAATGTTCGGGGCGCTCCCTATGCTCAGCTCACGGGCGACTAGCAGCGGAGGATCGTCGTGGCGCTCGGGGACTACCTTCCCATCGCTCTCATGTTCATCCTGGCGACGGGCTTCGCCGTGGCGTCGGTGACGGTCTCGTACCTGCTCACCGTCAAGCGGCCCACCTTCGAGAAGCTGGCTCCCTACGAGTCCGGGATCATCCCCGAGGTGGAGCCCCCCCAGCGATTCCCGGTCAGGTTCTACATGGTGGCCATGCTGTTCGTCATCTTCGACATCGAGCTGATCTTCCTCTTCCCGTGGGCGGTGCGCTTCACCGAGCTGGGCTGGTACGGGGTGGCGGCAGTGGGCTTCTTCACCCTGATGCTCGTCGAGACCTACGTCTACGTCTGGAAGCGGGGAGCCCTGGACTGGTACCTGCCCCGGCGGACCCCTCAAGATGGGCGGCGGGTACCCCCGATCGGTGGAGGCGAGGAGGCGGCCTGATGGCCCGTATCAGTGGCCCGCCCAGCATCCTCACCACCACCCTCGATCGGATGGTCCGCTGGGCCCGCACCCAGTCGATGTGGCCGGCCACCTTCGGCCTGGCCTGCTGCGCCATCGAGATGATGGCCAGCGGTGCCGCCCACTACGACCTGGCCCGCTTCGGCATGGAGGTGTTCCGAGCGTCGCCTCGCCAGGCCGACCTGATGATCGTGGCCGGGCGGGTGGCCCAGAAGATGGCTCCGGTCCTCAGGCAGGTCTACGACCAGATGCCCGAGCCGAAGTGGGTGATCTCGATGGGGGCGTGTGCCTCGACCGGCGGGATGTTCAACAACTACGCCCTCGTCCAGGGGGTCGATCAGGTGGTCCCCGTGGATGTCTACGTGCCCGGCTGCCCACCCGGACCGCAGTCCCTGATGCACGGGATCCTGCTCCTCCAGGAGAAGATCGCTTCGGGTGAGCTGATTCGGGCGTGAGCGAGTTCGTGGAGACCCCGAGAGGGCTGGCCGAGCCTCAACCCGAGCCGCTTGAACCCGACCACCCACTGATCCAGGGGCTGGCCGAGCAGTTCGAGGATGTGCGGTGGGCCACCTCCTACGGCGAGCGGGTGGCCCTCGTCCCCCGGGAGCGGTTGGTCGAGTTCGCCACGGCCGCCCGGGAGGCCGGTTTCGAGATGTGCGTGGACGTCACGGCGGTGGACTACCTGCACCGCCGGCCCCGCTTCGAGGTGGTGGCGATGCTGCTGTCCCTGCGGCATCAGCAGCGGCTCCGCTTGCGAGTGGCCGTGCCGGGTGATGACCCGACCGTGCCCTCCTTGGTTCCCGTCTATCCGGGGGCCAACTATTTCGAGCGGGAGGCCTACGACATGTTCGGGATCGAGTTCACCGAGCACCCGGACCTGAGCCGCATCCTCATGCCGGATGACTGGGAGGGGCACCCGCTCCGGAAGGATTACCCGGTCGGGGCCGTCCAGGTGCAGTTCAAAGACGCCCCCCGGGTGTCATGAAGGGCGTTCTGGCGCGCGCCAATCGGGCTATAGCCCGACAGATGCGCGCCAAAACACAGCGGGACCCGGTCCGAGCATGACCGTTCCCCCCGACCTCCCCACCGGCGAGTTGGAGACGCCTTCGATCGAGCAGGTCGAGGGTGAGCGAGAGATGCGAGCCCGGGTCGAGACCGAGCGCCGCCGCGAGAAGCGCCGCCGCTTCCGGGACCTGTGGGTGTCCGGCACCGAGGAGCCCGCCTGGCCGATCCACCCCACCGACGAGGGCGCCCAGGAGATGCTCCCGGTCGGTGAGGTCTCGGCGGAGGTCCTGCGGAACCAGATGGGGATGGGGGTGGCGTCCGATTATCTCTACGAGGAGGAGGTCTCCGACGAGGAGATCACCATCCTCAACATGGGGCCCCAGCATCCCTCCACCCACGGGGTGCTCCGACTGCAGCTCGAGCTGGAGGGAGAGCTCATTCGGCGGGCCAAGCCGGTCGTCGGCTACCTCCACACCGGGATGGAGAAGACCGCCGAGACCCTCACCTTCATGCAGGGGCCCACCAACGTCACCCGCATGGACTACCTCTCCCCGTTCTTCAACGAGCTGGTCTTCTCGCTGGCCACCGAGGCTCTCCTCGGGCTCGACGTTCCGCCCCGTGCCCAGGCGATCCGGATCCTCATGACCGAGCTGAACCGGGTATCGAGCCACCTCCTCTGGCTGGCCACCCAGGGCCTGGACATGGGGGCGATCTCGGTGATGCTCTACGGCTTCCGGGAACGGGAGCTGCTGATCGAATTCTTCGAGAAGACCACCGGCCTGCGGATGAATCACAACTACATCCGCCCGGGCGGGGTGGCGGCCGAACTGCACGACGGCTGGGAGGAGGACGTCGAGAGGATCGTGGAGACCATGCCCGGACGCCTGGTCGAATACGAGGACCTGCTCACCGACAACCCCATCTGGCTGGGCCGAACCGTCGGGGTGGGGGTGATCACCGAGGAGGAGTGCCTGGCCTACGGGATCACCGGGCCGATCCTGCGAGCCACCGGCCGGGCCTGGGATCTTCGCAAGACCTTTCCGTACAGCGGCATCGAGCGGTACCAGTTCGAGGTTCCCACCCGTTCCAACGGGGACGTGTACGACCGGTATCTGGTGCGGATCGAGGAGATCCGCCAGTCATTGGCCATCGTCCGCCAGGTGGCCGAGGCGATGCCCGAGGGTGACTACCGCAGCGAGGACCGCAAGGTCACGCCGCCTCCCCGGGCCCGTATCGACCAGTCCATGGAAGCGCTCATCCATCACTTCAAGATCTTCACCGAAGGGTTCAAGGTCCCGGCGGGGGAGGTCTACAAGTCGGTGGAGTCCCCGCGGGGGGAGCTGGGCTGTTACCTGGTCTCGGACGGCACCGCCAAGCCGTGGCGGTGCCACATCCGCGCTCCCTCGTTCGCCAACCTGCACGCCCTGCCGATCATGATGGCCGGCACGATGGTGGCCGACACCATCGCCACCATCGCTTCGGTGGATCCGGTGATGGGGGACGTGGACCGGTGATCTACCCGATGTGCTCCACGGGTTCGGCGCTCCTAGCCGTGATGCGACCGGTTTGGTCTTCTCCGCCCCCGGCCCTGCCATGAGCTGGAGCAAGGAGAACCAAGCGCGCGCCAGGCGCCTCCTCGAGTCATACCCCGACCAACGCTCGGCCGTCATGCCGCTCCTCTACCTGGCCATCACCGAGCACGGGTACGTCTCCCACCAGGCCGTGGAAGAGGTGGCCGAATGGGTAGGGCTCACTCCGGCCCAGGTGCTGACCGTGGTCACCTTCTACACCATGTACAAGCAGGACCCGGTCGGGCGCTACCTGGTCGCGGTGTGCACCTCGCTGCCCTGCATGCTGTCCGGGGCCGACGAGGTCCTCGGGGCGGTGGAGGAGGAGACTGGGATCCCCGACGGGGAGACGGGCGAGGACCGCTTCTTCTCCGTCGAGCATGTGGAATGCATCGGGGCCTGCGGAGGGGCGCCGGCCGTGCAGGTCAACTACGAGCTGATCGAGGGCGTCGGCCCCGACCAGGCCCGCGGGCTGTGCCGGTGGCTGCGGGAGGCGCAGCCGCAGGTGGTCCTCGCCGACGAGATGCAGAGCCTGTTCGGCGGCCGGCGCTCGTTCGACTGGGGTCCGCCCGAGCCGGAAGGGGCGGTAGCCCCGGTACCGGCCTTCGGCCCGTACGGGACGGCAGGGGAGGGACGATGAGTTCTTGTGACGCTTATCAACCCATGAGGCACCGAACCGTCACAAGAACGATGGGGGCCGCATGAGCGCCCCGCCGTCCACCTCGATCCTCACCTCCCGGATGGCCGAGCACCCCGAGGACAGCCACACCCTCGATCGCTATGAGAAGACGGGCGGCTACCGATCGCTGCGCACCGCCCTGTCCGAGCTGACCCCGGAGCGAGTGCACGAGGAGGTGAGCGCCTCGGGACTGAAGGGGAGGGGCGGGGCCGGGTTCGCCACCGGCAAGAAGTGGGAGTTCCTCGGCGAGGCCGAGCCTCGCTACCTGGTAGTGAACGCCGACGAGTCGGAGCCCGGCACCTTCAAGGACCGCCAGCTCCTCGAGCGCGACCCCCACCAGGTCCTGGAGGGGATCATCCTCTGCTCATACGCCAACCGCATCAACCGGGCCTTCGTCTACCTGCGAGGGGAGTACCCGAAGCCGGCCCGACGTCTGCAGCGAGCCGTCGACGAGGCGTCCCAGGCCGGCTATCTCGGCGGCGACATCCTCGGCTCGGGGTTCGACCTGGAGATCACCCTCCACCTGGGGGCCGGCGCCTACATCTGCGGGGAGGAGACCGCCCTCCTCAACAGCCTGGAAGGAAAGCGGGGGGAGCCTCGCATCCGGCCTCCCTTCCCGGCCGTGGAGGGCCTCTACGGCAAGCCGACCATCGTCAACAACGTGGAGACGCTGGCCAACCTCCCCTGGATCGTCGAGCACGGTGGCCAGGCCTACGCCGAGCTGGGCGCCCCGTCGCTGACCGGCACCCGCCTCTACAGCCTCTCGGGACACGTCAAGCGGCCGGGGAACTACGAGGTGGAGAACGGCCTGCCCTTTCGGGAGTTCATCTTCGACTACGGCGGCGGTATCCGGGACGATCGCCGGCTCAAGGCCTTCATCCCCGGGGGGGCCTCCGCACCGTGGCTTACCGACCAGCACCTCGAGGTCCGGATGGACATGGACTCGATCACCGAGGTGAAGTCGATGCTGGGCTCGGGAGCCGTCACGGTGATGGACGAGACGACCTGCATGGTGCGGGCCGCCCTCCGCACCGTCCGCTTCTTCGCCCACGAGTCGTGCGGGGAATGCACCCCGTGCCGGGAGGGGACCGGCTGGCTCGAGCGGGTGCTGTGGCGCATCGAGCACGGCGAGGGTCGCCATGCCGACCTCGACCTCCTCCTCGACGTCTCCGACAACATCAGCCCGGGATTGAGCTGGCCGCCGGCCATGACCACCATCTGCGGACTGGGGCCATCGGCCGTCCAGCCGATCGTCTCCGGACTCACCTATTTCAAGGAGGAGTTCCTGCGGCACGTCCAGGAGGGAGGATGCCCGCTTGGCTGAGCCGGTGAAGATCACGGTGAACGGGGATGAATGGGAGGTGGCCAAGGGGGCGCTCCTCATCGCGGCCTGCCAGGACCGAGGGGTCTACATCCCCCGCTTCTGCTGGCACCCACGGATGAATCCGGTGGGGATATGCCGGATGTGCCTGGTGGAGGTGGAGGGACCCCGCGGGAAGCAGCTCACCATCTCCTGCACGCTGCCCGTCGACGACGGCATGAAGGTCTTCACCGAGTCCGAGGCGGTGCGCAAGGCCCAGGATGGAGTGCTGGAGTTCCTGCTCATCAACCATCCTCTGGACTGCCCGGTCTGCGACCGGGGCGGGGAATGCCCTCTCCAGGACCAGACCATGACCTACGGGCCCGGGGAGAGCCGCTTCGTGGAGGAGAAGCGGCATTTCCAAAAGCCGATCCCGATCTCGGAACTGGTCACCCTGGACCGGGAGCGCTGCGTCCAGTGTGCCCGTTGCACCCGGTTCGCCGAGGAGATCTCCGGCGACCCCCTGCTCACCTTCCAGGGCCGGGGCTACTACACCGAGGTGAACACCTTTCCGGATGAGCCGTTCGCATCGTACTTCTCGGGCAACACCGTGCAGATCTGCCCGGTGGGGGCCCTCACCGCCACCCCCTACCGGTTCCGGGCCCGCCCCTGGGACCTGCGGGCGGTGGAGAGCACCTGCCCGCACTGCGCGGTGGGCTGCCGGATCTCCGTGCAAGCCAGCCAGAACCAGGTGCTCCGCTTCCTGGGCGTGGACAATGAGCCCACCAACCAGGGCTGGTTGTGTGACAAGGGCCGCTTCGGCTACGAGTTCATCGGCTCGAAGGAGCGCCTCACCACCCCGCTCATCCGTGAGGACGGCCGGCTCCGCGAGGCCGGTTGGGGCGAGGCGCTCGACCTGGTGGCGGATCGCCTCCGGGCGGTGGTCGAGGAGCATGGGGGCCAGGGGGTGGCCGGCTTGGGCGGTGCCCGAGGCACCAATGAGGACGCCTACGCCTTCGGAACCTTCCTGCGAGAGGTGATCGGTACCAGACACCTCGACGCCCAGCTGGGTGATGGTCTCGACCCGCAGTTCGTGGTGGGGGTGACCAACCGAGCCACCATCCCCGACGTGATGGCCGCCAGGGCCATCTTGCTGTGGGGACCGGACCTCAAGGAGGAGCTGCCGGTGCTCTACCTGCGGGTGCGCTGGGCGGCCCAGGAGCTGGGTGCCACGCTGGTGGTGGTGCACCCCCGGCGCACCGGCCTCGATGACCGGGCCACCCACAAGCTCGCCTACCGGCCCGGGGAGGGCGCCGAGCTGCTGGGCAGGCTGATGGCCGGCAAAGGGGAGCTGAACCAGGCGCGGGAGAGCCTTTCGGACGGGCCCGTGGTGGCATTGGTAGGGCGGACCGGGCTCTCCGAGGATCCCCGGCTGGCCGAGGCGGTGGCCGCCTTCGCCGCCGATGATCTGGGAGCCAAGCTCATGCCGCTGGCGCGCCGCTCCAACGTCTACGGGGCGCTCGACATGGGGCTGGCCCCGACGCTTCTGCCCGGCCGCCGAGCCGGAGAGCGGGGTCGCGATGCCAGAGGCATCCTGGAGGGCTTGGCGTCGGGAGACCTCAAAGCGCTGCTCCTCAACGGTGCCGACCCGGCCGACGACTTTCCGGACCGAGGACTGGCCGGGCGGGCGCTGGATTCGGCCGAGCTGGTGGTGGCGCTCGACCTGTTCCTGACCGGGTCCTCGAGCCGGGCCGATGTGGTGCTGCCCGTGCAGGGGTTCGCCGAGAAGGAGGGGACGGTGACCAACCTGGAGGGAAGGGTCCAGAAAGTCAACGCCCTCGTCCCGGCGCCCGGGCAGGCCAGAGCCGAGTGGTCCGTCATCCAGGACCTCTCCCAGCGGATGGGGCGCTCGCTGGGGTTCGACTCGGCCGAGGCGGTGGCCGCCCGGATCGCCGAGGACGCTCCTGCCTACCGGGGCATCACCTGGTCGGCGCTGGACTTCGGAGAGGGACGGAAGGGGATCGTGGTCCCCGGGCCGGAAGGGACTCAGCCCCTCGAGTACATCCCGGTGAACGCTCTCCCCCAGAAGCCCAAGGGCCGTAAGAAGAAGGGCAGGCTCAGGCTGCACCTGGCGCGGGTGCTCTACGACCGGGGGGTGCACGTTCGATTCGGCCCATCGCTGGCCGGGCTGGCTCCCGGGCCGAGGGCGTTCCTCCATCCTCGGGACGCCGAAGGGCTGGGCGCCCAGATCCGCCTCACCACCTCCCAGGGATCGGTTGAGCTGCCGGTTGCGCTCGACCCGAGCCTGGAGCCGGGCACCGTCTACGTGCCCTTCAACCAGGACGAGGTCTCGCTGGGCGACGCCATCGACGTGGAGATGACCCAAGTTCCCCCTCCCGCTGGGAGGGGAAGAGGGGGAGGGTCCTGATGGACTGGGTGGGCTTGGGGATCCTGGTGGCCAAGGTCCTGGTGGCCTTCGGCTTCCTGCTCGTCTCGGTGCTGCTCTTGATCTGGGTGGAGCGCAAGGTGGTGGCCGACATGCAGAGCCGGGTGGGCCCCGACCGGGCCGGGCCGTGGGGGATCCTCCAGTCGCTGGCCGACGGCATCAAGCTCTTCTTCAAGGAGCAGGTCACCCCGTCCAAGGTAGCGCTGGGTGCCTACCTGGCCGCACCGGTGCTGGCGCTGCTGCCGGCGTTCCTCACCTTCCTGGTGGTGCCGGTGGGACGGCCGCTCACCATCGGGGAACGCCTCATCCCGCTGCAGGCGATGGACCTGAACGTCGGCGTCCTCTACATCCTGGCCATGTCGTCGGTGGCCGTCTACGCGGTGGTGCTGGCCGGCTGGTCCTCGGGCTCCAAGTACCCGCTGCTGGGCGGGGTGCGCTCCACCGCCCAGATGATCTCCTACGAGGCGGCGATGGGTCTGGCACTGGTGCCGCTGGTGATGTTCGCCGGCACCATGTCGCTGGCCGAGATCGTCGTCCGGCAGGGCGGCACCTGGTGGGGGCCGATCCCCCGGTGGTTCGTCTTCCCCCAGTTCATCCCCTTCCTCCTCTTCTTCATAGCGGCGGTGGCCGAGACCAATCGGGCTCCCTTCGACCTGGTAGAGGCCGAACAGGAGCTGGTGGGCGGCTTCCACACCGAGTACAGCGGCATCCGCTTCGCCATGTTCTTCCTGGCCGAGTACATCAACATCCTCAACGTCTCCGCCCTGGCCGTGACGCTCTTCTTGGGCGGGTACCAGGGCTTCAACTTCGGGCTGGAGGGCAACCCGGCCAGCCTGGTCTCGGTGGGATGGTTCCTCCTCAAGCTGGGAGCTCTCCTGTTCGTCTTCGTGTGGATCCGGGCCACCTTCCCCCGGCTGCGTTACGACCAGCTCATGATGGTGGGCTGGAAACGGATGATCCCGGTGGCGCTGGTCTGGCTGGTGGCGTCCACGGTGGCGATCTCGCTGCGGCAGTTCGGCCTGCCCTGGGCGGGGAGCTGAGGGGGTGGGCTTCTTGGGGGATCTGTTCGCCCCGCTGGCCGGTCTGAGGGTGACCTTCCGGCAGATGTTCGGGCCGCGGGTGACCGTCAAGTACCCGGAGCGGAAACGTGTCAAGCCCGAGCGGTTCCACGGGCGCCACGTGCTCAACCGGTACCCGGACGGCATGGAGAAGTGCATCGGCTGTGAGCTGTGCGCGGGGGTGTGCCCGGCCCGCTGCATCTACGTGCGGGGGGCGGAGAACCCCCCGGAGGCCCCGATCAGCCCCGGGGAGCGGTACGGCTACGTCTACGAGATCAACATGCTCCGCTGCATCTTCTGCGGCCTGTGCGTGGAGGCCTGTCCCACCGAGGCGATCACCATGACCCACCTGTTCGAGTTCTCCACCACCAACCGGGAAGACTCCATCTACACCCGAGAGGACCTCTTGATGGATGCGGAGGGGAACATCCCCCACCCGCAGCCGGAAGGGCCGCTGATCGACCTGGCCGAGTTGAAGCTGGGAGACGGCTGGCTGCGGGCCACCTCGCCCTCGGGACGGGCCGCCTACGAGGGGGTGGTCGCCTGGACCCCCACCGCCGGGATCGGGCTGGCGCCGGCCGAGCTGGGGCAATCGGGCGAAGCACGGCCCGACGCTTCGGTGGAGCACCCCGAGGGATCGCTCCCTCCCTCTCCCCCTCCCCAGGAGAGAGGGTTAGGGGATCCCTCTCCCCCTCCCTCTGGGAGGGGGTCGGGGGGAGGGTGATGCCCGAGCTGGTGCTCTTCGTGATCTTTGGGGGGGCCGCCCTGTTGGGGGCGGTGACGGTGGTGTTCGCTCGGAACGCCGTTTACAGCGCCCTCGGCCTGATGCTCACGATGCTCTCCCTGGCGGTCTTCTACGTGGCCCACCTGGCCCATTTCATCGCAGTCGTACAGGTGATCGTCTACGCCGGAGCGGTGGTGATCCTCTTCTTGTTCGTGATCATGATGATCGGCGTCGACCGGGAGGAGGAGCTCCGCGAGCGACTTCCCTTCCAACGCCAGCTGGCCGGGGTGCTGGGGGCGACCTTCCTGGGGGGTCTACTTCTCGCCGGCCGCTTTGCGTGGGTGACGGGGCTTCCGGGCGAGGCCGCCTTGGTCCGGCAGGGCGGGACCATCGAGGCGATCTCGGAAGCCCTGTTCGGCGAGTGGCTGCTTCCCTTCGAGGTGACCTCGCTTCTCCTGGTGATCGCCGCCGTGGCGGCGATCGCCCTGGCTTACCTGCCCCCCGGGGGGGAATCTGAGTGATCGTGACGGCCGGCTGGTACATGACGCTCTCGGCCGCTCTGTTCGTGATCGGGGCGGCCGGGATCCTGGTGCGGCGCAATGCCCTGGTGATGTTCATGTCGGTGGAGCTCATGCTGAATGCCGTCAGTCTGAGCTTCGTGGCGGCCGGGCGGCAGCTCGGGCAGCTCACCGGTCAGATCGCGGTCTTCTTCGTGATGGTGGTGGCGGCCGCCGAGGTGGTGGTGGGCCTGGCCATCATCGTGGCCGTGTTCCGGCGACGGGCCACCGCCTCGGTGGACGAGCTGTCGGAGCTGAGGGGATAGGGTGCCTCTTGTTCTTGTGACGCTTAGCCACCCGGAGCGTGGTTATCCGTCACAAGAACGGTGGGGGGGATGGGAATGAGCGGCCTGGTCTGGTTGGTGATCGCCCTTCCCCTGTCCGGAACGGTGGTGCTCCACTTCTTGGGCCGCCGCCTCGGGGAACCTCGGGCCGGTTGGGTGGGCTCGGCGGCGGTCGGGGCGGCTTTCCTAATGGCGGCCGCGCTCTCCTGGCCATTCCTGCGGGGCGGCGCCGAGGCGGAGGTGGTGGCACTCTTCGAATGGATGCCCGCCGTGGGGGCCCGGGTGGAGCTGCTCTGGGACCCGCTGGCCGCCCTCATGACGCTGGTGGTGACCGGGGTGGGCACCCTCATCCACCTCTATTCGATCGGCTACCTGCACGGGGACCCGCGTTTCGGGCGCTACTTCACCTATCTCAACCTCTTCGTCGCCTCGATGCTCATCCTGGTGCTGGCCGGGAACTTCGCGCTGCTCTTCCTGGGCTGGGAGCTGGTCGGCCTCTGCTCCTACCTGCTCATCTCTTTCTGGTTCACGCGACCGGTGGCCGCCGCAGCCGGCAAGAAGGCCTTCGTGGTCAACCGGATCGGTGACTTCGGGTTCATGGTCGGGCTAATGGCCATCTTCGCCTCCTTCGGCACCCTGTCGTACCGACCGGTCTTCGAGGAGGCGGCCGGGGTGCTGACCGCCGGGACGGCCACCGCCATCACCCTGCTGTTGGTGATGGGGGCGGCGGGGAAGTCGGCCCAGCTTCCGTTGTACGTGTGGTTGCCGGACGCCATGGAGGGCCCCACCCCGGTCTCGGCGCTCATCCATGCCGCCACCATGGTCACCGCCGGGGTGTACATGGTGGCGCGCACCGCCCCGCTCTTCGACCTGGCCCCGCTGTCGGGGGCGGTGGTGGCCACGGTGGGGGCGGCGACCGCCCTCTTCGCCGCCACCGTCGCCCTGGCCCAGACCGACATCAAGCGGGTCCTCGCCTACTCGACCATCAGCCAGCTCGGCTACATGTTCGTGGGGGCGGGCGCCGCCGCCTACGTGGCGGGGCTCTTTCATCTGATGACCCATGCCTTCTTCAAGGCCCTGCTCTTTCTGGGGGCCGGCTCGGTGATGCACGCCCTGGCCGGCGAGCAGCGCCTCCACCGAATGGGGGGACTGCGGAGGGTCATGCCGGTCACCTTCGGGACGATGGTGGTGGCCTGGCTGGCCATCTCCGGTATCCCTCCCCTGGCCGGATTCTGGTCGAAGGACGAGATCCTGGCGGCCAGCTTCGTGAGGGGCGGCTGGTACATGGTCCTGTGGGCGGTGGGTCTGCTCACCGCCTTGCTGACCGGCGTCTACATGACCCGCTGGTTGCTGCTCATCTTCTTCGGGCGGCCTCGCTGGTCCTCTGGGGACGATGGACCGCATCCGCATGAGGCTCCCGGGATCATGACCGGGCCGCTGCTGGTCCTGGCGCTGCTCTCGGTGGTGGGGGGGCTGGCCAACACGCCCTTCCGGGCCGGACTGCACCACTTCCTGGAACCCGCCTTCGAGGGAATCTCACCTGCCGACCCCCCGGAGGGGATCCTGCTCTGGGTCTTGCTGGGGCTCTCGGTGCTGGCCGGGCTGGCCGGGATCGTGATCGGGGGGCTGGCTTACGCCGTCTCACCCGAGGCTCGCGGTCGGTGGCTGGAGCGGATCCGCGGGCCCTGGCGCTGGCTGGGCCACGGCTATTACGTGGACGAGCTCTACGGAAACGTGGTGGTGCTGCCGGCCAAGCTGGCCGCCGCCTGGTCGGCGTTCTTCGTCGACCAGCAGATCATCGACGGGGCCGTGAACGGTATCGGCAACCTGGTGCGCCGTCTGGGAGCCGGTCTGCGGCCCGTACAGACCGGCTTCGTCCGCAACTACGGCCTGGTCCTCATGGCGGGGGCGATCGGCCTCCTCACCTGGTTCCTCTCCAGAGGTGGGTTGTGAGACGAGGTTCCCCCGGGTTCCGCGTTCCCAGCCGTCTTGCCTTCGGGGGGAGCCGCAACAGCTCCCCCCTCCCCAGCCCTCCCCCCAAGGGGGAGGGGGCAGGACGATGACCGATTTCCCTCTTCTGTCGGTGCTGGTGTTCTCGCCGGTGGTCGGGGCGCTGGTGGTCGCTCTGCTCCCGCGGGGACGGCCGGAGACACTGTTGCCGGTGGGGCTGGCGGTGAGTCTCGCGCCGCTGGGGGCGGCCGCCTATCTCCTGGCGGCTTTCCGGCCCGGTGACCCGGGATTCCAGTTCGTCGAGCGGGTCGGCTGGTACGAGCCCTGGGGCATCTCCTACCTGCTCGGGGTGGACGGCATCTCGCTCTTCCTGGTGGCGCTCACCACCCTGCTGGTGCCCATCTCGCTGGCCGCCTCGGTCTCGATCCAGCACCGTCTGAAGGAGTTCGTGGGCTCTGTGCTGCTCCTGGAGGGCGCCCTGATCGGAGTCTTCCTCGCACTGGACCTCTTCCTCTTCTTCATCTTCTGGGAGGCGATGCTCGTCCCCATGTACTTCCTCATCGGCATCTGGGGCTACGAGCGGCGCATCTACGCGGCAGTCAAGTTCTTTCTCTACACGGCGCTCGGGTCGGCGCTCATGCTGGCCGGCATCCTCTTCTTGACGGTGCAGGCCCGCGATCAGCTCGGGGCGTTCACCTTCGATTTCACCCGGTTGCTCGACCTCCGCCTGACCCGTACCGCCCAGTTCTGGCTGTTTGCGGGTTTCGGGTTGTCGTTCGCCATCAAGGTGCCGGTCTTCCCCCTCCACACCTGGCTGCCCGACGCCCATACCGAAGCGCCCACCGCCGGCTCGGTGATCCTGGCCGGCGTGCTGTTGAAGCTGGGGACCTACGGCTTCCTGCGCTACAACCTCAACCTGTTCCCCCAGGCCACGGTGGCGATGATCCCGGTGATGGCCGGGCTGGCGGTGGTGGGGATCATCTACGGGGCGGTGGTGGCCATCGTCCAGCCCGACCTCAAGCGGTTGGTGGCCTATTCCTCGGTGAGCCACCTCGGCTTCGTGGTGCTGGGAATCTTCGCCCTCACCAGCCAGGGCCTGGCCGGCGGGGTCCTGCAGATGGTCAACCACGGCCTCACCACCGGCGCCCTCTTCCTCTTGGTGGGGATGATCGTCGATCGCCGGCACACCCGGGAGATCGCCGCCTTGGGCGGCCTGCAGCGGGTCATGCCGGTGTTGGCCGGCTTCTTCCTCTTCATGACGTTCGGCTCGATCGGCCTGCCGGGCCTGAACGGCTTCATCGGGGAGTTCCTGGTCCTGCAGGGGAGCTTCCTGACCCTGCCACCGCACGCCGTGGTGGCCGCCTTCGGGGTCGTGCTGTCGGCCGTCTACCTGCTGTGGGCGTACGAACGGGTCTTCACCGGCCCGATCGACCAGCCGGAGAACGAGCGGCTCCTCGACCTGGACCTCCGCGAGGTGGCCCTCCTGGTGCCCATCGCCCTCCTCGTCCTCGTAATCGGGGTCTACCCGAAGCCGGCCCTGGACCGGATCGGCCCTTCGGTGGAGCAGGTGCTCGACCGGGTGGAGGCGGCCACCGGCTATGCGGCGCCCGACTATGGCCGAGTCGAGCAGCTGGTTGGCGAGGGCCGGTGACCACCAACATCTCGTTCCTGGCCATCGCCCCGGAGGTGGTCCTCACCGCCGGCATCCTGGCCGTGCTGCTGGCCGAGGTGACCTTCTCGCCACCCCGCCCACGCCTGGGACGCTGGTTGGGAGCCATCAGCGGGCTCACCCTGGCCGGGGCCTTGGCCGGGGCGGTCTGGCAAGGGCTGCGGCTGGGCGCGGAGGGGGGGCTCTACTACGGCGAGATGGTCGCCCTGGACGGCCTGGCCGTCGTGGGGCGACTGGTGCTGGTCCTGGTGGCCGCCCTGGGCCTCGGTACGGCCTGGCCGCTGGTGGAAGCTCTCGGGCGGCGGGGGGCGGAATTCGTGGCGCTGCTGCTGGTCTCGCTGACGGGGATGACCTTGATGGCCGCCTCGGCGAACCTTCTCATGCTTTTCCTCGCCCTGGAGGTGGCCTCGATCAGCCTGTACGTGATGGCCGGTATCGCCCGGGCCACCGTGGAGGGTGACGAGGCGGCCATGAAGTACTTCCTCCTCGGTTCGTTCGCCTCGGCGGTCTTCCTCTATGGAGCCGCCCTCACCTACGCCGCCACCGGGACCCTCTCCCTCGAGGGCGTGCGGGGCTTCCTGGCCGGCAACGTGGTGGCGCGGCCGGGGGTGCTGCTGGCCGGCGTGGCCTTGCTCATGGTGGGACTGGCCTTCAAAGTCTCGGCTGCCCCCTTCCACATGTGGAGCCCCGACGTCTACCAGGGCGCCCCGGCCGGGGCGGCCGGCTTCATGGCGAGCGGAGCAAAGGTGGCCGGGTTCGCCGCCCTCATCCGCGTGCTGCTGTCCGGCTTCGAGGGGCGGCAGGCCGACTGGGCCCCGGCCGTGGCCGTTCTGGCCGCTCTCTCGGTGGTGGTCGGCACGGTGCTGGCCATCGCCCAGTCCGACATCCGTCGCATGCTGGCCTATTCGTCCGTGGCCCACGCCGGGTTCATCATGACCGGGTTGGTGGCCGGCCCGGACGGGCTCACCGGGGTGTGGTTCTACCTGGCCACCTATGGGGTGCAGCTCGTGGCGGCGTTCGCGGTGGTCATGGTGATGGCCGGCCCGGAGGCGGGACGGTCCGCCCTGGCCGACTACTCGGGTCTCAGCGAGCGGTCCCCGCTGCTGGCCGGGGTGCTCTCCCTCATGATGGTGGCCATGGCCGGGATCCCGGCCACCACCGGATTCGTGGGCAAGGTGGGAGTGTTCACCGCCGCCCTGGGGGCCGGCTACCTGTGGCTGGTGGTGCTGGGTCTGGTGGGGGCGGTGGCCGGCTTGTTCTTCTACCTGCGGGTGATCGTTCTCATGTACATGCAGGCCCCGGTGCCGGCCGAGGCCCCGGGGGCCGCCCGGGCCGGGCCACTTCCCGGCCGACTGGTCAGCGCCGTGCTCGTCGTTTCGACGGTCATCACCCTTCTGTTCGGCATCCTGCCGGCCCCGCTCCTGGAGCTGATTCGTGCCTCGATTTCTCTCTAAGGGCACGCTGGCCGTCGCCCCGCTGTTGGCCATGTTCCTGCTCGGCCCCGCTCACGCAGATGTGGCGACGGCGGACGTCGTGCTCGTCCGGGAAGGGGATGTGGTGGACGAGGATCTCTACGCGCTGGCCAACCGGGTGGTCGTGGAAGGGGTGGTGGCCGGGGACCTGGTGGTGGCCGCCAACGAGGTCCGGATCACGGGTCGAGTGGACGGCGACCTCGTCGGCGTGGCGGGCAGCGCGATCATCGGCGGCGAGGTGGGAGGCTCGGTGCGCCTGGCTAGCGGCGAGGTGGTGGCCGACGGAACGATCGGGGAGGACCTGGTCATGCTGGTCGGGAACGCCAGCCTGGACGGCCAGGTGGGCCGGGACCTCCTGGCCCTGGCCGGGCAGGTCGGCCTGCAAGGAGAGGTGGGCCGGGACGTCCGGGGCCAGTTCGGGACGCTGAGATTGGGGGGCCGGGTGGGACGAAACGTCGAGGTGGCGGTGGGTGGGCGGCCACTCTGTGGGCCCTTCTCCGGACTGCAGATGTGCCGGGAGACCGGGCTGGTGGTGGGGGCCGGTGCCCAGGTGGGCGGTGACGTGGCCTACCGGTCGTCGCAGCCGGCCAGTGTCTCGGGGGCGGCCGAGGTGGACGGCCGGGTCATCAGGCGCGGGGAGCTGCCGGCCAACGTGCGGGTGCGGGCTGCCGGTCGGGTCCTCTCGGTGTTGGTGTTCCTCGCCTTCGTGGTCACCGGCCTGGTGCTCCTCGCCCTGCTCCCGCGGATCGGCACGGGCGCCGTGCGGGCGGCGCGTTCCCATCCATGGCGGAGCGGCCTCCTGGGGCTGGCCGTGCTGGTCGTGCTGCCCTTCCTGGCCGTGCTGGCGGCGGTGACGGTGGTGGGCCTGCCGGTGGCCCTGATCCTGGTCGCCCTGTGGATCCTTGGGTTGTTCGCCGGGCCGGTCCCTGCCGTGGCCGCCCTCGGGAACCGCTTGCTGGGAGGGCGGGGGAGCCGGTTCGGGGGCTTCTTGCTGGGGTCGGTGGTGTGGGGGCTGCTCCGGCTGATCCCGGTGGTCGGGGCCATCGTGTACGGGCTCACCCTCCTCTGGGGACTGGGAGCCTGGGCGTCGGGAGTGGGTGCCGACCGCGGGCCGGCGGCCGGCGAGGCCTCGGGGAAGCACCGCGACGAGAACTGAGCCTCAGCCGAGGGGAAACGAGACCCCGTCCTCCACGGTGATCGATACCCGCTCCCCGAGTGGATAGACGGGACTCGGGCCCAGGCGGGCATTGAGCCGCCGACCGCTGTCGAGCTCCAGCACCACCACCTGGTCATGGCCATAGAACTCCCGGGCGATCACCACCGCCTCACCCTCCCGGTCGGCGGTGAGCCGCACCGCCTCTGGACGGACCATGACCTCCACCGGTCCCTCGACCGCGCCCGCCGGGCCGTGGGCTTGGAAGGTGCCGAGCAGGGTCTCCACCTTTCCGTGCCGGGCCAGGCCGGGCAGGAACTCGGCGTCGCCCAGGAAGCCGGCCACCCACGCATCGGTGGGTCGCCGGTAGAGCTCGTGGGGAGGGGCCAGCTGCACGATGCCGCCCGCTCGCATCACCGCCACCACGTCAGACATGGCCAGGGCCTCCTCCTGATCGTGGGTGACGAAGACGGCGGTGATGCCGGCCTCCAGCAGGATGGCCCGCACTTCCCTGCGGACCCGGTCCCGCTGCGGGGCGTCGAGATTGGAGAACGGCTCGTCGAGCAGGATCACCTCCGGTATGGGGGCCAGCGCCCGGGCCAGCGCCACCCGCTGTTGCTCACCCCCCGAGAGCTGATGGGGCATGCGCCGCTCCAAACCGGACAGCCCCACCAGCTCCATTACCTCTGCCACCCGCAAGGTGCGCTCGGAGCGGGCCAGGCCGTAGCCCACGTTGTGGGCGACGGTCATGTGGGGAAAGAGGGCGTAGTCCTGGAAGACCATCCCCACCCGGCGACGCTCTGCTGGGACGAACCTGCCCGGTCCCGCCACCAGGCGGCCACCCACCTCGACCGTCCCGGCGTCCGGGTGCTCGAAGCCGGCCATCACCCGCAGGGCAGTGGTCTTGCCGCACCCGGAGGGTCCCAGCAGGCCCAGGATGCTTCCGGGGGTCACCTCCAGCGAGAAATGGTCGAGGGCGACGACCGTGCCGTATCGCTTGTCGATCAGGCGGCAGCGGATGGCCGGGCCCGGCTCAGGACTCAGCGGCATAGCCCCTCGAGATGAGCAGGTACAGGGGGACCGCCGAGACCGCCAGGAGCAGCAGGGCGGGGGCGGCCGCCCGGGCGAAGAAGGCGTCGTTGGCCGCCGACCACACCCGCACTGCCAGGGTGTCGAAGCCGGTCGGGCGGAGCAGCAGGGTGGCCGGCAGCTCCTTCATCGAGGTGAGGAAGACCAGCGCGCCTCCGGCCACCAGGCCCCGGCCCATGAGCGGGGCGGTCACCGTGGCGATCGTCCCGAGCGGGCCCCTGCCCAGGCTGCGAGCCGCTTCCTCCAGATGGGGGCTCACCTGCAGCAGCGCGGCCCGTCCGGCCCCGGTGGCCTGCGGCAGAAAGAGCGCCACGTAGGCCACCGCCAGCAGGAAGAAGCTCTGGTAGACGACCGGGAGGTAGTTGGCGGCGAAGAACACCAGGGCCAGCCCGACGGTGATGTGGGGGAGGGCGTAGACGACGTAGAAGCTCCGCTCGAGCAGGCCGGAGGCTCGGGAGCGGTAGCGCACCACCAGCATGGCGGCCGGGGCCGCCACCACCATGGCCGCCACTCCCGCCGCCAGCGAGACCCCCAACGACCCCCCGGCCGCCCGCCACACCAGTCGCAGCGGCTCCCCGTTGACCACACCTCGGACCAGCCAGAACCCCAGCACCCCGACCGGGAGCGCCAACGCCAAGAAGACCAGGCCTGCCAAGAAGGCGAGGGCCGCCCAGCGGGCTCGTCCGTCCAGGTGCACGGGAATGGCCGGGCGGGGCGGGCGCCGGCTGTGATAGGCGGCCCGCCCCCGGGTGCGGCTCTCCACCCACAGGATCGCCAAAGCCATGAGAACGAGCAGCAGGGCCAGCACCGCCGCCGGGGTGCGGTCGAGCCGTCCCTGGTACTGGGCGTAGATCACCCTGGTGAAGGCGTCGAAGCGCATCAGCGAGACCGCTCCGAAGTCGGACAGGGTGTAGAGGGCCACCAGCAGCCCCCCGGCGGTGGCCGCCGGGCGCAGCTGGGGGAGCACCACGGTGCGGAAAGCCCGCCGGGGCGAGGCGCCCAGCGCCCGGGCAGATTCCTCCTGGGCGGGGTCCAGGCTGCGCAGGGCGGCGGCCACCACCAGGTGGACATAGGGATAGGTGAACAAGCTGAGCGCCAGCCAGGCACCGGTGAAGCCGGCCAGGCTGGGGAGCCGCTCGATTCCTAGCGGGGTTAGTAGATCGGCCAGCAGGCCGCGGGGGCCCAGGGCCGAGATGAGCACGAAGCCCCCCACGAAGGAGGGGATCACCAGGGGCAGCGAGCACAGCGTGGCCCATATCCTTCGCCCGGCGAGGTCGGTGCGCACCGTCAGCCAGGCGGTGGCGATGCCCAGGGCGGTGGCCGAGATGGTCACCGCGGCGGTGAGGAGCGAGGTGTTGGCGAGCAGATGCAGGGTGCGAGGTGAGAGCAGGACCTGTTGAGCCGCCGCGCTGGCCGTCAGGGCCCGCCAGAGGAGATGGCCGAGCGGAACGAGGACCACCGTCAGCACGACCAGCGGTAGCAACCACAGGAACCAGGGGGCGCGGCGCGCCTGTCCGAGGGCTTCCCGGGCCGGACGAGCCAGCACGGTCACGGTCAGAGGAGACCTGCCTCGGCCACCAGGTCGGTGGCCTGATCGATGGTGTCGGCCAGGTGGGAGAGGTTCACGTCCGGGGTGGGGATCTCCTCCAGGGGAGGCAGGGTGGTGGAGGGCGGCACTCCGGAGACGAGCGGATACTCGAAGGTCTCCTCCGAGAAGTACCGCTGGGCCTCTTCCGAGAGCAGGAAGCGGACCAACTCGAGGGCCGCCGCCGGATTCTGGCTGGTGGTCAGCACCCCTACTCCGGCCGGCATGACCAGCGCCCCGGGATCACCCGAGCGCAGGAAGTGGTTGGCGGCCGACACCCGGCCCTGTTCGCCCTCGAGCCGCAGCAGGTAATAGTGGTTGACCAGCCCGAGATCCACCTCGCCGGCGTCGGCGGCCGCCACGATCGGGGCGTTGCTCTGGTAGATGACGGGGTCGTTGGCGGCGATGCCTTCCAGCCATTCCAGCGTCCGCCCCTCCCCGTCGGTGAGGATCATGGCCGAGACGAAGGCGAGGAAGGAGCCGTTGGTGGGGGCGATCGCCACCCGGCCCTTCCAGTTGGGATCGGTGAGCTCCCAGATGCTCCGGGGCAGCTCGGCCTCCGAGAGCGCCTCGGTGTTGTAGACCATCACCCTGGCCCGCCCCGAGGTCCCCACCCAGCGACCCTCGGCGTCCCGGAATCGCGCCGGCACCCTGCCCAGCACCTCGTCGGGCAGAGTGGCCAGCAGCCCGGCTGCGGCCACCGCCCCCAAGGAGGCCGGATCCTGGGCGAAGAACACATCGGCCGGAGAGTTCTGGCCCTCCTCGAGGAGGGTGGCCGCCAGCTCGGTGCTGCCCGCGTACCGAACCTCGACCGCGAGGTCGCTCTGCTCCCGGAAACGCTGGAGGAGCGGCTCGACCAGCTCCTGACCCCGGCCGGAGTAGACGACCAGCTTGCCGTCGGCACCGGATCCGGGGGCGCAGGCGGCGGCGGCGAGAGCTGCCAGCAAGATGATTGTGACGTGCTTCATGAGAAGGCAGGTTAGATAGCACTACGAGCGTAGTGCAAATTGGTTGACACGAATCGTCAAGCATGCTTAACAAGTCGGGGTCGGTTAGCATCCGGGCGGTGGAAGCCACCGACTACCGAGCCCCCTTCCGAGAGTACGCCGAAGCCATTTACGAGCTCGAGGAAGGGGAGATCGAGGTCATTCAGGCTCGCATCGCCGAGTGGCTGGGGGTGAGCCGGGCCGGCGTCTCGGACACCGTGCATCGAATGGCACTGGACGGGCTGGTGACCATAGGCGACGAGATCCACCTCACCACCGAGGGCCGCCACCTGGCCGAGGTGGTGGTGCGCCGCCACCGCCTGGCCGAGCGGTTCCTCTCGGAGGTGCTCAGGCTTCCATGGGTCAAGGTGCACGACGAGGCGGCGGTGTGGGAGCACTTCGTCTCCGCCGACGTGGAACAGGCCATGTGGGAGGTGCTCGGCCGGCCCCAGACCTGTCCGCACGGCAACCCGATCCCCGGAGCCGGCTACCGGCCTCCCAAGATGATGCCCCTCGCCGAGTTGGAGGCAGGGCGGCGGCTGCGGCTGGAGCGGATCGCCGAGGAGCTGGAGCTCGACCCCGAGATCATGCGCTTCCTCGACGAGGCGGAGCTGCGACCGGGCGCCGGGGTGGAGGTGGTCCACCGCACTCCGGATGACACCCTCACCGTGCGAGTCAACGGCGACGCCTCGGTGGGGGTGGGGCCCTTCATGGCCGAGCGTCTCTTCTTGGCGATTTCCTGAAGTTTCCTGTTAGTCGGGCACCGGAGAGGGTATAGTTGCGCCTACGCCGAACCCGGCCGCCCGGCCGGGGCGGGGGACCCACCATTGTGGGGCGAATTCCGGCATGCCGGATAGGGCGAACCTTCCAGCCCGAGCCCGTCAGCTAACCCCGTAGGCAACTGGAAGGAGACCGGTGCCGCTCCCGGCTCTGGCTCTCCCTGGCGGAGGAGGAAGCCGAGATGGGTCTCGAGATGGTGAAGAAGGGACCGGCGTCCCCGGGTCGCTACGTGACCGTGGAGGATCGACTGGGTATGAGCCTCCCTTACTCCAAGGGCCTCATGGCGACCTCGATCATGGCCACTGGGCTGGCTCCGGACCGGGCCTTCGCTCTGGCGGAGTCCATCGAGCAGGAGCTGGCGGCCTGGCGTCGAGACGCGGTCTCGGCCGATGAGCTGGCCGGGCTGGCGACCCGAGTTCTCACCGCCCGGGCCGGGCCGGCCGTGGCCGAGCGCTATCAGGCCTGGCGGCGCGCCAAGCGCTCCTCCAAGCCGGTCGTCGTGCTCATCGGTGGAGCCACCGGGGTGGGCAAGTCGACGGTGGCCACCCGCATGGGAGCCCGCCTCGGCATCACCCGGATCATCCCGACGGACGCGGTGCGGGAGGTCATGCGCAACATCATCTCCGAGGACGTGCTGCCGGCCATCCACGTTTCCTCCTTCGAGGTGTCCCAATCCGTGCAGGGTCCGTGGGAGGGGACTCCCGACCCGGTGCTGCTCGGCTTCCAGCGCCAGGCGGAGGCGGTGGCGGCCGGCGTCAAGGGTCTCATCACCCGGGCCATCACCGAGCGGATCGACATCGTCGTCGAGGGCACCCACGTGCTGCCCGGCCTGCTCACCGGGGATTGGCCGGCCGACCAAGCTGCCGTCGTGGAGGTGGTGCTGGCCATCGACGACCCCGACGCCCACCGAGCGCATTTCCTGGCCCGCCAGGAGCTGGAGCACGGCCGCCGCCCCCATCGGTACCTGGAGCACTTCGAGGAGATCCGCACCATCCAGGCCCATATCCGTGACCTGGCGAGGGCGCACGACATCCCCGAGGTCCTCTCGGAGGACCTCGATGGGACCATTCAGGCGCTGCTCGAGATGGTCGTGGAAGCGGTGACGATCGGCGATCGCGCGGAGGCGATCGCCCTCTGAGGCCCTCTCCTCCCCCTCCCGGGGGAGGGTTGGGGAGGGGGACAAGCGGACCTACACCGCCGTGCGGATCGTCTGCAGGTTGTCGCCTCCGATCACCAGGCGGGTGCCGGCCGCCAGGTAAACGAGGTCGATGTTGGCGCCGGTGTCGGCGATCTTGCGGGCTACCTCGCCCAGCATGCCGGGCCGGTCCTCGACATCGACGACCACCACCTCGCGCTCGTCGGTCACCTTGAGGCCGGCGTTCCCGAGCGCCTGGCGGGCGGCGGCGGCGTCCTCCACCAGGATGTGGAACAAGCCGGTCCCGTCGGTGGCCACCCCGGCCACCCCGTCGATGTTGATCTGGGCCTTGCCGAGTGCTTCGCCGAGGTCGGCCAGCGTGCCGGGCCGGTTCTGCAGCTCGACGGTCAGGTCCATGGCCATGTGAGACTCCCTTCTCTGGGCCTACCTCACGAACCTAGTCACCTTTTCAAAAGCGTGCGTCGGAGAGGTAGGTCAGGCGCCACCCACCAGCAGCGGCACCCGCAGCTCCTCCTCGGTGAGGCCGCCGTGGGCGCCGATCAGCCGTCGGTCACTGAAGCGGTGCAACAGGATATGACCGGGTGCGGGGACCAGCGCACCGGTGGGAGCCCGCTCCTCGAAGCTGGGGTGGGGCGGGCCCGGCCCCCACCACGACCGCATCTCCTCGAGCGGCACCCAAGAGGCCGGGAGGGTCTCGGCCAGGGAGGCGGCCCTCTCGGGATCACCGCGCAGGAAGGTCATACGAGAGTCGCCGTACACGATGAACTCCTGCTCGGCGAGGCGGCCGAGCTCGGTACGGCGTTCGGGTGGCACGTCCACGTGGCCGTGGTCCGAGGTGCCGACCATCGCCGTCCCATCGGGCAAACGAGACGCCACCCGTTGCCAGACCTCGGCGGCCAGTCCGATCGCCTCGACGTACATCTGCGATGCCTGGCCCCTGGTATGGGCGGCCACGTCCACGTGCGGGAGGTACACGAGGAGCAGGCGTCCCGGGTGGGAGGCCAACGCCAGCGCCGCCTCCACCATCTCGTCGGCGGTGAAGACCGGCTCGAAGCGGGCGCCGCGGTAGAGCACCCGACTGAGAGGACTCTCGAGGAAGTCTCCCGGCTGGATGGTGATCGGCTCCACCCCCGCCCGGGCAAGGCGCTCCCAGAGGTTGGGAGCCGGCAGAAGCTCATCGAACCGGTAATCAACCGGGTCGCCCCACAAGGTCGTCCACTGCAGGGTGTTGACCACCAGGTCGAGCTCGGGCATCCAGAGCTGGTAGCCGAGCAGACCATGCTGGGCGGGCGGAAGGCCGGTGACCACGCTGGCCAGGCTGGCCGTGGTGGTGCTGGGGAACGGGGCGTCGAGGGCCGCCCGGCGGGAGAGGGCCAGTGGTCCCGCGCTGGGGTGAGCGAGCTGATGGTCGCCCAGCCCGTCGAAGAGGAACAGCAGGTAGGAGTCCCCTGACGGGATCAGTCGGGCCAGCTCCTCGGCCAGCCGGGGAGCGACACTCGATCCGATGAGACGGTGCTCGAGCTCGGCCACCAGATTGACGAGCCCGCCGCCTGCATAGTCGGGAAGGCGCACGGGAGGACGATAGTTTCGAGAACATGAACGGCTTGGGGCGCAACTTTCGCAAGCTCTGGACGGCCAGCGCAGTCTCCAACCTGGGGGATGGGGTGCGGCTGGCCGCCCTTCCTCTGCTGGCCGCCACGCTCACTCGCGACCCGGCCCTGGTGGCCGGCCTCACCGTCATGCTGTGGCTGCCCTGGCTGCTGCTCTCCCTGGTGGCAGGAGCGGTGGTTGACCAGGTGGACCGACGGAGGCTGATGGCCGCCGCGCAGGGCCTGCGCATGATGGTGGTGGCCTTGCTGGGTGGGGCGGTGTGGATGGGATGGGCCGGCCTCCCCCTGCTCTACGCGGTGGCCTTCTTGATGGGAGCGGCGGAGACGCTCTTCGACACCGCCGCCCAGGCGATCATCCCCTCGGTGGTGGCCCCGTCTCAGCTCGAGCCGGCCAATGCCCGGCTGATCGGGGCGGAGATCGTGGCCAACCAGTTCGTCGGTCCTCCGCTGGGAGCCGTTCTGTTCGGGCTGGCGGCGGCGGTCCCGTTCCTCTTCGACGCGGCCACCTTCGCCGTGGCGGCCGTCTTGCTCGTCGCCCTGCAAGGCAGCTTCCGGCCCATCCAGGACGACACGCGGCGTCGGCTCGGTCGCCGCATATACGAGGGATTGACCTGGCTCGGGCGTCACCGCCTGCTCCGGGCGGTGACCTTCATGGTGGCGCTGGTCAACCTCTTCTACGCATCCACCAGCGCCATCTTCGTGCTCTTCGCGCTCGAGATCCTGGGCCTTGATGAGCTCGGGTTCGGCGTCCTGCTGGCGATGTTTGCTGTAGGAGCATCACTCGGCACGGTGGCCGCCCATCGGGTGACGCAGGTGCTGGGCCCCGGCACCGTCGCCCTGACCGCATTCTCGGTCGGGGGGGCCGCCCAGATCGCCATCGGCCTCTCCTCCCGGCCGGTGGCGGTGGGCGCCATGTTGGTGGTGCAGGGGATCGGCTTCGCGATCTTCAACGTCACCTTTCGCTCGCTCCGCCAGGCCGTGGTGCCCGACACTCTGCTGGGACGGGTGGTGGGCTCCCAGCGCGCCTTGGGCTATGGCGCCATCCCGGCCGGGGCCGCCCTCGGGGGTCTCATGGCGCGCGCTCTCGGCCTGCGTGCCCCGTTCCTGGTGGCCGGCGTGGCCTTGGTGCTGGTGGCCCTGGTGTCGACTCCGTTCGTCAACAACCGGGCCATCGCAGAGGCTTCCTGAGAGGACCGGCCGCCTCCCTATACTCCGCGAGCAGGTGGAACAGTACTTTCACGACTACATCACGGTGGCCGCCTTCGCCGGGTTCGGGGTGGCGCTGGTGGCGCTCACCTTGGGGGTCTCGGCGCTGGTCCGCCCTTCCAAGCCCAACCCGGCCAAGCTGACCACCTATGAGTGCGGGGTGGATCCGGTGGGCGGCGGCTGGGCCCAGACCTACGTGCGGTATTACATCTTCGGACTGCTCTTCGTGATCTTCGACGTGGAGGCGGTGTTCATCTTCCCCTGGGCGGTGGTCCTGGAGCAGCTCGGGGTTTTCGCTTTGGTGGAGATGCTCATCTTCATCCTCATCCTGATCGCCGGCCTGGTCTACGCCATCCGAAAGGGGCTGTTGGTATGGGAGTGATCGAGCGCTTCGGCACGCCCAAGCCGATCACCTGGCTCCTCAACTGGTCCCGCAAGTACTCGCTGTGGTTCTTCCAGTTCGGGCTGGCCTGCTGTGCCATTGAGCTGATGGCCGCCTCCAGCCCCCGCTACGACTTCATGCGCTTCGGGATCATCCCCCTGCCGGCCTCCCCGCGCCAGGCTGACCTGATGATCGTGGCCGGCACCGTCACCGACAAGATGGCTCCGGCCATCAGACGCCTCTACGAGCAGATGCCCGACCCCAAGTACGTCATCTCGATGGGGTCGTGCTCCAACTGCGGAGGCCCGTACTGGGACTCGTACTCGGTCACCAAGGGTGTCGATCAGGTCATCCCGGTGGACGTCTACGTGCCCGGCTGCCCACCCCGGCCGGAAGCCCTGCTGGAGGGGATCGTGCTCTTGCAGCAGAAGATCCAGGGCGAGGACGTGCGGGATAAGTGGAGAGAGCTTGACCGACAGCCCGCCTGAGGCCCCCGAGGAGCAGACCGCCGACCCGCTGGAGGAGTACGGCCGGCGGGTGGCCGAGACGGTCGGGGCCGAGCGCTTCGCGGCCGACTTCGACCATCTGAAGGTGTATGTCGAGCCGGAGCGCTGGACCGAGGCGCTACGCACGGCCCGAGACGAGCTCGACCTCTCCTTCTTCTCCTTCCTGTCCGCCATCGACTGGGCCAAGGACGTGGAGGTGGGAGAGCGGGTGGAGAATCCCGACGATCTCGAGGAGCGCTTCGAGGTGCTCTGCCACCTCTCCACGACGCAAGGCAGCGAGCAGGTCACCTTCTCCACCCACCTCCCCAAGGACCGTCCGGAGCTCGACAGCCTGGTGGAGGTGTTCGCCGGGGCCAACTGGCACGAGCGGGAGGCCCACGAGATGTTCGGGATCGACTTCCGGGGCCATCCCAACCTCATCAAGCTCTACCTGCCGGACGCCTTCGAGGGCTTCCCGCTCCGCAAGTCCTTTCCCCTCCTCACCCGGGAGGTGAAGCCCTGGCCCGGGTTGGTGGACGTGGAGGACATCCCACCCGAGGAGGAGGAGGCCCAAAAGGCGGCGCTCGAGGGGCCGTCGGAGGAGAGCCCGCAACGATGACCGGGTCAATGGCGAATCCCGAACCGCGGGCGCCAGCGCGCCGGAGAGGCGCGCAGGAACCCTGGGTTCGCCAAACATGACCACCCCTACCCTCCCGGTGCGGCCCGAGGCCATGATGCACCTCTCCGAGGCGGCCGTCTCGGTCGAGCTGCAGACCCCGGAGATGACCCTCAACATCGGACCGCAGCACCCGTCCACTCACGGGGTGCTGCGGCTGGTGGCCCGCGTGGATGGGGAGCGGGTGCACAGCGTCGAGCCGGTGATCGGCTACATGCACCGGGGCTACGAGAAGATCTCCGAGGTGCGGACCTATCCCCAGATCACCACCCTCATCAACCGGATCGACTGGGTGGCCGGCTTCGCCAACGAGGTGCCGTTCATGGTGGCCGCCGAGCGGCTGCTGGGGGTCGAGCCGCCGCCCCGCGCCCAGTACATCCGGCTCATCCTCACCGAGATGGCCCGGATCGCCTCCCACCTGGTCTTCATGTCCTCCTACCCGCTCGAGATCGGGGCGGCCACCCCGCTCTTTCACGCCTTGCGGGACCGGGAGCGGGTGCTGGACCTGATCGAGTCGGTGACCGGGGGCCGCTTCCATCCCAACTTCAACCGGGTGGGCGGGGTGAAGCCGGCTTACGGAGGCGGCTCGGAGACCAAGAAGGTCAGCCAGGATCTCCCGCAAGGCTTCCTCTCCGAGACCAGGGCCGCCATGGAGCGGATCACCCGGGTGTGCGACGACCTCATCGACCTGGTGTCCGGCAACGAGATCTTCATGGCCCGCACCAAGGGGACGGGGGTGCTGCCGCCCGGGGTGGCCCTCTCCTATGGGGTGTCGGGTCCCAACCTGCGGGCCTCGGGGGTGGCCTTCGACCTGCGCAGGGTGGACGATTACCTGCCCTACGACCAGTTCGAGTTCGATATCCCCACGGGGGAGAACGGGGACTGCTGGGACCGCTACCAGGTGCGCCTGGAGGAGATCCGCCAGGCGGCCCGGATCATCCTGCAGGCCATCGAGGCGATTCCGTCGGGGGAGCTGCAGGCCAAGGTCCCGCGGGTCATCAAGATCCCCCGGGGGGAGACCTACGTGCGGGCCGAGAACCCCAAGGGGGAGATGGGCTTCTACCTGGTCTCGGAAGGCGGGCGGATCCCCTATCGGGTGAAGATCCGCTC
The DNA here is from genome assembly GCA_050742155.1 of Acidimicrobiia bacterium. Classification (GTDB taxonomy): domain Bacteria; phylum Actinomycetota; class Acidimicrobiia; order Spongiisociales; family JALYHC01; genus JBOGFC01. The sequence goes on from JBOGFC010000081.1 coordinate 44,592, forward strand.
CGCCTCATTCTCCAATATCTCGGTGCTCCCCTATCTGCTCGAAGGGGTCCTGGTGCCCGACATCATCGCCATCATGGGCAGCCTCGACTTCGTGTTGGGGGACATCGACCGGTGAGCCTGCGGCGTTCTGGCGCGCAATGCTCACACCCTGGTGTGAAGTTTGCGCGCCAAAAGCTTGAGGCGAGGGTGATCCGGTGATCGCCCAGCTCCCCGCCATCGACAACTTCTGGTTGCTGCTGGCCATCAAGCTGGTGGCGATCGGAGTGCTGATCCCGGCCGTCTCCATCCCCATCGTGCTGGCCGAGCTGAAGATCTCCGCCCACATGCAGAGCCGCATCGGTCCTTACTTCGCCGGGGGCCGCTTCGGGTGGGCGCAGCCCATCGCCGATGCCCTCAAGTTCATCCAGAAGGAAGACATCATCCCGGCGGAGGCCGACCGGGCGGTCTTCCGGATCGCCCCGGCGGTGGTCCTCCTGGCCTCGCTGGCTCTCTTCGTGGTGATCCCCTTCGGCCCCGGACTCATCATCCGCGACCTCGACCTGGGGGTGTTCTACGCCCTGGCCATCTCCTCGGTGGGCACCATCGGGGTCCTGATGGCCGGGTGGTCCTCGGCCAACAAATACTCGCTGATGGGGGGACTGCGGGCGGCCGGCCAGCTGATCGCCTACGAGCTGCCGCTGGTGCTGGCGGTGGTGGGCGTGGTGATCCAGGCCGGCACCTTGTCGATGGTGGGGATCGTCGAGGCCCAGGCGGAGAACGTGATGACCGTCGGCCCGCTCTCCCTGCCCATCCCTTATGTGATCCCGCAGTTCGTCGGCTTCGCCATCTTCCTGGTGGCCATCCTGGCCGAGCTGATCCGGATTCCCTTCGACATGCCGGTCGCCGAGTCGGAGCTGGTGATGGGCTACCTCACCGAGTACTCGGGGTTTCGCTTCCTGTTCTTCTTCCTGGGGGAGTACGCCAACCTGTTCAGCCTCTCGGCCATCGCCGCCACGCTGTTCCTGGGGGGCTACCACGCCCCCTTCCTGGACCCGATCTTCGGCCCCCTGCTCCTCTTCGCCAAGATCGGGCTGTTGGTCTTCCTGCTGATCTGGTTTCGCTGGACCTGGCCCCGCCTGCGGGAGGATCAGCTCCAGCGCCTGGCCTGGAAGTGGCTCATCCCGCTGGCGCTGGCCAATATCGCCGTGACCGCCACCTTGAAGGTGGTGCTCTGATGCTGCGGCCGGCTCACCGGGAGACGCCCCTACAGTTGGAAGAGACATGAGAACCATCCCCGCCAAGGGCCTGGCCAAGGGCATGTGGGTGACCCTCCGTACTCTCTTCACCCGGCCGGTCACCACCCAGTACCCCAAGGTCAAGGAGGTCCCGGTGCCCCGCGCCCGGGGGGTGATCGCCCTCGACCAGGAGGCCTGCACCGTGTGCATGCTGTGCGCCCGGGAATGCCCCGACTGGTGCATCTACATCGAGGGCCACAAGGAGATCCAGCCTCCGGCCCGAGAGGGAGGTCGGGCCCGCTCGCGGGCGGTGCTGGACCGCTTCGACATCGACTACGCCCTCTGCATGTACTGCGGGATCTGTGTGGAGGTGTGCCCCTTCGACGCGCTGTTCTGGAGCCCTGAGTACGAGTTCTCCGAGTACCGGATGGGGGACATGCTGCACGACAAGGAGCGTCTCCAGGATTGGCTGGCCACCGTGCCCGAGGCCCCTCCTCTGGAGCCCTAGGTGGTCGACTGGCTGACCACGCCCGCCAACTGGGCGTTTCTGGCCATCGCTCTCGTCATGCTGGGCGCCGGGCTGGGCGTGGTGACTCGCAACAACGTGGTGCACGCCGCCTTGCTGCTGGTGGTGGCACTGGCCGGCTCGGCCGCCATGTTCGTGCTCTTGGGGGCGGAGTTCGTGGCCTGGGTGGTGGTGCTGATCTACATCGGGGCGGTGATCGTGCTGTTCTTGTTCGGGGTGATGATCACCCGGGCGCCCATCGGCCGGGAGGCCCGGCTTGACCACGAGCGGCGCTGGCCGGCCGCTCTGGTGGCGGCCCTCGTCTTCGGGCTGATGGCCGGGTCCTCTTGGGCGGCCTTCGATGTCACGCCCCTCGAGCTGGGCGAGCCGGTCCGCACCGCCGGTGTGGGTGAGCAGCTCTTCACGCGCTTCGTGGTGCCCTTCGAGGCGGTCTCCTTCGTGCTCCTGGCCGCCCTGATCGGCGGGATCACCTTGGCCAGGCGGGATCCCACCGAATGATCGTCTCCCAGTTCCTGATCCTGGCGGCGCTGCTCTTCGCCACGGGCGTGTACGGGGTGCTGGTGCGGCGCAACGCCATCCTCGTGTTGCTCTCCATCGAGCTGATGCTCACCGCCGTCAACCTCAACCTGGTTGCCTTCGGGGCGCACATCGGGGACGCCTTCGTGACCGGGCAGATCTTCGCCCTCTTCGTGATCACCGTGGCGGCCGCCGAGGTGGGGATCGGCCTCGCCATCGTGCTGCTCATCTACCGCAACCGCTCCTCGGCCAACCTCGACGAGCTGGACCTGATGAAGTGGTGAGTCGGTGCTGACCGAATGGGCTTGGCTGATCCCGGCCGTCCCGCTGGTCTCCTTCCTCCTCATCGTCCTGATCGGAAAGCGATTGCGAAGGGGCGGGGCGGAGATCGGCATCGCCGCGGTGGGCTTCTCCTTCCTCCACGGGACAGCCCTGTTCGTCGCCAACATCGCCCGGCCGGTCGCCTTCGAGGGCTCGGTGGAGATCGCCGAGGTGGGCCCCTTCGTGGTGGAGGCCGGCTGGCTGCTGGACGGCCTCTCCATCATGATGCTGGTGGTGGTGGGGGTGGTCTCGCTGGCCGTGCACGTCTACTCCGTGGCCTACATGGAGGGGGACGAGCGCTTCACCTTCTTCTTCGCCGCCCTGTCCCTGTTTACCGGGTCGATGTTGCTGCTGGTGCTGGCTCCCAACCTCCTCCAGCTCCTGGTGGGCTGGGAGCTGGTGGGGCTCTGCTCCTACCTCCTCATCGGCCACTGGTGGGAGGAGCACCAGAACTCCTCCTCGGCCATCAAGGCTTTCATCACCACCAAGACCGCCGATGTGGGCTTCGTGATCGGGGTGCTCGTGCTGGCCACCGGCGTGGGGTCCTTTCGGATCCGCGAGGTCCTGGAAGCGGCCGAGGGCGGGCAGCTGGCGGCCGGGGTGGTGCTGGCCGGAGGGGTCTTGCTCTTTGCCGGAGCCATAGGCAAGAGCGCCCAGTTCCCCCTCCACACCTGGCTCCCCGACGCCATGGCCGGCCCCACGCCGGTCTCGGCCCTCATCCACGCCGCCACCATGGTGACCGCCGGCGTCTACATGGTGGGTCGGATGTTTCCCCTCTACGAGCAGTTGGCCCCCACCGCCCGCACGGTAGTGCTGGTGATCGGGACCACGACGCTGGTCATCGCCGGGCTGCTGGCCATCGTGCAGGACGACATCAAGCGGGTGCTGGCCTACTCCACGGTCAGCCAGCTGGGCTACATGATGGCCGCTCTGGGGGCGGCCGCCTTCACCGCCGCCTTCTTCCACCTCTTCACCCACGCCTTCTTCAAGGCCCTGCTCTTCTTGGGATCGGGGTCGGTGATCCACGCCGTCCACTCCAACAACATGAGCGAGATGGGCGGCCTCAGGAAGGCCATGCCCACCACCTTCTGGACCTTCGTGGTCGGCTCGGCCGCCCTGGCCGGCATCCCGCCGCTGGCAGGCTTCTTCTCCAAGGACGAGATCCTGGCCGCCTGGAGCGATGAGGGGCTCCTGGTGGTGCTGGTGATCGGGCTGGCGACCGCCTTACTCACCGCTCTCTACATGTCCCGGGCGGTCTTCCTCACGTTCTTCGGCACCTACAAGGGGCATGCCCACCCTCACGAGTCCCCCGCCCTCATGACCGGTCCGCTGGTGGGGCTGGCGGTGCTCTCGGTGGTGGCCGGCTGGGTGAACATCCCGGGGTTGTTCACCGGCTTCGCCACCTGGGTGCAGACCGACTTCGCCGACGCGCATGTTGCCGAGAGCTTCAACCTGGCGGCGCTGTTGCTGGGGCTGGTGGCGGCCGGCGCCGGCATCGCCCTGGGCTTTCTGCTCTATCACCGGGACGCCGACACCCAGCTGGAGCGGGACCGCCTGCGAGTGCCGTTCCTATGGCCGCTCCTCAACCGCAAGTACTACCTGGACGACCTGTACTGGTATGGGGTGGTCCGCCCGATCCGGGATCCACTCTCCCGGGGCGTCAACTGGAGCAACGACTTCCTGCTGGATGGGGCGCTCAACGGAACCGGGCTGGCCACCGGCCGGCTGGCTCGGTTCGTCTACGGAAACCTCGACCAGCGGGGGATCGATTACGCCATCAATGGGATGTCGGCCGTGACCGGCGGGGCGGGCGGGGCACTCCGCTACCTGCAGACCGGCCAGGTGCAGCAGTACGCGGCGGCCCTCTTCGGGGGAGCCGTCCTCTTGGTGATCGGGCTCTTGATCTTCGGCTAGGAGGAGGATGATGAGCGACAAAACTCCCTCCCCCTTCGGGGGAGGCTTGGGGAGGGGGCAAGGATGAGCTGGTTCGACGCCGGCTGGGGGCTCTCGCTGGTGGTGTTCCTGCCGCTGGTGGGAGCGGCGGTGGTGCTACTCATTCCCAAGGCGGCCGTGGGGGCCGTCAAGGGGGCCGGGCTGGCCTTCACCTTCCTCTCGTTCCTCTTCTCGATCGTGGCGGCGGCCCGCTTCGACCTGTCGGCCGCCGCCCAGTTCCAGCTGGGCACCAGGCTGCCCTGGATCGGGGCCATCAACGCCAACTACCACATCGGGGTGGATGGGATCAGCCTGCCCCTGGTGGTCCTCTCCACCTTCATCACCCTGCTGTCGGTGGTCTACACCTGGGAGCACTGGCCGGAGCCGTACAACCCCAAGGCCTTCCTGAGCCTCATCCTGGTGCTGGCCACCGGCATGGCCGGGACCTTCGTGGCGCTCGACCTGGTGCTCTTCTTCATCTTCTTCGAGCTGGTGCTCCTCCCCATGTACTTCATCATCGGGATCTGGGGCGACCGGGACATGATGACCCTGGCCGGTTTCCGCCGCCGGGTGGAGACCCGACTCTACGCGGCCATCAAGTTCTTCCTCTTCACCCTGTTCGGCTCGGCCTTCATGCTGCTCGGCTTCCTGGGTCTCTACTTCCGGGGAGGGCGCACCTTCGACATCCCCGAGCTCATCGAGGCGGGCGGTGCCGGCGGTGCCTTCACGGGCACCTTCGCCTTCCTGGTCTTCGGGGCGCTGTTCCTGGGGTTCGCCGTCAAGGTGCCGATGTGGCCGCTCCACACCTGGCTCCCCGACGCCCACACCGCCGCCCCCACCGTGGGCTCGGTGCTGCTGGCGGCCATCCTCTTGAAGCTGGGCTCATACGGCTTCATCCGCATCGCCCTCCCCATCCTCCCGGAGATGGCCCGGGTGTGGGCCCCGGCCATCGCCATCCTGGCCGCTATCTCGATCATCTACGGATCGCTGGCCTGCCTGGCGCAGACCGACATGAAGCGGCTGATCGCCTTCTCCTCGGTGGGACATATGGGCTTCGTCATGCTGGGGATCGCCACCCTCACCGACATCGGCATCAACGCGGCGGTGATCGGCATGGTGGCCCACGGGGTGATCACCGGTCTGCTCTTCTTCCTGGCGGGGGCCATCGCCCACCGCTACCACACCCGGGAGATGGCCCGCCTGGGCGGCAACCTGAAGATCATGCCCGTGCTGGGGGGCATCCTGGGGTTCACTGCCATGGCCTCGCTGGGCCTGCCCGGGTTGGCCGGCTTTTGGGGGGAGTTCATGGCGCTGCTGGGCGCCTACCAGCCGCTCGGCGAGCTCAGCCTGACCGTCTTCCGCAGCGCCATGGTGGCCGGGGCGATCGGCACGGTGCTCACCGCCGGCTACATGCTGTGGATGCTGCAGCGGGTCAACCTCGGGGAGCCGCCCGAGGAGTGGGTGGGTCACGAGTTCCACGACCTCGACCGCTTCGAGCTGGCCGCCTGGATGCCGCTGGTGGTGCTGATCGTGGCGATCGGCATCTACCCCAAGCTGGTCTTCGGGGCCACCAACGATGCCGTTGTGAACCTGGTGCGGACCTCCTTCGGAGGGTGAGGATGGGCCTCGAGAAGCGGGCTCCGTGACTTTGGTGCCGGTCTTCGACTACCACGCGCTGGCGCCGGAGCTGATCCTGGCCGCCACCGTGCTGGGGGCCCTGGGGCTCGACTTGGTCCTCCCCGAGGAGCGCAAGTTCCTGGTGGCGTCGATTGGGGTGCTGGGCCTCACCTTGGCGGCGGTACCCCTCCTCACCCTGACCCTCTCCGGTACCGAGCGGACGCTGTTCGGCGACTCCTACGTGGTCGACTCCTTCGCCCTGGTGATGAAGGGCCTCTTCGTGGTCTCCGGCTACGTGGTGCTGCTGCTGTCGGTGGGCTATGTCGAGGAGTACCGGCACTACCAGGGGGAGTACTACTTCCTGCTCCTCTCCTCCATCCTGGGGGCGGTGGTGATGGCCTCGGCCCGCGACCTGCTCACCCTCTTCATCGGCCTGGAGCTGGTGTCGGGGCCGGTCTTCCTCTTGGCCGGGTGGCGCAAGGCCGACCTGCGCTCCAACGAGGCGGCCCTCAAGTTCTTCCTGATCGGGGTGCTCTCCACCGCCATCATGCTCTACGGGATGTCGATGGTCTACGGGCTGACCGGGGAGATCACCTTCTCCGGCATCCGGGCGGCCTCGGCAGCTCTGGCCGAGGAGCCGGCTTTCGTCTTGGCGGTGCTCTTCGTGGTGACCGGCTTCGGCTTCAAGGTGTCGGCGGCCCCCTTCCACTTCTGGACCCCCGACACCTACCAGGGCTCGCCTGCCCCGGTGACCGCTTACCTGTCGGTGGGCTCCAAGGGAGCCGGCTTCGTGGGACTGCTGCTGGTCTGCTACCTGGCCTTCGGAGAGGTGGTCGAGGTGTGGGCCCCGGCGGTGTGGGTGCTGGCGGCGCTCTCGATGACGGTGGGCAACCTGGTGGCCCTGTGGCAGACCGACATCATCCGCCTGCTGGCCTACTCCTCGGTGGCCCAGGCCGGCTTCATGCTGGTCCCCTTCGCGGCGGCCGCCTCGCTCGACCAGGAGGATCTCCAGGAGGCGTTCGCCGCCACCATCATCTACCTGCTCATCTTCGCCTTCATGAACTTGGGGGCCTTCGCCACCGTGATCGCCGCCATGCGCAAGGCCCGCAGCCGGGAGATCGACGGTCTGGCCGGGCTGTTCTCGTACGCGCCGGGCCTGGCGTTCTTGCTGGCCGTGTTCTTCTTCGCCCTGGCCGGCATCCCTCCCCTGGCCGGATGGTTCGCCAAGTTCGTGATCTTCCGGGCCGTGCTGGTCAGCCCCGGCGCCTGGGGGGTGGTGCTGGCGGTGATCGCGGCAGTCAACGCGGTGATCGCCCTCTTCTACTACGCCCGGGTGGTCAAGGTGGCCTGGATGGATCCCCTCCCCGAGACCGCCCCGGCTCCGGAAGTGCGGGAACGGCCGGTCCAGCCGGCGCTCGCCGTGGCCCTGGCCATCACCGCCATCGTCACCGTGGCCGTGGGCTTCTATCCCCAGTTCCTCGCCTTCTTCGGCACCGCCACCCAGACCCTGGCCGCCCCCTAACCGCGAACCTAAGGCTTGGCTGTACCAAAACGGTACAAAACTGCCTCGAGAATGGGCTATCCGCCGTAGCCCTCCTCCAGCAGTACGTCCCCGTCCTCCAGCCGGTAGAAGACCCGCCAGTGGTAATAACCCAGGTAGGCCCGCTCGTCGGCCCGCATGACCGAGGCGTAGGCCTCAATGGCCGCCACGTAGTGATCGCTTGGGTTGTAGGCGTAGAGGGCGCCGGCCATGTCCTGCGGAGCGCCGTGGGCCACCAGGTAGCGGGCGGCGGCCCGGACGGCGTCACCCGGATCGTTGATGTCGCCCTCGCCGTAGGCCGCCCAGGTGCCCGGGAGGAACTGCATCGGTCCCTGAGCCCCGGCCGGGCTGGTACCCCGGATGCGACCCATGCGGGTCTCCACCAGGTGGATGGCCGCCAGGTACTCCCATCCCACCCCGAACTCTGCTTCTGCCGCCTGGTAGTAGCCGCGCAACTCGGCGGCCGGAGGAGGAGGGAAGATCCGCCAGGGAGGCAGTTCGGCCTGGGGCTTGGTGAGCGCACGGAGCCGCTCACCGGCCATAAGGTTGGCGTCGAAGACCGGCCGCATCTCTTCGGGCAGGAGATTCCGCACCGGTGCCCGCCACTCGAGATGCACGACGAGGTCCCGGTAGGCCTGCTGCTGCGCCCACGCCCAGCCGGGGAGATGGTCGGTCGGCGTGTCGGCCGAGCGGATTCCCTCCTCGGCCGCCAGCAGCGTCCTTCCGAGCTCCTCGGCGTCAGCGAAGGTCGTCACAGCTGGGGGCTCCACGACTACCAAGCTGGTGCTCGAGGAGGTGGTCGGTTCCGGGGTGGGGCCGGTCGGTGGAAGGGTCGTGGCCGAGCCGGCCCTGGTCGTGACCGTCTCGGTGGGCGGCGGGGCGCGCTCGGGTGAACTGCACGCCACCAAAGCGGCAACCACCAGCATGCGGTACCGTCCCGGCGTGTTGAAGGACCATCTCCTGGACCGCATCGGCCGGCACGGCCCCATCCCCTTCGAGGAGTTCATGGGGACGGCACTCTATGACTCCGAGCAGGGGTACTTCACCTCCGGCTCACTGCGCTCGGTCAAGGAGGGCGACTTCCTCACCAGCCCAGAGGTGAGTCCTCTCTTCGGTCAGATGCTGGCCCGCTTCGTGGACCGCGAGCGGCAACGGATCGGCGACCCACCGGACTTTACGGTGGTCGATGTCGGTGCCGGATCGGGGTCGCTGCTGCGGTCATTGGTTCAATCGCTCGCCCGATACGCCGAGGCGTGGGCCGTCGAGGTCTCCCAGGCCGCCCTGGGACTCGCTCCTACCCGGGCGGCGGGCACCCTCGACGACCTGCCGGCTCTCTTCCCCGGGGTGATCATCGCCAACGAGCTGCTCGACAACCTGCCGGTCGCCCTGGCGACCTGGACGGCCGGAGGCTGGAGGGAACGATGGGTGGGCGTGATGGACGACCGGCTGGCATTGGTTGAGGTCTCGGCCCGGCCCGAGGTGGCCGCGTGGGCCGACAGCTTTGGCCTTCCCGTCGAGGAGGGCGGGCAGGTCGAGGTGCAGCTGGCCGCCGGGGAGTGGCTCCGGTCGGCGCTGGGCAAGCTGAAGGCCGGCTCGGTGGTGGTGATCGACTACGGGGACACCGCCCAGGGCCTGGCGCCCCGCCGCAAGGCGGGGACCTTGCGAACCTATCGGCACCACCACCTTGGCCCCGACCCGCTGGAGGCGCCGGGCGAGACCGACATCACCGTCGATGTCAATTTCACCGCCCTGGCGGCGGCCGCCCGCGCAAAAGGCGCCTCGGTGGAGCTGATCCGCCAGGAGGACTTCCTGGTGGCCCTGGGCCTGCGGGAGGAGCTGGCCCGGCTTCGACAGGGAGAGCTGGCCCTGGCCCGGGCCGGAAAGCCCAGCGAACGGTTGCGGGTCCGGTCGGAGCTCACCGACGGGGAAGCCCTGCTCCACCCCAGGGGGCTGGGCGACTTTCGTGTTCTGGTGGCAAGCTTCTGAGGCCTGTGAACCTAGGCGAGACTCGGAACCCTACCGATTCACGATACGGACCCACCACGGGACCAGGTAGGTCTGCCCGCCGGCTGTGACTTGCACATCGCCGTCGTACTCGCCGTCCGGCACCGTCCGACTGACCTCCAGGCTGACCAGCAGGTCGCCGTTCCCGTCCACCTCGGCCGTGACCACGAGGCCGGGATCACCCTTGTTGGTGATCACGGAGACGGCGCTCACCGGAGACCCGGTCACGTCCACCGTCACCGAGGCGTTCACCTGCCGGTTGCCGATGATCTCGCCGAAGCTGACGCTCACCGGGTCGAAGAAGGTGGCCGCGTTGAAGGCCTCTACCAGATCGATTCGCCCGCCTCCCCGCGCCAGCACGCCGGGATCGACCGTGCCGGTCACGTGGTCGGTCACGACCCGCGCGGCCGAGTTGGCCAGGCGAGACTTCACTTCCGCCGGACTCGCCCCTGGGAAGCCGTCGAGGATCAGCGCGGCCGCGCCCGCCACGTGCGGTGTGGCCATGCTGGTGCCCTGGAAGAAGGCGAATTCGTCTCCGAACACGCTCGACAGGACGTTCACCCCCGGACCGGTCACGTCTGGCTTGATCAGGAAGGTGAAGGGCACCGGGCCCCGACTGGAGAAGCCGGCGATGATGTCCTGGTTCGCGGTGAGGAACTCTTGGGGAGCGCTCCCGTCGATGGTCACCGTCCCGCTTGGCTTCATGCTGTTCCCCTCGTTCTTCCCCACCATGGCGGCGGGGATGGTCGGGAACGGATCGGTCCCGTCATGGGCCATGGCGGTGGGATCACCTGCCACGTTGTTCGCCACCAGCACCCCGATCGCCCCGGCGTTCTCGGCGTTGCGCACCTTCGTGGTGAAGGTGCAGACCCCTCGGTCGATCAGGGCGATCTGGCCGGTCAGGTCCTCGCTGATGGCCGTGCAGCCGTTGGCCGGGGTGGTCACGGTGTACGGTTGGTCGACGAAGTCCTCGGCGGGCTCGAAGTTGTTGAAATCTCCGAGAGCCGCCCCGATCGTGGCGCTGTCACCACCCGACGAGCTGAACGTCACCGGGATCCCCACGAAGTGGGGATTGGTGCTCGCCCCGGCGGTGATCACCTTGGCGGCGCTGCCGGGGGACTCGATCGTCTCCGAGCCCGGGCCGGAGTTGCCGGCCGCCACCGCCACCACCATGCCGGCATCGACCACCGCGTCGGAGGCTTCGGCCAAGAAGTCGTGGGGACCCTGCACCCCACCGCCCAGGCTCATGTTGGCTACGTGCATCCCGTCCGACACGGCGTCTTCCAACGCTTGGGCGATGTCGTGGCTGAAGGCCGATCCGCCGAAGGCTACGAACCCGGCGCCGAAGCCTGGGAAGACGTTGTAGTCGCCCAGCCAGGCCTTGGGCGCCATACCGCCTAGGCCGCTGATCACCACGTCGGTCCCAGCCACCGTACCCGAGGTATTTGGGTTGCCGGCCACCGTGCCGGCCACGTGGGTGCCGTGGTCGAACGCCAGCAGCGAGCCACCTACCGCGCCCGGGGCAACCCCGCTGGTATAGACCCGGCACACGATGACCTTGTTGTTGGTGTTGGGGATGTCGTCGTCCTCCGGGCATTCGTTGATTTGGGGGGTTCCCGGATAGGCGGAGTCATCGAAGAACCGGTTGGTGGTGTCGATCCCGGTGTCGATAATGGCCACCTTGATCCCACTCCCGGCGTTGGCCTCACCACCCAGCTGGCCCCAGACCTCGCTGGCCCGTACCAGGTCCCTGCTCACGTTCATGGCCGGCTGGTAGAGGACCGAGTTGGCCACGGCCCGAACCTTGGGACCCTTTTCGAGAGTCGAGAGGGACGTGCCGTTCAGCTTGACGGCCATCCCGTTGAGGACCGTGTCGTACACCCGAACGACCTCGGTGTTGGGGGCATGCTGGGTCAAATACGCCCGATAGTTGGCGTGCTCGTTGTCCTCGAGGAATCGAACGTACGCCTGGTACGCCGGGCTGTCGGGGTCCAGCCTGCCTCGTTCCGGCTTGGTGCGCTCCAAGCCTGGGATTCCGCCCTGGTAGCTGGCTGCCGGCGGCGACTCGAACGTGACGATGGCGAACTCATTGCTGACCCGGGCGGTCGGCGCCCGGTCGTCGCTGATGTCGGCGAAGGCCAGCCCGCTGAAGGCGGCCAGCATCGCCACGGCCAACATGATGGTGAGAAGCGATCGCTTCATGGCCCTTTCCTCCTTGCCCGGGAGGCCGCCTTGGGCGACCTCTCCGCCACGGTCCGTGGCAGCCTACCCCTCAGCCTTGTTAGGTGGCAAGTGCCGTACGATGCTGGGTTGGAGCGGCTCGAACAGTGTCAAGGAGCGTCTCGAAGGGGGCTCCGTAGTGGCGATCGACTACGAGGACACCGCGCGGAGTCTTCTTCCGCGACGTCAACACGGGACGCTCCGCACCCACCGGGTGCAGGTGGCGCAGAGATGAGCGGGAACCAGAAGAGGTGGGTGAGACGTCCAACCAGCGGAGATGTCCGGCCGAATGAGAGACAAAGCGATTCCTGGCGCCGTGGTCCTCCTCGCCCTCATCGGCGTGGCCTGTGGCGACCGTCAGGGATTCACCGAAACCAGCCCAAGAGTTGTCATGTCTGAGCCGTCCACGACGGTTCGACAGAACGACGCGGTTGTGAAGGCTCGCGCCGACCTGGCAGCACGCCTGGGCGTGGAGGTCGAGAGCATCGAGGTGAGCAAAGCGGAGGAGGTCGTGTGGCGAGACGGCAGTATTGGTTGCCCCGAGCCGGGGATGGTCTATACCCAGGCCCTCGTCGAAGGACTACGCCTGACCCTGCTCCACGACGGAACGACCTACTACTACCACCAGGGCGACGACCAGGATCCGTTTCTCTGTGACGAGCCTGATGAAGACTCCTACCTTTCCAAAGAGGATGTCCTCAACCCCCCAAAGGGGGACACCGAGGTCATCCCGCCACCCGGTTACGACGAGTGACGGAAAGGGCCCACCAGGCGCCCGTTCTCTTGTCGCTCTAGGTACTTACCTCCACCAGGGTCAGATCGAACGGCCCACCGGCGTCGTTGTGGGACACGGCGCCGAGGTACTGTTCGCCTGGGACCAGACCCGACCAGCCGATTTCGATGGTGGCCGTCTCCCCTAGCACCGCATCCGCAGGCTCGCTGTTGATGGTCAGCGAGCCAACATCGGCTGCCAGGGGAACATCCCAGGTGTTGACCGAATAGTCCACAGTGATCCCGATGGTCTGCCATCCGTGCACAAAGAGGGTGTACGTCCCGTCCTCGGGGAGGGGCAGCTCGATGAGTTCGTTGGTGCTGCCTGCGGTAGATGAGGCCACCTCAACACCATCCTTGTACAGGTACAGGTCAAGGTCGATCGCCGGATCCGGTGGTGTCAGGTCGTCGGTGTGAAGCGAGATCCTGAAGAACGCCGCGTCGCTCAGCGTGATCTCATGAGCCGTCGTTCCGGTCGGATCATCCGGGTCGAAGATCTGGTCGGGGTCCTGATCGACCGACCCGACGATCGGCACGTTGGGCACCAATCCGTGGGCGGCGGCGTCGTACTCACCGTCGTATCCGAACGTGACGTCGAAGCTGGCCGTTCCCTCGACGCCGGTTCCGGTGACCACGTCAGGCGCATCCAGCTGTGATGCCGCCACGGCTATCGGGCTTCGGGCGGAGTACCCGCCACCCTCCCAGGTGAGTGACCCGAATCTCCACTCACCAATGGGTGCAGAGAGGTTGTCGATGGTGACCTCGAAGGTCCGAGATTGCCCGGCTGGAACTGTCAGTCTCGACGGAGAGACCGTTACCCGATACCCCGACGGCTCGTCGACGACCGCGTTGAGGCGCCGTGCGGAGGCCGAGACGTTGGTAACCGTCCGTTGAACGGTGAGCGTTCCGGGCACCCCAGACGCTCCGATCGACGGATAATTGAGGTTCTCGGTCGTGGTGGGGATGCCTTGGGACTCCAAGAAGCCGCAAGTGGCGGTTGGATCGGCGAACACGTGTGGCGCCGCATCACAGAGGAACCCGAGATACTCGAGGAACCCGGCGTCGTAGACGATGCCCGGGTTGAAGATCGAGTTTGCTGCACCGGCAGGCCCACTCGGATCCACGTGACCGGCACCGATGTCGAACGGATCTGCCTGCGTGGTCCCGTCCTCCTTGAGCACGTCCTGTCGGGCCGTGGTCATCAATGCCGACTTGGCGGCGGCCGCCGACCACGTGGGATGCGCTTGTTTGAGCAGAGCGAACAGACCGGCCACATGCGGACTCGACATCGAAGTGCCCTGGATGGCCTGGAACAGCTGACCCGGCGCCCCCAGCGTCGGAGTCGGCGAGTTGCCCGCAAGGATCTGGACGCCAGGAGCAGTCACGTCGGGCTTGATGATGTCGGGAGAGGCGGGCAGGCCCGTGGGGCCTCGTGAGGAGAAGTCGGCCATCACTGACCCCTGTTGGAGGACCTTCTCGCCCTGATTGATCAGAGCCATGGCTTGATTGGGTCCTCCGCGCGGTCTCGAGGCGATGTAGTCCTTGATCTTGACCCCGTCGCTGAAGCTGACGTGCACCGACGGCACGAAATGGTTGTCGGTGGCCAGCGTCTGTAGGTCGTTTTCGTTATAGAGGACCATGCCCACACCGCCCTGTTCGGACACGGCCTGGCTCTTGGCCACTCGGGCGAATACGCCCCGCTTGCAAAGGACGATCTTCCCCGTGGGCGCCGGCCTGAACGTGACGTCGGGATCACACAGCTCGTTGTTCAGGTCGGCTGAATCGACCAGCGGAGCCGTATCCGCTCCGGGTGTCACCGAGGCGCCGAAGAACTCGGAGCCGTCACCCAAGACCACGGACCCCTCGAACTTCCGGTCGTGCAGATTGGCGCCGACCGAGGTGAGCCAGGGCACCGACGCCGGGCTGCCGATTGTGCCCGCCCCAGGCCCGCTGTTGCCGTTGGAGGCGGCCACGAACACTCCCGCATCGGCCGCGAAAAGGAAGGCGATGTCATCAGGACCGTCGAGTCCGGGCGTCGGACTTCCGATCGAGTAATTGATCACATCGACGCCGTCGGCAACCGCCTGGTCGATGGCATCTGCCAGGTCCCCTCCGAAGCAGCCCAATTCTCCGCACGCCTTGTAGGCAGCAACGTGGGCGCGGTGGGCGATACCCGAGATCAGCCCGCGGTCGATGCCGAAGATCTCGGCCGCAACGTTGGTATTGCCGGCTGCGGTGCTGGTGGTGTGGGTGCCGTGTCCGTCGGCGTCACGGGCAGAGTTGTAGAGCTCGGGACCGATGAACTCGTTGTAGAGAGCCCTCATGTCTCGCGCACCAATCAGCTTGTTGTTGCAGGTGAACGGAGCGTCATCGGGATTGTGTGCGGTGTCGCCGAACTCGCAAGGGATCGACAGCCCCGGATCCGAATAGGTGGAATCGTCGGCGAAAGACGGGTGCTCGGGCCAGATCCCGGTGTCCACGACACCGACCACCACGCCTTCTCCGGTGAGTCCGGAGTCCCAGGCCCCCCCTGGATCGGTCAGGCCGAGGAAGTCGGGGGATCTATCGGTATGGAGCTCGTGAAGCTCGTCTCGTTTCACCGAGATGACGCTCTTCTGCCCCGCCAGAGCCTCCGCCTCGGCGGGGGTAAGCGCGGCCGCAAACCCGTTGAGGGCAAAGTTGTAGGTCACCAACACGTCTGAGCTGTCGACCGAGGCGGCGTCTTGGGCTGCCTTCCTGCCCTTCTCGAGATGGTCTACGTATTGCCTCACCGCCGCCGAGTTGGGGTCCACCTTCTCGCCAGGTTCGGGCCTCGTGGCAGGCAGCCCTGGGATGTCGCCGTCGTAGGCGACGACGGGGTCTCCCTCCATGATCACTACATAAGGCGCCCGATCGGCGCTCACCTGATTGGCGGTGGAACCCCGGTTGAGGCCCGCCCCAGCCGGGACCGCATATGCCAGGGCCGTCGCCAGCGCCACGACGCTGACGAGAAGTCTCCTTCCCATTCCCTTCCTCCCTGTTCGGTCGGTCATATGAGACAGGGTGGCGGTCCACCACACAGCGCAGGACCCTAGTGCTCTCAGTGCAGGCGAGTCTTCTCAGTGCAGGGCGAATTTTCGCGCTCTCTGTGGGAGGCGCCGTCGTTTCAAACGCCGCACCTCGGCTACCCTGGCGGACTATGGGCAACAATCTCAAGACCGCCGCTCTGCTCGGATTCCTGGGTGGCCTCTTTGTCCTGGTCGGCTACCTCCTGGGAGGCAACCGCGGCATGCTCACCGGCCTGGTCCTGGCCGGGGTGATGAACTTCGGCGCCTACTTCTTCTCCGACAAGTTGGCGCTGGTCGCCACCCGAGCCAAGCCGCTCGACGAGGCTCAGGCTCCTGAGGTGTACTCGATCGTGGGCTCACTGGCCCAGCGAAAGGGCGTGCCGATGCCGAAGCTGTATCTGATCGACGCCCCACAGCCCAACGCCTTCGCCACCGGGCGCAACCCGGAGCACGCGGCGGTGGCGGTGACGACCGGCATCCTCGAGCTGATGGACCGCAACGAGCTGGAAGGCGTGCTGGCTCACGAGCTGGCCCACGTCGGCAACCGGGACATTCTCATCTCCACCATCGCCGCCACCCTGGCCACCGCCCTGGTGTTCCTCACCCGGATCGCCTTTTGGACCGGCGGGGGCGATCGCGACCGGGGCCCGGCCGGCGCCATCATCGGGCTGCTCGGCCTGATCCTGGCACCGATCGGGGCCATGCTGATCCAGACGGCCATCTCGCGGTCCCGTGAGCTCCAGGCCGATGCCAGTGGGGCGGAGACCACCGGGTCGCCCCTCAACCTGGCCCGGGCGCTGCAGAAGCTGGAGGCCTATACGTCGCGGATTCCCCTGAACGTCAGCCCGGCGGTGAGCCACCTCTTCATCGCCGACCCGCTCAAGTCGTTTCGCGGCCAGGGCCTGGTCAAGCTCTTCTCCACGCACCCGCCCATCGCCGAACGGGTCGAGCGCCTCCAGGAGATGGCCTCGGGAATACGGCAATGAGCGGAAGGCAGTCCTCGCCCTAGGCGTTGTAACCTTCGACCTGATGCGGGGGGATACCCAAGCGGCCAAAGGGAGGAGACTGTAAATCTCCCGGCTCAGCCTACGGAGGTTCGAATCCTCCTCCCCCCACCCTCCCCCGTTCTTGTGACGCTTTCCCACCTATACGGTGGCCAACCGTCACAAGAACGGAACTATCCTGGCCACGACGCCCCCTTAGCTCAGCTGGTAGAGCACGGCCATGGTAAGGCCGGGGTCTCCGGTTCAAATCCGGAAGGGGGCTCGGGTGTGGCGGCGTAGCTCAGTGGTTAGAGCACCCGGCTCATAATCGGGATGTCGGTGGTTCGAATCCACCCGCCGCTACCAGACAGAAAGGAACCAGCACATGGGCAAGAAGAAGTTCGAGCGGACCAAGCCCCACCTCAACGTGGGCACCATCGGCCACATCGACCACGGCAAGACCACCCTGACGGCCGCCATCACCAAGGTGCTCAACGAGCGCAACCC
>JBOGFC010000082.1:0-24156 GCA_050742155.1 Acidimicrobiia bacterium
CGTATGGACTACCGCCGGGCCATCTCCACCGTGGAGGAGGTCTCGGAAGGGCTGGCCGAGAGCCTGGGCTCCTCATGACCAGTATGAAGGACTACTACCGGGTACTGGGGGTCTCCGCGGATGCCAGCCAGGCGGAGATCAAGCGGGCCTTCCGCCGGCTGGCCCGTGAAACCCACCCGGACGCCATCCCCGACGACCCGGTGGCCGAGGCCCGGTTCCGGGAGGCCGCCGAGGCCTACGAGGTGCTCTCCGATCCCCGCCGGCGGGCCGCTTATGACCGGGGAGACCGGCTGGCGGTGGGGGACCTGTTCTCATCCTTCGCCGCCTTCGATGACCTCTTCGAGATGTTCTTCGGTGGCGGGGGGCTCACCCGTCCGAGAAGCGGCCCCCGGGCCGGGCGAGACGTGGGGACGGCCGTGGAGATCGAGCTGGCGGAAGCGGCCTTCGGGACCACCCGGGAGGTGGAGTTCCCGGTGGCGGTGGCCTGTGAGGCCTGCGAGGGCTCCGGAGCGGCTCCGGGCAGCCAGGCGCAGACCTGCCCGCGCTGCGGGGGAGCCGGGGCTTTGCGACTGACCAGCCGGGGCGTGATGGGCGCGCTGCTCTCGGTGACCACCTGCGACCGGTGCCAGGGGGCGGGCGAGGTGATCGCCCGGCCCTGCCCGGAGTGCCGGGGTCGGGGGGTGTCGGAAGGCGCCCGGTCGCTGACCGTCGAGATCCCGGCCGGGGTGGAAGCGGGAGCGCGGCTGCGCCTGGGCGGCCGGGGCGAGTCCGGGGAGCGGGGCGCCCCGGCCGGCGACCTCTACATCGAGGTTCGCATCCAGCCCCATGAGCTGTTCAGTCGGCATCGGGACGATCTTCGCTACCGGCTTCCGATCGGCATCGCCCAGGCGGCGTTGGGCGCCCGGATGGAAGTTCCCCTCCTCGAGGGAGGCCAAGCATCGGTGGAGGTGCCCCGCGGCGTCCAGCACGGGTCGGTGCTGCGGGTGCCGGGCAAGGGCGTCACCCGCTTGGGAGGCCGCAGACGAGGAGACCTGATGGTCGAGGTGGAGGTGGTGGTGCCCTCCCACCTGTCTTCCGATGAGGAGTCGGCCCTGCGCTCGTACGCCGAGCGCCGGGGGGAGGCGACCGGAGACGGCCGCCACTAGTGCTGCACTAGGCGGCGCGTGCCTCACGTTCCCCATCTCTACCTTCCTCCTCCCTGGAAGGAGGAACGGATCCCCCTCGACAAAGACCACCGCCATCACCTCACCCGAGTGCTGCGTATGGAGGCCGGCCGGCCGCTCACCTATACGGACGGCCGGGGCACCCAGGGCACCGGATCGCTCCGAGACGGCGCAGTCGAGCGGGGCGTCGAGCAGTCCCTCCCGCCTCCCCGGCCCCGCCTCACCCTGGCGGTGGCCCCGCCGCGGGCTATGGAACGGGCCCGCTTCCTGGTGGAGAAGTCGGCCGAGCTGGGGGTCGACCGGCTGATCTGGCTGAGTACCCGCCACGGGGAAGGCCATCCTCCCAGACCGGACAAGTCCCACGCCTGGGCCGCGGGCGCCCTGGAGCAGAGCCGGGGTGCCTGGCTGATCGAGATCGATGGTCCGCGGCATGTCGAGGACGTGGGGCAACCGCTTTGGGTTCTAGAAAGGGGCGCTTCCGCCCCCCCTCGGACGACCGAGGACGTTATCCTTGCGGCGGGGCCCGAGGGAGGATTCGCTCCGGGGGAGGTTCGGGTATGGGCCGAGCAGATCGGCGTGGGGGAGAGAGTATTGCGGATGGAGACGGCGGCCATCGTCGGGGCGGCCCTGGTTCTCGATCGCATGGGTCGGCTGGGTTGACCACGCAGCGTGCTGAAGCTGCTTCCCAGAGCGCCTACCCCCTGATAAGCTGGCCCGTGGGGCCGGAGGCGGGATGACGGCGGAATCGTACAATCGTTCGGTTGGATCGCGCTTGCGGGCCATTCGCAAGCAGAAGGGCTACTCGCTCCAGGACGTGGAGGCCCTCTCCGACCAGGAATTCAAGGCCTCCGTCCTCGGGGCCTACGAGCGCGGCGAGCGCAGCCTCTCCCTGCCGAGGCTGAGGCGGCTGGCCGCCTTCTACGGGGTGCCGATCGACCAGATGCTCCCCCAGCACGAGACCCGCGCCACGGCCGCCTCCATCGCCCTCCGCACCGGAGGCGTCACCATCGACCTCAACCGGTTGGAGACCTCGACCGGACCGGAGGCCGAGATGCTGGAACGGTTCTTGCGGGCCATCCAGATGATGCGCCAGGACTTCAACGGCCGGGTGCTGACCATCCGGGACGACGATTTGCGTTTGCTGTCGGTCCTGCTCCAGGAGAGCACCGAGGAGCTGAGCGAGCGACTCGGGGAGCTGGGCCTCACCTCCGGCTCGTAGCGGGTGGCGGACTGCCTCTTTTGCTCCATCGCCGGCGGTGAGCGGCCGGCCGGGCTGGCGGCCGAATCGAAGGGAGTGCTGGCCATTCGGGACATCAATCCGGTTGCCCCCACCCACGTGCTGCTGATCCCCAAGCGGCATGTGGAGTCGGCCGCCCGGCTCGGGGAGGGCGACCAGGAGCTGCTGGGGGAGATCTTCGGACTGGCCCGGCAGATCGCCGCCGACGAGGGCCTGGACGGGTGGCGGCTGGTCACCAACGTGGGGGCCTCGGGCGGCCAGGCGGTCGGGCATCTGCACTTCCACCTGCTCGGGGGGCGGCAGATGGGCTGGCCGCCGGGATAAGGACGGCCGGCCCCTCCACCCGGCGGATAGGTGCCGCCTACCAGTGTGCAACTCGTATACTTGAGTGACCGATGTCGTCCACCTCCTTGGCGAGGATCCCATGCTGCAGACCTCCACTGAATTGACCCTGCGCGTCCCCAGCAACCACCTCATGCTGGAGCTGCTGGGCGAGCGGGACGCCCACCTCCGGGTCGTGGAGCGGGCCTTTCCCGAGGCCCGCATCGTGGCCCGTGGGAACGAGCTCACCATCCAGGGGCCCGAGGAGCTCACCGAGCAGGTCAGCACCGTGCTCGACGAGCTGCTCATCCTGGTCCAGGAGGGGCAGGCGCTCGAGGAAGCCCAGGTGACCCGGGTGATCGAGATGGTGCGCTCCGACGTCCCGAGCCCCTCCGGGGTGCTCATCGAGGGGATTCCGGTGGGACGCGGCAAGGTGGTGCGGCCCAAGACCCTCGGGCAGCGCCGCTACATGGAGGCGCTGCGGGAGGATACGCTCGTGTTCTCGATCGGCCCGGCCGGTACCGGCAAGACCTACCTGGCGGTGGCCGTGGCCGTCGAGGCCCTGCGGGAGGGAGCGGTGAGCCGCATCCTGCTCAGCCGCCCGGCGGTGGAGGCGGGGGAGCGGCTGGGGTTCTTGCCCGGCGACCTGGCCGCCAAGGTGGATCCCTACCTCCGGCCGCTCTACGACGCCCTCTACGAGATGCTCGGTCCGGAAGAGACCCACCGCCTGTTGGAGCGGGGCACCATCGAGATCGCCCCCCTGGCCTACATGCGGGGCCGCACCCTCAACGATGCCTTCGTCATCCTCGACGAGGCGCAGAACACCTCCCCGGAGCAGATGAAGATGTTCCTCACCCGGCTGGGCTTCAACTCCAAGATGGTGGTGACCGGCGACATCACCCAGGTCGACCTGCCGGCCGGGCGGGGCTCCGGGCTGCGCCAGGTGCGGGAGATCCTGCGGGATATCCCCGGGGTGAGCTTCGTGGAGCTGGACGCCCGCGACGTGGTCCGCCACCGCATCGTGGCCACCATCGTGGAGGCCTACCGGGAGTACGAGGAAGCGAACCAGCATGATGTCGGCTGAGCTCCGGGGCCAGGCCTCCCGGATCGGGATCCTGGCTGCCACCATCCTCCTCACCTGGGGCGCCTTGCTGATCGGTCGCCTCACCGAGGAGATCCACCTCGAGGTGGGGGACCGGTCTCCTCAGAACTTCTTCGCCCCGGAATCCATGACGGTGGTCGACGAGCAGGCCACGGCTCAGGCCAGGGAGAATGCCTACAACAACGAGCCGAGCGTCTACACGCTCAACCCGGAGGTGACCAATACGGTCATCCAGGACATAGCCGCCTTCTTCGTCCGGGTGCAGGAGATCGCCCAGCCGCCCCCTCCCGAGGGATCCACCGCCACCACCCAGCCGGCCCCCATCACCACGGCGCCCCCTCCCCCCGCCGAGGAGGAGGCGGCCGCCCCCACCACCACGGTTCCCGCCACCACGACCACCAGCACGCTGCCGCCTCCCCCTCCGGTGGAAGAGCAGATCGAGGCCCTCGGCCGTGAGTTCGCCCTTCCCGTCACCACGCTCGAGACGGTGGTGGTGCTCGCCAACGACCCGGAGCACGGGGGCACCTACCTCCAGGAGCTGCGCGACGAGTCGGTGCGGGTGGCTCAGGACTTCCTGGAGGGGGCCATCCGGCCCGGGGAGCTGAACAGCGAGATCAGGCCCCGCCTGCAGTCCAACCCGCCCTTCGTGTTCCTGCCGCTGCAGCTGGCGGATCAAACCGACATCGTCAGTCGGGCGGTGGCCGACGTGGTGGACGAGTTCTTGCAGGCCAACGAGACCCTGGACGAGACCGCCACCGAGGAGGCGCGCGAGGCGGCCCGCGATGCGGTTCCCGAGATCACCCAGACCTATGACTTCGGCGAGCGGATCGTCTCGGAGGGCGAGCCGGTCGAGACCCTCGAGCTGGCCGCCCTTCAGCAGGCCGGGCTGCTGCGCCGCCCGGGCGGGCTCTCGTCGCTCGCCCTGCTGGCCATGGTGGGTGTGCTGGTGGCCGTGCTCTCGTTCTACCTGGCCCGCTTCCGGCCGGACTTCTGGGTGCGGCCCAAACGGGTGGTGCTGTTCGGGTTGCTGATCGTCCTCTCGGCGCTGGCCGCCCGGGCAGTGGCCGTCTTGCTGGTGCCGACCAATGTGTCACTGGGCTACCTCGTCCCGGCGGCCGCCTTCGGCTTCATGGCCGCCATCCTCTTCGACGCCCGGATGGCGGTTGTCACGTCGGTGGCGGTGGGGGCGCTCACCGGCCTGGCCACCTACGACCCCAGCATGCTCACCGGCAGTCTGGGCTACACCCTCTTCGCCCTCTTGGCCACACTGGTGCCGGTACCGTTCGTGTCGGCCATCTCCGCCCGGGCCGACTTTCGCCGGGCGGTCGGCTACAGCGGGCTCGCCTTAGCTCCCATCGCCGGCAGCATCGCCTGGCTGTTCCACGGTCAGAGCGCCGGGATGGAGGCGATCGGCTGGGGACTCCTCAACGCAGCGGCCTCAGGGATCATCGCCCAGGGCCTGCTCCCCTTCCTGGAGAACCTCTTCGACATCACTACGTCCTTTACACTCCTCGACCTCACCGACCGCAACCACCCGGCCCTGCGGCTCCTCGAGGAGGAGGCGCGGGGGACCTTCAACCATTCCTTGATGGTGGGCACCCTGGCCGATCGGGGGGCCCGGGCCATCGGGGCCAACCCGCTCCTGGCCCGGGCGGCGGCCTACTACCACGACCTGGGCAAGACCGAGGACCCCGCCTTCTTCATCGAGAACCAGTTCGGTGGCCACAACCCGCACGATTCCATGCTCCCCGAGGAGTCGGCGGCCATCATCCGCCAGCACGTGGAAGACGGCCGCCGTCTGGCCCGCCAATACCGGATCCCTTCCGAGGTGGCGGAGGGGGTGTTGGCCCACCACGGCACCGGCCTGATGCGCTACTTCTATCACAAGGCCATGGACCGTTACGGGGAGAACGTGGAACCCGAGCAATATCGCCACCGCGGCCACAAGCCCCACACCGCCGAGATGACCATCCTGATGCTGGCCGACGCCGTGGAGGGGGCCTGCCGGGCGCTGGTGCTGCACGAGGATCCCACTGCCGAGGGCATCCGCCGTACCATCGACCGGGTGGTGGCCGAGAAGCAGGCCGACGGCCAGCTCGATGAGAGCGCCCTCTCGCTCGGAGAGCTCAAGGCGGTGAGGGACGCCTTCGCCTCGGCGCTCATCGGCCACTACCACCAGCGGATCCCGTATCCGGACTTCCCGGAGCCTCCCTCCGAAGCTGAGCCGGTCCGCGAACCGGTCCCCCCGGCCGAGGTCTCACGTCCCTCGGTCTGGGAGCGGCCCACCAGAACGAGGCCCTCGTTCGGGGACGGCTTCTCCTCCGTCGTCATGGTGGTGGTCGGCGTGGCGCTGGTGCTGATCACGTGGGCGGTGGTCGCCGCGTTGTGAACGTTTTCGTGGCCGACGAGCAGGGGGAACCCCTCCCAGCCGAGCCGCTCCGGCGGCTGGCCGAGCGGGTGCTCGCCGACGAGGGCCTTCCCGTCGAGACCGAAGTGGCCCTCCTCTTCGTGGAACCCGACCAGATGGCCGAGTACAACGAGCGCTTCATGGATCGCACCGGCCCCACCGACGTGCTGGCCTTCCCGCTCGAGGACCTCCAGCCGGGTGATGTCCCCGTGCCCCTCACCAACGGTCCACCGTTCAACCTAGGCGATGTGATCATCGCGCCGAAGGTGGTGGCCGAGGGGGCCCGGAGGGCCGGCGCCTCGTTCGAGGAGGAGCTGGCCCTCATCGTGGTGCACGGCCTCCTCCACCTGCTGGGTTACGACCACCAGACCGACCAGGAGGCCGACGACATGGAGAGCCGGGAGCGGGAGCTGTTGGCCCGGTACCCGTCGGCGACCGGGGCGCCGCCTCGGCCTGGGGGCGCCTCGTGACGCCGCTGGCCGGCGCCGTCGCCGTGGTTTTGCTGGCCGTGGCCGGCGCCCTCCGGGCGGCCGGGGCCTCGCTGGTGCGCACCTCCCGGGCCGACGCTCTGCACGACGCGGCGGAGGGGAACGGGCGGGCCGCCCTGGTGGCCGCGCTGCTGGAAGACCGGCCCCGCCTCCAGCCGTCGCTCACCATGGTGCACTCGACCGTGCTGGTGGGGGCTTCGCTGGCGGCCGCCTGGGGGGTGGCCCGGGTGGCGGCCGGTTGGGCGCTCCTCTGGGGCCTGGTGGTGGTGGGCCTGGTGCTGGTGCTGGTCGGAGACGTGTTCCCCCGCCAGGTGGGCCGGCGACGCCCCCGCCGGCTGGCCTATCAGTTCGCCCCGCTACTGCGGCAGGCGGCTCGGTGGGGGAGGCGGGCGGCCGACCTCACCGTTGAGGAACCCCCGGAGCGGGAGCAGGAAGAGGAGACCGAGGAGGGCTCGCAGGACCGCCAGGAGCGGGAGTTGATCTCGTCGGTGCTGGAGTTCTCCGACGCGGTGGTGCGCGAGGTGATGACGCCTCGCACCGACATGGTGACCATGCCGGCCTCGTTCACCACCGACCAGGCCCTCGACCTGGTGATCTCGCACGGCTTCTCGCGCATCCCTGTGGAGGGCGACGGCCGGGACCAGATCCTGGGGATCTGTTACGCCAAGGACCTGCTGCGCCTCATGGATGACGGGGCGGGCGCCAAGCCGGTCAACGAGATCATGCGGGATGCCTACTTCGTGCCGGAGACCAAGCGGGTGGCGGGGCTCCTCCGGGAGATGCAGGCCAACAAGGTGCACATGGCGGTGGTAGTGGACGAGTTCGGCGGCTTGGCCGGGCTGGTGACCATCGAGGACCTGTTGGAGGAGCTGGTCGGGGAGATCGTCGATGAGTACGACCAAGAGGAGCCCATGGCGGTCCCGCAACGGGACGGCGCCTACCTGGTGGACGGGCGCATGGCCGTGGACGAGCTGGCCGAGCTGATGGAAATTGAGCTCCCTGAGGACGACTGGGATACCGTGGGGGGCTTGCTGCTCGGCCTGGCCGGACGAGTGCCCAAGGAGGGTGAGGAGTTCGAGCTGCAGCAGGCCCTCTTCGTGGCGGAGCGGGTGCAAGGACGGCGGGTCTCCCGGGTGCGAGTGACCCGGCGGTGAGATCCGGGCTGGTGCCGGTGGTGGGCCGGCCCAACGTCGGCAAGTCCAGCCTGGTGAACGCCCTGGTGGGCACCAAGGTGTCGATCATCTCGGTGCGCCCCCAGACCACCCGCAACACCATCCGGGGGGTGCTGACCAGGCCCGGCTTCCAGGCCGTGTTCATCGACACCCCCGGCCTGCACAAGCCCCGCACCGCCCTGGGTGAGCGGCTCAACGCCCTCGTCTACGGCACGTTGGGAGAGTCGGACGTGGTGGTGATGGTGCTGGACGCCACCCAGAAGGTGGCCCGTGGCGACCGTATGATCGCCCAACGCCTCCAGGAGGCCGGCAGCCCGGTGCTGGTGGCGGTGAACAAGGTGGACCTGGCCGCCGGGTCGAGAGTGGCCGCGCGTCTGGTCGAGGCCGCCGAGTGGGACTTCGACGCCTACCTGCCGGTGAGCGCCCGGGAAGGGTCGGGGCTGGAGCCGCTGCTCGCGGAGCTGGAGGAGAGGCTCCCGGAGGGGCCGAGATACTTCCCGGAGGGGGTGCAGACCGACCAGCCCGATCGGGTGGTGGCCGCCGAGCTGGTCCGGGAGAAGTTCCTGGCCCACCTTCGGGAGGAGCTGCCCCACTCCTTGGCGGTGGAAGTGCAGGAGATGGAGGAGCGGGCCGGTGGGCTCCTCTACATCGCCGCCGACCTGATCGTGGAGCGTGTCTCGCAGAGGGGGATGGTGATCGGCAAGGGGGGCGGCCTCCTCCAGGAGGCCGGCTCGGAGGCTCGCCGGGAGCTGGAGGCCCTCTTCGGGACCAAGGTCTACCTCGACCTGCGAGTGAAGGTGGAGAAGGACTGGCAGCGCACCCCGGCCCTCCTCGACCGCCTGGGCTTCTGACCTGCGAACCTAAGGCTTGGCTGTACCGTAACGGTTCAATTCTGGCCAAAGAACGGCGCCCTAGTCTCCCTTCCTGATGCCCAAGGTCTCGCTCTTCACCACCTGCCTCGTCGACCTGCTGCGTCCGGAGATCGGTGAGGCCACCGTGCGGGTGCTGGAGCGGGCCGGGGTGGAGGTGGAAATCCCGATCGGCCAGACCTGCTGCGGGCAGCCGGCCTGGAATGCCGGGGACCGCCGGGCGGCCGGCCGCTTCGTCGACCACTGGCTGGACGTCTTCGGGGTGGCAGAGGCGGTGGTCTCGCCGTCGGGATCGTGCGTGGCCATGGTGCGCCATCAGTTCGAGCACGCCGTCGGGCCCTCTCGGCGTCAGGAGGCGGCCCGGCTCGCCTCCCGGACCTACGAGCTGAGCGAGTACCTGGTGGACGTGGTGGGGATCACCGACCTGGGCGCCGAGCTGGACGGCCGGGCGGCCTATCACCCGGCCTGCCACGGCTTGCGGGGCCTGGGCATCCAGGAGCAGCCTCTCCGCCTGCTGGCCGAGGTGCGGGGACTGGCAGTGCGATCGCTGCCGGCCTTCTGCTGCGGCTTTGGAGGATTCTTCTCGCTGCGCTATCCGGAGGTGTCGGTGGCGCTGGCCGACCGGCGCGCGGAGCTGCTGGAGGATGCCGACCTGCTCATCTCGGGCGACGCCGGATGCCTCCTCCATCTGGGAAGCCGATTCGAGGCCCAGGGAGTGCCGGTCGAGATCCTTCACCTGGCCGAGGTGCTGGCCCGGTGAGCGGATTTCGCGAGCGGTCCCGCCGGGCGCTGGCCGACCCCGACCTCCAGGGAGCGCTGAAGGGAGCGGCCGGCCGATTCGCGGGCGCTCGGGAGGCGGCTTGGGAAGAGCTGCCCGACGTGGAAGGGCTGCGACGCCGGGCGGCCTGGGCCCGCCGCCGGGCGGTGGCCGGGCTCCCCGAGCTGTGGGCGCGCTTCGCCGAGGTGGCGAAGCCGGCCGGCACCGAGCTCTACTGGGCGGCCGATTCCGCCGAGGTCGTCGACATTGTCCTGCGCCTGGCCCGCCAGGCATCCGCCCGGCTGGTCATCAAGTCCAAATCGATGCTCTCCGAGGAGGTCCACCTCAACCCGGCCCTGGAGGAGGCCGGCCTGGAGGTGGTGGAGACCGACCTCGGTGAGCTGATCGTGCAGTGGGCCGAGGAGCCGCCCAGCCACATC
The DNA here is from genome assembly GCA_050742155.1 of Acidimicrobiia bacterium. Taxonomy (GTDB): domain Bacteria; phylum Actinomycetota; class Acidimicrobiia; order Spongiisociales; family JALYHC01; genus JBOGFC01. The sequence continues at coordinate 9,957 of JBOGFC010000082.1, forward strand.
ATCGCCCCGGCCGTCCACAAGACCCGCCACCAGGTGCAGGCCCTCTTCGCCCACCGCACCGGCGAGGACCCCGGCCCCGACATCCCGGCCCTCAACGACCTGGCCCGTCGCTACCTGCGGGACAAGTTCCTGCAGGCCGAGGTGGGCATCAGCGGGGCCAACCTGGCGGTGGCCGAGAGCGGCACCATCGTCCTGGTGACCAATGAGGGCAACGGCCGCATGGTGGCGACGCTTCCCCGCATGCACATCGCCCTGGTGGGAGCCGAAAAGCTGGTGGCCGACCTGGACGACGCGGCGGCGGTCCTCGAGCTGCTGGCTCGTTCGGCCACCGGGCAGCGATCGAGCTCGTACGTGCAGTGGCTGAGCGGGCCCCGGCGGCCGGAGGAGGTGGACGGTCCGGAGCGCCTCTGCGTGGTGGTGATCGACGCCGGGCGCAGCCGGGTGGCCGGGAGCTCCTATCAGGACGCCCTGGCCTGCATCCGCTGTGGATCGTGCCTGAACGTCTGCCCCGTCTACACCACCACCGGCGGCCACGCCTACGACTCGCCCTATCAGGGACCGATCGGGGCGGTGGTCACCCCGCTCCTCCGGGGGAGGCCGGGTGACTGGGAGCTTCCCCAGGCCTCCACGCTGTGCGGGGCCTGCCTCGACGCCTGCCCGGTGATGATCGATCTGCCCCAGATGCTCCTCGATCTCCGGGGGGAGGCGCCCCGATCGGTGGCCGGACGGGGGGCGGGCTGGCTGGCCGCACGCCTGGCCGGGCCGCGCACCTTCTCCTCCGTGTTCCGCCTTGCGCGGTGGCCGGCGGTTCTCCTCTCACGGGGAGGCCGTCTGCGCTGGGCCCCCCCACCCCTGGCACGATGGGGACAGGGGAGGACGGTGCCCCGGCCGGCTGGTCGCTTCTTTCGGGAGAGATCCTGATGGATCAGGCGAGTTTCCTGGCCCGCTTCCGGCCGGTCGAGGCCCCCCGGCAACCTCCGGACGGCCCGGCCTGGATCGGCGGGGCCGATCCCGAGGCATTCGCCGCCCGTCTCGAGGAGGCCGGGGGAGTGGTGCGCCGGGCGACCCCGGACGACTGGGTGCACCAGGTGGCGGAGCAGGCCGGGGAATGGGGCGTGCACCTAGCGGTGGCCACCGCCGAGGGCCGCTTGCAACCGGCCGTGGAGGCGCTCCGCTCGGAGGGCCTTGAGGTGAGGGTGGCCGGGACCCGGGACTTGAGAGAACGGGCGGCGGCGGCTCAGATGGGGCTGACCGGAGCCCGCTGGGCCCTCGCCTCTACCGGTACGGTGGTGCTGGTGAGCAGTGCGGAGGCGCCCCGGCTGGTGTCACTGCTCCCCAGGGCTCACCTGGCGGTGGTGTGGGAGGAGGAGCTGCTCCCCGATCTGGCCGAGCTGGCCCGGAGGGTGCGAGGGCTTGGGCCGATCCCGAGCGGGGTGACCCTGGTCACCGGCCCAAGCCGCACAGCCGATATCGAGCAAACGGTGGTGGTCGGGGTGCATGGCCCGGAGCGGATGGGGGTGGTGCTGATCTCCCCGCCCTCTGCCGTTCCCGGCTCTACGGTTCGGTGACTTCCTTGATCTGATCCAGCCGGCGCCGCCCGCCCAGTACGAGCAGGCGGCCGGCCAGCGAGATGAGGGCCAGGAAAGCCCCGGCCGCCGCCAGCGGCAGGGCGATGCCCCCGGTGGCGAGCCCCAAGAGGAAGACGGTCATCCCCACCACCAGTCCCAGGTCGAACTTCCAGAGAGGCCGGCCGCCCAGGGCGGTGGCCTGGCGGCGGAGCTCCGGGGCGTTGGCGGCCACCCGGGCGACCATGTCGTCGGCGAGGGGCTTGCCGGCGGTGGCCCAGAAACCCAGGGCGGCCAGCGCCCCCAGCGCGGCGAGCGCCACCGCCCCCCAGATGACCGTGCCGATCATCCCTCCAGTCTGCCATCGGAGGAGGTTCTGCCCAATCTGCTGGCAACCGGCCGGTACGATGGCCCAATGGCACTCCGGCACGATCAGGGCATCATCCTGCGCGGCTTTCCCTTCGGAGAGGCCGATCGGGTGGTAGTGGCCCTGAGCCCCAACCACGGCAAGCTTCGGATGGTGGCCAAGGGGATCCGGAAGACCAAGAGCCGCTTTGGGGGGCGTCTCGAGCCGTTCACTCATGTGGACCTGGTCCTCTATGAGGGGCGCAACCTCGACACCATCACCCAGGCGGAGGTGATCGACGCCTTCCCCCACCTGCGGCGGGACCTCGACCGGGTGATGGCGGCCGGCGTGATGGTGGAGGCGGTCGACGCCATCGCCCAGGAGCAGGAGTCGTCCCTCCGATCGTTCCTCTTGCTCCTGCGGGGCCTGCGGGCGCTCGACGCCGCTCCCGCCCATCCCGACCTGGTGACCTCGTTCCTCCTCAAGCTGGCCGAGGCGGTGGGGGTGGCCCCGGCCCTGGCCCACTGTGCCGCCTGTGGGGGCACCGAGCGGCTGGGCGGTTTCAGCCTGGCTGCCGGAGGAGTGGTCTGCGAGCGCTGCCGGGCCTCCGGGAGCGCCCGCGTGAGGAAGGGTCTCACTACGTACCTGGCCGGGCTGGCCGCCGCCGACTTCGAGGCGCTTCCGGTCCATCAGGTGGAATTCTCCGGCGAGGCGATGGGGATCACCCGCCGCTTCCTCGAGTACCACCTGGAGCGGCGACTGGAGAGCCTGGCGATGCTCTGGCCTCTCCCCTTGGGGGGTCCGGCGGCGGTGGCCGCAGATTCGCGGCCGGACGGCTCGGGGCCACCATGACCCCCCAAACCCCCCGGGTTGAGCTCGACCGCACCCGTGTCCCCCGGCATGTGGCGATCATCATGGACGGCAACGGGCGGTGGGCGGCCGCTCGCGGTCTTCCCCGGGTGGCGGGGCACCAGGCCGGGGAGGAGGCGCTCTTCGACACGGTGGAGGGGGCCCTCGAGCTGGGGCTGGAGTGGCTGACCGCCTACACCTTCTCCACCGAGAACTGGCTGCGGTCCGCCGACGAGGTGGCCTTCCTGATGGGCTTCAACGAGGACCTCCTGCTGCGCCGCCGGGACGACCTGCACCAGAAGGGGGTACGGGTCTACTTCATCGGGGCCCTGGATGATCCCCGTGTGCCGGGGCGTAACCGGGAACGCATGGCGGAGACCCAGGCCATGACCGAGGGGAACGACAAGCTGCATCTGGTGCTTGCCTTCAACTACGGGTCCCGGGCCGAGCTGGGCGGCGCCGCCCGGGCCATCGCCCGGGCCTCCGCCGAGGGAAGCCTGGATCCCGAGGAGGTGGGGCCCGAGCATCTGGCGGCCCACCTCTACCTGCCACACATGCCCGACCCCGACCTGATCATCCGCACCAGCGGCGAGCTGCGGCTCTCCAATTTCCTGCTCTGGCAGGCCGCCTACAGCGAGCTGGTCTTCACCCCGGTGCTGTGGCCCGACTTCCGCCGGGAGCACCTGGCCGCCTGCATCGCCGAGTATCAGGGCCGGGGGCGGCGCTTCGGAGGTCTGTCCCCTCCCCCTCCCGGGGAGGGCTAGGGACGGGGTTATCCTTCGTCGGGCCATGACCGTCTCCCTGGACACCATCGCCAACCTGGCCAAGCGGAGGGGCTTTGTCTTCCCGTCCTCGGAGATCTACGGCGGCCTGCGCTCCTCTTACGACTACGGGCCGCTCGGGACCGAGCTGAAGCGCAACATCCGGGACGCCTGGTGGCGCTCCATGGTGCAGCTGCGCGCTGACGTGGTGGGGATCGACACGGCGGTGATCCAGGCCCGCCAGGTGTGGGTGGCTTCCGGGCACGAAAGCTCCTTCGCCGACCTGCTGGTGGAGTGCCGCAACTGCCACAGCCGCTTCCACCAGGGTCACCTGGCCGACCCGGACCGCTGCCCGAGCTGCGGGCAGGCGGGCACCTTCACCGATGCCCGGCAGTTCAACCTCATGTTCAAGACCTACTCGGGGCCGGTGGAAGACGAGTCCGCCTTGGTCTACCTGCGTCCTGAGACCGCCCAGGGGATCTTCATCAACTGGGCGGCGGTGCAGACCACCAGTCGCCGGAAGCTCCCCTTCGGGATCGCCCAGGTGGGAAAGTCGTTCCGGAACGAGATCACGCCCGGCCAGTTCATCTTTCGCACCCGGGAGTTCGAGCAGATGGAGATGGAGTTCTTCTGTCACCCCGAGGAGGCCGAGCGGTGGTTCGAGTTCTGGCGGGAGGAGCGCTTCCGCTGGTATCTGGACCTGGGACTGCGGGAGGACAACCTCCGTCTCCGGCCGCACGGATCCGACGAGCTGGCCCACTATGCGGCTTCCTGCTCGGACGTGGAGTACCGCTTCCCCTGGGGCTGGGGCGAGCTGGAGGGGATCGCCAACCGCACCGACTACGACCTGCGGGCCCACGCCGAGACCAGCGGCCAGGACCTGCGCTACTTCGACATGGAGAGGGACGAGAGGTACTTCCCCCACGTGATCGAGCCGGCCGCCGGGGTGGACCGCTCGGCACTGGCCTTCCTGCTCGACGCCTATCACGAGGAAGAGGTGCGGGGGGAGAAGCGGGTGGTGCTGCGGCTCCATCCCCGGCTGGCCCCGTACAAGGTGGCGGTCCTGCCCCTCTCCAAGCACCAGGACCTGGTCCCGGTGGCCGAGCGGGTGGTCGAGCTGGTGCGGCCGCAGTGGATGACCGAGCTCGACGTGACCCAGTCCATCGGCCGCCGCTACCGCCGCCAGGACGAGATCGGCACTCCCTATTGCCTGACCGTCGACTTCGAGACCCTCGAGGACCAGGCCGTCACCGTCCGGGACCGGGACACGATGGAGCAGGACCGGGTCCCCATCGAGGGGCTGGTCGAGCATCTGCGGAAGCGCTTCGAGACCATCCTCTGATCTGGGAGGGGGAGAGCCCTCCGGTACACTCCGCCGACGATGGCCTACCAGCGGGATGACATCGAGCGGGTACGGGCCGCCACCGACTTGGTCCAGCTCGTCGAGGAAGTCACCACGGTCAAGAGGCGGGGCCGGAGGGCCATGGCTATCTGCCCCTTTCACCAGGAGAAGACCCCCTCGCTCTCCATCGACGCCGCCCGGTCCCTGTGGTATTGCTTCGGGTGCCAGGCAAGCGGGGACCTGTTCGCGTTCGTGCAGGACAGCCAAGGGCTCAACTTCACCGAGGCGCTCGAGCAGTTGGCCCGACGCGCCGGCATCGAGCTCCGCCCCGACCCCAAGGCGGCCCGGAAGCGGGGGGAGCGAGAGCCCTTGGTGGAGGCGGTCGAGCGGTCGGTGGACTTCTACCATCGCCGGCTCCTCAAGGCCCCGGACTCCGGCCGGGCCCGCGCCTACCTGCGCGGCCGAGGGTATGACGCCGAGATCGTCGAGCGGTTCCAGCTCGGTTACGCCCCCGGTGAGTGGGACGCCCTGGTGTCGCACCTGCGGGCCGGCGGGCTGTCCGAGAAGGTGGTGGTGGGGGCCGGCCTGGCCGTCCGCAGCCGGCATGGGCGACTGGTGGACCGGTTCCGGGGCCGCCTCATGTTCCCCATCCACGACCTGCGGGGCGACCCGGTGGGGTTCGGCGGCCGCCTGCTCGAAGGGGAGGGGGCCAAGTACGTCAACTCGCCGGAGACTCGCCTCTACTCCAAGTCCCGCCTGCTGTACGGCCTGCAGTGGGCCAAGGCCGACATCGTCCGCGCCGGATACGCGGTGGTCGTGGAGGGCTACACCGATGTGATCGCCCTGCACCAGGCCGGGCTGCCGGTGGCGGTGGCCACCTGCGGCACCGCACTGGGAGCGGGCCACTTCGACCTGCTGCGGCGCTTCACCGAGCGGGTGGTGCTGGCGTTCGATGCCGATCGGGCCGGGGCCGGCGCCTCGCTGCGGGGATTCGATCTGACCGTGCCGGGGGACCTGGACCTGCGGGTCTCCCTGCTTCCCGAGGGCAAGGACCCGGCCGATCTGGTGCAGGCCGGTGAGGCAGCCATCCTGCGCAAGCTGGTGGAGGAGTCTGTGTCCCTCATCCAGTTCCGCCTCGAAGAAGAACTACGCCGCTTCAATCTCGACGAGCCGGAGGCGCGGGGCAGGGCCGTGCGGGCCACCGCCCCGCTGGTAGCCCGCCACCCCGACTCGCTGGTCCGCCACGAATATGGCGCCTTCCTCTCCCGCCGCACCGGAGTGGAGCTGGGGGCGGTCTTGGCGGCGGTGGAGGAGGCGGCCAGGCGAGCGCACAGGGAGCGACCGGCCCAGCCGCTTCGGCCCGCGCGGCCGCACTTGAGCGGCCAGCAGAAGGCGGAACGGGAACTCCTACGCCTCCTCCTCGCCAATCACGCCGGGCTGCGGGAGATCAAGGTGGAAGCAGAGTTCCTCACTCATGAGGACCACCGCCGGGCCTTCGAGCTGCTCGCTCCCGAGATCCTGGCCCTGCCGGCCGGGGAGCCGCCCGACCTGGGCGCCCTGCTCGGAGAAGATCGCGGCGAGGTGGCCGCCATGCTGCGGGGCCTGGCTCTCGAGGAGCGCCCCTTGGAGGAGCCGGCCGAGCTGGCCGCCCGCCTGCAGGGCTGGGCCTTCGAGCGCCGCATCGAGGAGCTGCGCCGGGCGCTCGCCTCCCTCGAGGCGGAGGGGGAGCCCGAGACCCATTCCGAGCTGCTCGCCGAGTTGGTAAGTTTGGAGCAGGCCAAGCGCCGGACGGCCAGGTGAACGAAGACATCCGTGCCATCATCGACGAGCTCTTGCAGCGCGGGCGCCAGCGCGGCTTCCTCACCATGGGCGAGGTGCAGCAGGAGCTGGAGGAGGCCGAGGCCCCCCCCGACGCCTTCGACGAGGTCTTCGACGCCCTTCGCCGGGCCCGGGTGGTGGTCAGGGAGGACAGTCCGGAGGCGTCCCCCCCGGCGCTCGGACACGACGAGCTGTCCGTCTCTGATGCGGTGCGCATGTACCTGCAGGAGATCGGGCGGGTGCCGCTCCTCTCCCCCCAGGAGGAGGTGGAGCTGGCCATGCACCTGGAGGCCGGGCGCCGGGCCTCCGTTCAGCTGGTCGGGAACGGCCACCAGCTCCTCCCGGAGGACGCGGCCATCCTGGAGCGGGCTGTCCGGGCCGGGGATCGGGCCCGGGAGCGTCTGGTGGAGTCCAACTTGCGACTGGTGGTGTCCATCGCCAAGAAGTACGTGGGACGGGGCATGCCGCTCCTCGATCTGGTCCAGGAGGGCAACCTGGGGCTGATGCGGGCGGTGGAGAAGTTCGACTACCGCAAGGGCTTCAAGTTCTCCACCTATGCCACCTGGTGGATCCGTCAGGCGGTGGCCAGGGCCCTGGCCGACCAGGCCCGCACCATTCGGGTGCCGGTCCACATGGTGGAGACGATCAACAAGTTGGCCCACACTCAGCGGAGCCTGGTCCAGGAGCTGGGCCGGGAGCCCACCATCGGCGAGATCGCCGCCGAGCTCCAGGTGGAACCGCAGCGTGTCAGCGAGCTCCGCCTCATCGCCCAGGACCCGTTGTCACTGGAGACCCCTCTCGGGGAGGAGGATGACTCCACTCTCGGCGATTTTGTCGAGGACCGGGAGGCGGTGGTGCCCGTGGAAGCGGCCTCCTTCTCGCTGCTTCAGCAATACCTCTCCCACGCCCTGGAGGAGCTCAACGAGCGGGAGCGACAAGTGATCATCATGCGCTTCGGGCTGGAAGACGGCAAGGTGCGGACGCTGGAGGAGGTAGGGGCCCACTTCAAGGTGACCCGGGAGCGGATCCGCCAGCTGGAGACCAAAGCGCTCGCCAAGCTCCGACACCCGACGCGGTCGAAGCGCTTCGAGGGCTTCCTGGAAGAGGGCTAGGGATTCCATTCCCTCCCCCCTCCGGGGGAGGTTGCTCTCTCTTCCTCCCCCTCCGGGAGCGGGTTGCTCTCTTTCCCTCCCTCTCCGGGGGAGGTTGCTCTCTCTCCCTCCCCTCTGGGGGAGGGTTGGGGAGGGGGTCTTACAAAGTCTCTTGCGCCCCGTCGCCGCGCATGTCCCGGACCTTCTGCGAGGCGGCCGAGACCCCCTCGCTCATGGCTTCCCGGGCCCGTTCGGCGGAGAGGTCCACCACCGCCTTGCCCTTTTCCATCACGTCTTGGAATCGCTGGTCGCCGGTGATGCGTTGGTAAACACTGATGAGCTCGTGATAGCGCTCCCGGCCGGCCTTGGTCCCGAGGACGTAGCCGATACCGAAGCCGAGCAGCAGCCCAAATCTGAACATGTCTTCCTCCTTTGACCGGGGCATTGTGCCAGATCCCTCGTGGTACCATCCCCCGGCCGTTCCGGGGTAGCTCAACCGGCAGAGCAGTGGACTGTTAATCCATTGGTTGCGGGTTCGAATCCCGCCCCCGGAGCCTCCCGAGTTTCCTTTCCCCGTAAGGCATTTCGGCCAGGTTCGGAAGCGGGTCGAGACGCCAGGAAGGGCCTCGGTGCTACCCAACTGCTACCGAAGGGACTAGGCCATGCGTCCACTCCGGAAATACTCCTTTACGCGGGTTCCCACCGAGGCTGAGAATGTAGGCTGAGCAGGCGGTGGGGAATGACTGAGGAACCTCAGACCAGCGGGCGACAGGCACAGCGGGAGGCGAAGGCAGAAGCGGCCGCTGCCAAGGCTCGGGCCAAGGCCGCACGGCCGTGGTACAAGAAGAAGCGCTTCCTGATCCCGCTGGCCGTCATCCTGCTGATCATCATCGTTTCGCTGGCTGGCGGCGGCGGGGTGCCGGAGAGCCCAACCGAGCAAGCAGGCGCTCAGCCCACGACGGCTACAAGCGTGGCGACAGAAACTACCCAGGCTTCAGCTACCACCCAAGCCTCAGCCGAGGCGGGTATCGGCGATCCGGTTGTCGATGGGAAGTTCACCTTCACGGTGACTGACTTCGACTGCGGCGTTACCGAGGTCGGTGAGGAATTCTTCAGGGAGGAGCCGCAGGGCCAGTTCTGCATCCTGACGATGACGGTCGAGAACACTGGCAACGAGCCGCAGTTCCTCTTTGCAGATAACCAGAAACTCTTCGATTCCCAGGAGCGGGAATTTTCGGCGGACAGCGAGGCCACGTTCGCACTTGATCCGGAGGGCGATGCATTCGGCACCGAAATCAACCCAGGCAACCAGGTTGAGGCCAAGGTGGTCTTTGACGTGCCACTAGATGCAGAGATCGCGCAGGCTGAGCTTCACGACTCCGCCTTTTCTGGTGGAGTGAGGGTCAACCTGAAGGGCTAGGGGGTTTAGCTGCCTGCCATGTGAAGGCAGTCAGGTGAGTGGCTCAGTTGCCGGTGGCAGGAGGGCCTCGATTTGGCGGAGCCTCCCGAGTTTCCTTTCCCCGTAAGGCATTTCGGCCAGGTTCGGAAGCGGGTCGAGACGCCAGGAAGGGCCTCGGTACTACCCAAATGCTACCGAAGCCCTTCCGATCTACTGGCCGTGGATCAGCCGTGCGACCCGCTCCGCCATCTCCTGCTGCATGGCCGGGATGGCATGGGTGTAGGTGTCGAGGGTCAGCGAAACGGTGGAGTGCCCCAACTGCTCGCTGACCGCCTTCGGGTGCTCCCCGGCCTCGAAAGCCAGGGTGGCCCAGCCGTGCCTGAGATCGTGCAGCCGGATGCGCGGGAGTCCAGCCTGGGAGGCGAGACGGCCGAACAGTTTGGTAACTCGGTCCGGGTGGATCGGCTCGCCGATCTCATTGGTGAAGACCAGCCCGGAGTCCACCCAGGCCGACCCGGCCCGTAGCCGCTCCTCGATCTGCGCCTTCCGGTGGTCGCGCAGCGCCGACCAGGTGACCGGATCGAGAGAGACCAGCCGCCGCCCCCGCTTGGTCTTGGGCTCGGAGTAGCTGAGGACGTGACGGATGGCGAGCAGGGTCTGGCGGATCGCCAGCCGTCCCGCTTCCAGGTCAACGTCTCCCCAGCGCAGCCCGAGCACTTCGCCCCGCCGCATGCCGGTGGAGGCGAAGGTGAGCCACATGACCCGGAGCCGGTCGTCGGCCACGTGGCCCAGGAAGCGGCGCAGCTCGGCGGCGCTCCAGACCCTCATCTCCGGCTTGTCGCTGTCGCCGGGAGGGTTGGTCGCATCGGCCACGTTGCGAGTCACGTAGCCCCACCTGAGGGCGTCCTGGAGGGCTTTGCGGATGGTTCGGTGGCAGTGCCGCACCGTCCGGGCCGAGAGGCTGCGGCCGCCCCACCCACCTTCCCGCTGGAGCTTCCCGTACAGCCGGTTGAGGGTGTCCGGCTGGAGGGACTGGAGGGGGAGCTTGCCGATCCGGGGGAGTAGGTAGATACGGCAGTCCGTCTCGTAGCGCCGGAACGTGGAGAGGCGCACCGTGGACTCGATGGCCGGGAGCCAGCGCTCGGTGAGGAACTGCCCCACGGTCAGGCTCATCGGCCGCACGTAGGTGCCCCTGTCCATGCGGCCCAGCATCTCGGTGCGGGCCTGCTCAGCCTCCTTCTTGGTCCGGTAGCCGGAGTGGTAGCGCCGTCGGCGCTTCCCGGTCTCCGGGTCCGTCTCCGAGACGATCACCACCCAGGAGCCTCCTCGGCGGGTGACGCATCCTCGTGGCTTGCTCATGCTTCCTCCTTCCCGTACTGCCGCAGCGCTTCTGCGGTCTCTTGTGCGTCGAGTTCCTTACCGGGGGCCATGGTCACGAGGATCGTGCGGAGCGCCCGGTTGCCGTCCCACTCGATGAGGACGGCGGGCTCCCTGGCCCGCACCATGTCTCGGGCGAGCACCGCCGGGATGGCTTCCGGCCCTCCGAAGTCCACGCCGGGACTCGGCCGCCCCTCGATACCCATCGGGTCGAGCAGAACGGCCACGGTGGTCTCCAGGGCAGCGGCCAGGGCGAACAGCTCATCGACGGTGACCGACCGGCCGGAGCGCTCAACCTCGCTTACGGCTGCTCGTGACCACTTCTCCCAGCCGAGATCGACCATCCGCTCCGCCAGGTCCGTTTGAGTCAGCCGACGGAGGGACCGGACTGACCGCACGTTGACGGCCAGCACGTCCGAGGGGAAACGGCTGTCTCCACGAGGTTTCTTGCCCGCCCGCTTCGGGGTCGCTGGCATCCCTCCTCCTTTGCACGCTGGGGCGGTTTGTCCTGCTCAGGGTACCTTTCGATGGACTGTAAAGCAAATAGCAATCTCAGCCCGCGACGGCTATGCTGTGGGCTCGACAGTCCAGCGAAACGCAAGAGGGAGGAGCATGACAGCTTTGCGAACCCTGCGGAAGTCCAAGGGCCTCAGCCTGGAGGCTGTGGCCTTCCTGGCCGACGTTGACCCGGCCACCGTCAGCCGGGTCGAGCGCGGCTTGAGCGAGCCACGCCGGGGAACAGTTGTAGCCCTCGCCAGAGCCTTAGGCATGTCGGCTCGGCGCATGGCCGCGCTCATCGAGGCGGACGGCGAGGATGGCTGACCAGGCGGCCACGCTGAGCGTCGAGTCTGCGGCTCGCTTGCTCGGCGTGTCCCGTAACGCAGCGTATGAATCGATCAGCCGTGGTGAGTTCCCGGTCCCCATACTTCGGTGCGGCCGCCGCATCCTCGTGCCGAAGCTTCCACTCTTTGAGGCTCTCGGCTTGAACAGCGAGCCAAACGGCCAGGCCGACGAACCTCCGGCGAAATGAGCTGGCCCGAGTCGGAGGCCGAGCGCCTGCTGGCCGAGGAGCTGGGGGCCGAGGTCGTGTACGAAGGGGAAAGCCCACCGCCCGGCTGGCCGCCTCACCCCGACGCGCTCATCTTCCCTACCGAGCTGGAGCTGGCCCGCCGGGCCGTGGAGGAGGCCGAGCCACCCAAGCCCTACGCCGCGCCAGCGCTTCGTGTGCTGAGCCCCGAGGAGGAGGGCCGGATGCTCGACGAGCTACAGGGACGAGACCCGGACATTGACGAGGTCCTGGCGGCTGGGGAGCCGGATCGCGCTTGGCTGGTGCCCGGTCTGCTGGATCGGGGCGAGCGGCTGATCCTGACCGGGCCGGAGGGGGCCGGAAAATCCACCCTCCTGCTCCAGCTCGCCGTTCAGCTCGCCACCGGTATACACCCGTTCAGCTTGGCGCCCATCGACCCGGTGCGGGTGCTCCTGATCGACCTGGAGAATTCCGCCCGGCACGTCCGCCGCCAGCTACGACCGCTGCGCGTCCAAGCCGGGAACCGTCTCGATCCGCGCTACGTCGTGCCCGTGGTGCGGTCCGAAGGCGTAGACGTACTCCACCGGCCCGACGCCGAGTGGCTGGCCGAACGGGTGGCGGTCAACGGGCCGGACGTGCTGATTTGCGGTCCGCTGTACAAGCTGGCCGGAGGTGATCCAACTTCGGAAGAAGTGGCTCGGCGCGTAGCCGGACTTCTCGACCGGTTCCGGGTGGAGTTCGGGTAAACCGTTTTGATCGAGGCCCACCAGCCCTACGGGAGCAGCGTTGGAGCCCGGCCACGCCGCCCGTACGGTGCCTCACTTTGGAGCCGGTGGCCCGATTTTGGGTTGAACCTCTCTCCTCATGGAGTCGTCACCCACTGGCGGGGAGCCCGTGATGAGAGGGAGTGGCCGGCCGTGCTCATTCGTGGTGGGGAGTGGCCGTGGACTGCGGCCGCCGCCTCGGGCGAGGCGCTTTGGGGCCGGATCGTCGAGTTCCTGGAGACCGCCGACGGGAGGCCGTCGATGCGTGGCCTCGCCTCGGCCTTGGGGGCGTCGAAGTCATCCGTCCAGCGAGCGCTCGACGCACACCGGGCAGAGTGGGAGGAGCTGTTCGGGTGAAGGTGTCCCAGTGTCCCACGGAACTGTCCCAGGCCATTGAGCAGGGAAAACGGGTCTTGGGACACTTCGACTGTCCCAAGAGCACAAAATCCCTGCTCAGAAGGGTGTCCCAGTGTCCCTTATAAGAAGGAGAGGCGGCTGGGACAGCCAGCCCGCCGCCCTCCTTATAGGCGGCCGGTCAGCGGCGGATTCCCAATCCACTGTTTCGCCGAAAAGCGGCTCCCTGCTTGCGGTTTCGGCCGTCCTGCTACCGAACGCTACCGGGATCGAACGGAACCGAAGCCGCCGAAATCCCTTACGGCACAAGGGGTTTCGGCCAGTCAGAGAGGAGAGATATGGACGATGAGATCATTGAGCTGGTCGAGCGCCTCCGCCGGGAGCTGAAGGCCGAGGCCCGCCGGTTAATCCGCCGGGCGTGGGCCGAGCTTCCCGCCTCGGACCGCCGACGACTGCTGAAACCCGCTGGCGACCGCCAGCAGTACGAGGCCGGGAAGCGGAAGGCTGAGGAGCTGTTCGGAGGGGAGGCTGCATGAGTGAGCACCCGATCATTGCCGAGCATCTACGCGATTGGCGGGAGGAGCTGGCGAAGATGGAGGAGGCCGCTGCGCGCTTCCACAAGCGCAAGGCCCGAGAGCAGGAGGCGTACGAGGAGCGGATGGCCGCCTGGCGAGAGGAGCGGTCGGCCGCCTACCAGCGGGGCGATGAGGTTCCCCCACCTCCCGAGCCTCCACCGGCCGAGCCGGATCAGGCCGCGCACTACCTGGAGCGGCGCCGCCAGCTCAGGGAGCAGAGGAAGGCCATCCTGGCCTGCCACCGAGACGAGATCGAGGAACGAGCCGCTCGGCGGGAGGAGGAGCTGGCGGCTGAGGCACGAGCGACCATCGAGAAGCTGCGGCCCCTCGCCGAGGAGCTGGCCGAGCTGGGCCGGGCCGTCTCGGAGGCGAGGATCGCCGACCAGGGATCGGGGGCGCCCGCCAGTCGCACGCGGTTCGATGTAGCTCAGCTCGTGGAGGCGGTCGAGCTGGGCCAGTCGCCGGTGCTCCATCCCGCTCCGAGCTTGACCATGCCCAAGGCCGCCGCGAGTACGAGGAGGTTCTGATGGCGAGGACCTGGGGCCGAGGCCCCTTCCCGGCGATGCGGTACTGGCGGCAGTACGTTGGAGCCGCCCGCCGGTTCCCGGAGCCGAGCGGGCCGATCGCCGAGGAGCAGCAGCGCCAGTGGCGACGCTTCCCCTTGGCCGCCGAGCGTGAAGTGACGAAGCTTCCCACCCGATGAGCAATGGAGCCCGCTTCGGAGCTGGAGGGAGCGGTCCGAAGTGCCGGGGAACCCGAACTGACGGGGAGGGATGCGGAGCCTCCATCGTCGGGGCGAGCGGCTACTGACTTCACGCATGACCCGCAGCGAGTCGAGGAACGTCGGGAGGCCCGGCGGCGGGGAGGGAAGGCGTCGGCCAAGGTGGTGCGCATTCGCCGCCTGGCTCCTCCGGCCCTGCTCGACGTGTACG